>DAOTUH010000001.1:0-12042 GCA_034437255.1 Anaerolineae bacterium
GCCGTCGGCAATCGAAGTGGTTGCGTTGGGCGGCGTCGCATCGACGTAGAGCGTGTAAACCGTGGACGGCGACTCGCGATGGCCCACGCTGTCAATAGCACGGGTCTTGAGCGTGTACGTCCCCTCACCGCCCAGAACGGTGGGATCAAAGCCGGGACACCAGGCCGTACCTTCGAGACAGCGCGGCGCAGCATACCAGGTGGGGTTGCTCTGCCCATCTTTCTGTACGCCCAGCTCGACGACGGTCACATTGGACGTATCGTCGTAGGCCGCGATCAACTTCTGCTGGTACGCATTCGCCTGGTAAGGGAAGTCAGGAGTAAACGAAGCCAGATTCGACGTAGGTACATCGTCATCGACAAGGACGCGATGACTCTGACGATCCTCTACCCACATGGCTTGATAACGGAAGAGATCGCGCACCTCAAAAGGCCCCAGGGCGCGGTCGTAGAGGAGCACCTCGTCCATGCCGCCGGTGAAGTAATCCCACTCCGCCGTGTTAACGTTTAAGGCATTTCCCAGCAACAAAGTCCAGGGTTTCACCGACAGCAGAGGGGTAGAGCCGCTATCTTGCTCGTATCCATTGACGTAGAGCCGCAGTCGCTGCCCAGCGAGGTCGTAAGTGGCAGCGACGTGATTCCACTGCTCGAGGATCAGCGGTGTTTTGCCCTCAACGATGACGCCTGACGTATAATCATTCTCGTAGCGGAGCTGTAGATAGGGAATGAGCGTGTCGGGGCGAAGGCGCAAAACAGCCGTACGAAGGCCATTCAGCGCCTGAAGTCTCATCACAGGCTGCGCTGTGTCTCGGAGCGCCGTCGGTTTGACCCAGGCGGCGAAGGTGAAGGCTTCCAGGTCATCCAACTCTGCGCCGTACAGTGCATCGTTCTGACCGTCGAACTGAACGGCGGTCCCAATACGGCCCGGTACTCCTACAAGCGGGCAGTGATTCTCGAAGTAGCCGGTGCGGTTACAGCGTAGGATATGGCCGCTGCCCGTGGCATCGACGAAGGTCTCCGCATCGAGGGGCTCATCGAGGTTAAAATGAAGGAGCGGCGCAGTGTGATAAAGCGTTTGTACATCTGCCTGGGAGAGCGCGCCCTGGAAGACGCGCACATCGTCGATGAGACCATCGAAATACTTTCCCCCACTCGATCTGCTCCCAATAGTGAGGGGGTGACTACTGGCATGATAGGTGATGCCATAAATACCATGGAACTCCTGCACTCCGTTCTTGTAAAAATCGGTCTCCCCGCTACGCGGATCGTAAACGATGGCGATGTGCTGCCAGCGCCCCACATCCACTGTAGCATAGGTCGTTTGGCGACCCGCGCCCGTATAAAAGGCCCACTTGTCGCCATAGCGAAGGATCGACCACCGGTGGTCATTCCCCGCGTGCGTGCTGATAACGTGATGCTCACCGCTGCTGGTGCTGTGCGGGTAGACCCACGCCATCAACGTCACGCCGGGGCTGTCGGATGATTGATCCAGCGTCAGCGTGGTGGTGAGGGCATCGTCCACGCCGTCAAAGAGCACCGCCTGATTATCGCGCCCACGCACGCCAGACGTGGGACAGGTATCGCCGGCACAGTAGGCGTCGGTCTGGCCCTCCAGGCTCACGGCGTTCTCGAAGCTCCAGCTGCCGGGCGCTTCATCGAGGGGCAGGCGCAACGCTGCCGAGGCAGAGAAGTAGAGCTCTTGCACTTCCTCGGCGTTCAGCGCGCGTTTGTACATCACCAGCTCGTCGATCTTGCCCTCGTAAGCCAGCGCCGGATTCTGGTAGTTCAAACGCAGCAGACCCTCAGAGTCACCAGAGAACTCGGCGTCAAATGTGGGGAAACCGTCGTCCGTTCTATTATCAAAGATCTCACCACAGCCGTCGGAAGGCGACCAGCCGCAGTCCAGCTCGTCGTCGTCGGCGTCAGGCGCGCCGCCGCAACGCTCGTTGAATCCAGGATTGTGATCATGATCATCTTCCCACATGCGCAGGGTACCGCTATCGTAGAAAATCTCGGTATGATCGACGTCGTACCACTGGCCATCGCCGCCGTTGTCGTGGAGTTTATCTTCGTTGTAAATCTCCTCTCCATCCCAGGCCATACAGATTTCGGCCTTGCCTGGACCGTCTTTCTCATCTTCTACTTTAAGTTTATCGATGTAGAGGCGTCCTTGTCGGCTGGCCCGGCCCAGAAGGATAGATGCATTCATGAGCATGGCGTGCTGCGGCGCAGACTCCCCCAATCCTTGCGATTTGACCTGCTCGTTATTCACGTAGATATTAACCTCGTTACGTAAGAAATTGCCGTCCTCGTCATACACCGAACCAAAGGTGACGACGACGTGGTTCCAGGCATTCCGCGTCAAGACGTCGTCGGTATCCACGTACTCCCAGTGATCCCCAGCGCCGAACCCAAAGCGCAGAGCATTCCCCACCCGGAAGAGACTGGGATAACTGCGGCGCGCCCATAGATCATCTTCATAATCCAGGTTATTGTCGGCCGTGGTGCGGTAACTGAGATAATTGCCTAACACGCCCTGCGGATGCGATTCGTACCCGGTGGGTTTTAGCCACATTGACCAGGTGAAAGCGCTCTGGTTGAAGTTCAAATTGGGTAAGATGGCCCCAGCCAGTGTGCATTCCTGCATCCCGTTGAATTCTGCCGCCGCCCCCCGGAGACCCCTGCTGCTAGGCACGATGGGACACG
Source organism: Anaerolineae bacterium (assembly GCA_034437255.1). Lineage (GTDB taxonomy): Bacteria > Chloroflexota > Anaerolineae > B4-G1 > SLSP01 > G713. The sequence continues at coordinate 2,706 of DAOTUH010000001.1, forward strand.
TGTCACCGGCTGCGACGTTGCCAAAACCCGAGCTATCGAGGAATTGGCGCAGCGTGCCGCTGGGTTCAAAATCCATGCGCAGCACGGGCTGACTGTAGAGTGCGCGGATCTCGTTGTGGGTCAGCGCGCGCGCGTAGACGCGCACATCGTCGAGGGTCCCATTGAAGTGGTGTCCGCCGAAGGCGCGACCGAGACGGACGTTGTCTGTTCCCTGGAAGGCTGCGTGCCCACTTTCGACCGCGCGCCGCTCGCCCTGGACAAAGATAGCCATCACCTGCTCCTCTTTGTTGTAACGGAACACGACGTGATACCAGACATCGTTCGCCAGCGGGTAGTTGCTGGTAAAGCCGTTGTTGTAGAACCCCATGTGCAGTTTGCCCTCATTGAGACCGAGGATGAGACCTTTGTTCGTCGCCGCTTCGTCAGTGCCAAAAAAGGCCTGATAACCTGCGGCAGTGGCGTTGGCGGCCTTGACCCACGCGGAGACGGTGAAGCTGCTATCTTTGAGGCCCAGCGTTTCGGCGTCAGGCAGCACGATGGTGTCGTTGCTGCCGTCAAAGGTCACGCCGTAGTCGAAATAGCCCGCCTGCTGCCGGGCCGGGCAGCGGTAGCTCCAACAACTCCCATTGCGCGGGGGCGTGACGCCGGAGTAATCCTGGAACTCGGTCACGTCCGTCGCTTCGTTGAGGGGCAGCCAGAGCTCGGCGAAGCCCGACTGCTCACGCCAATCGGTGATAATGCCTCCGGCAACCTGCGTCAGGCTGATGGGGCCGGAGGGCACGACGGAACCGATGGTGACCTGCCCGTCGATGAGCGCCTCTTCCTGCGGGTGCAGGACGAAGGATTGCGGCGCGACGGTGTTGCCGGCGAATTCCTGCGGGAAGTCTGTGGTGAGCAGGCCCTGCGCCTCGCGGCCCAGCAGCTCATTGGTGACGGTGGCCTCGTAATCGAAGGCTGTGTCCGGCATCACGATGAGATCGTTGGGATTATAGCGCGCGTGCATCGTCTGGCGAACCTCAGTCTGACTGAGGGCGTAATCGAAGACGGCGACTTCATCCAGCATCCCCCGGAAAAAATCGCTCGTGTTAGCATAATCCCATTCCTGCCCCAGGGACCACGGTCGACCGGAAAGATCTCCGACGACGGTATTTAGCATGTGCTGCCATAAGACGTTGCCGTCGCGATAAACGGTGACTTTAGTCTGGTTAAGCCACGTCGTCTCTACGACAACGGCAATGTGCTGCCAGCCGGTCGTAGGTGTGCCACCGAAGTGGTTCTTCCCCCGGATACTGACGTTGTAGCCGCCATGCCGGAAGCCGACAATGACCCGGTTAGCCCCGCCCGGTCCATGTTTGCTGATAAACGCTTGCCCGTCGGACGTGGATGCAGGATTGAGCCAAAAGGCCAGAGTGAAGTTGTTGCCGGTATTGATATCAGCTGTCTCGACCCAATCGTCTGCGCCATCAAAGTGCAGGGCGTTGCCATAACGTCCTGTTACAACCTCGGGACAGCCGTCAGCCGCGCAGCTTGCCGCGTGTCCATCCCCGCTGCTATCGACAAAGGCAGTAGCTCCGCTTGCATCCTCGAAACGATAGAGCAGGCGCGGCGCGGCGGTCTCCCGCACGTCTGAATCTAGCGCAAGGATGGAGTCTGACGAGGGAACGCGGGGATGGAAGCCGTAGGTCTTTTCGAAGAAGTCGTTGAAGCCATCCAGATCCTCATCGGCGGTCAAGGGATCGGACGTGACCCAGGTGCGCAGCTGCTCTCCATCGGCGGTGATGTCATAGACAATCTCCCAGCCGGTGATCTCCTCCAGATCCGTAAGCCCGTCGCCGTCGGTGTCCTGACGGTAGGGGCTCGTGCCCAGCCGGACCTCGCGTGCATCGTCCAACCCGTCGCCATCGCCATCGGGTTGCAACAAAGGTGTACCGGCCTTGTATTCGTAAAAATCGGTCAGCCCGTCACCGTCGGTGTCGCGCGTGCTGTCGTCCGGATCGGCACCCCCGTCGCGCTGATTGATCAGCCCATCGCCGTCGGCATCGCGCTGGCGGGCCAGCGTCTGAGGGCCATCCTGCGCCCAGGCCAGAGAATACCCGCCATCATTCTCCACGAGATCGTAGAATTGTTCGAGGTTGGCAGGAAAGACGTCCAGAATAATCTCTTGACCGAGATCGATATGCGTGGTGCCGGCATTGGTTCGCATGGTGCAGACGGGAATCAGAGAATAGAGAGGGATACCAGGCGGCAGCATAGCAAGGTTCGGAATGGACCAACACTCCTGCATCGGCAAAGCGTAGCCCTCGGAAAGATAGAGGCTCACGGGCCGATTGATCCCCGTCTCCTCCAGGGGCACACCGGCAATATCAACAGATCCAGCAATCCAGAAGGGGACGATCTCATACTTACCGTAGTCCGACTCCGTCGCCGTCCATTTGTTTTCCATGTCGCCACGAGAGAGCGACTCGTGGATGTCGGTCTCTTCTGTCTGCAAAGCGTAGGTAAACGTGGCATCATCCAGCTTATTGTTGTTGAACATCCAGCCATAGGCCAGCGATTTCCAATCCACAGGAATGAGGCGTTCGCCGCTCTCCCAGCCATCAAGCATCTCCTCCCACGTGGGAAAGACGTGAGCCAGCTGAATGGTATTGGTGAGCGAGAGGCTGAACTCCAGCGTGTTGCGCTTCGACATGCCCCAGCGCGGTGTTCCCAAATTCTGATCGAAGCCAAAGATTTGCAGACGCGGCGGATCTTCTCCTTCGCGCATATCGACCAGATCATGAGCGTCATAAAGCCAGTCCTTGATGGCGCTGGTCGCCAGACCGCTCAATCCCTGGCAGAACCACTGTCCAACAGAATGGGTCTTCGCTTCATCGCCAATGGCGGTGCAAACAGCGATAACAATAGCATCGATCACGCCAATAATCGCCGCGACCACCGCGCCCACGGGATTCATCGCCAGGACGAACATCAGGGTAAGCACGTAGATTTGCGCCACGGTCTGCGCCAGTAGAGAGTTGAAGGCAAGGCTGAAGATACGCACGCCACTGGAAATCCACGTGTAGAGGAAGAAGCCAAAGGCGATGACGATCCCGATGACCAATGCAATAACCGAGGCTTTACTGGCGGCGTTGGCAGCGCTTCTACCCGCCGTCGTCGCAGCCTGGGCCGTCGTGGTCGCCGTCTGCCCCGTCTTGCTCACCAGATCATAGACGGCCTTGATCAAAATCACGGCACTTACAGCCACCAGTACGATTTGTAAGGCAATCTCCCACTCGCCCATACCAGCAAAGACCAACGTGGTCACCAGAGTCACAACGGCTGCCACCGCCGCAATCACAGCCAGTCCTTTATGTGTCTTGATCTTGGACCACAGCGACCGGATCTTCTTCGTCAGCGTAACCCAGCCATCGGAGACGGCGCCTGCCACCGCTTTTTTGAACTTAGCCCATTTGCCGATCCTGGCCGCCTTCTGCGCGATATGATCTGCCGGTCCCGCACCCGGATTTTTCAGAATGTAGGCCAGATAATCGCCAACCGCCCCCTCAGACGAGGTGAAGCGGAAACGCTTGACCAGGGCATCAATGACACTGTTAAGGGCGTCGATGATTTTGGGCACAACTTTGGTGTAGATAGCGCGGGTCACCGAGCTGGTATTACCTGTCCAGCCTTTTTTGACCCATCCGTATAGCTCCAGATCGGTCTGCAGGAAGTCGGATTGCTCATAGACTTCGGCTCCTCTCTGGACGGTCGAAGCGAGACCGTTGTAGTAGGCAAGATAAGCCGATTGTCCAGCCTTGACCTCGACGTCTAGCGCCTCCTCGGCATCGGGGTCGTTGACGGGATCGTAGAAGTCGGTGTTCTGGCGGAAGGTATCGCGCAGGCGCGGATCGAGTACGCTTTCCATGTACTCGTCGATGGGATAGGCTTCCCAGGCGTCATCGCGGTAACGATACGGCGCCCACTGCACAATGGCGACAGTTTCAACGGCACTCTGCGGGACGCCGGCAGCATCGAAAGAGAGGGTTTGCCTAGACGCGTTGCTCAAGCCACCGAAAGCGTCGAGGTTGAAACCCCGGAAGTGTTCTTCGCGGGCGAGGAGTAGGAGAGGCGCTTCGGTGATGGAAGCGCCGTCGGAGAGGAAAGCCGCATCCAGAATCTCCGGCGCGATCTCCATCGGAATTTGCCCGAGAAAATCCCGATAGGGTAGATCGTCCTTATCGTACAGATGAACATTCAATGCGCCAGCAGGAATGTTCCACCGTTCTTCGAGGGTGCTGTTGGCTCCCACATCGAAGCGGTCGGCGATGGTTTCGACGGTGAAGTCACGCTCTCCAAGATTGTCGGTCCGCGCGCTGAGGAAAGCGGCCTCCAGACCGGTCGCCAACGTCCACAGGCGGTCGTCATTATCGAGGTCATCATCACCGGCGGAGCGTTCGTGGACAACCGCCAGGTCGATGCCGTAGTCCTCGCGCACGTCGAGACCGGTGAGATACCAGGGATCGTCGTAGAAGTGGACGATCTGGGATTGTTCCACGCGGTTAGCACCGCTGCTACAATACACCGTGTATTCCAGATCGTAGAGATCGCTGTTACTCTCCGCCGCCGCCGAAGGGGTAAAATTTGCGCCGTCGCAGACATCGGTGAGCATCTGCACTAACCAGACCAGCCGTACCTCGTGGGCATTACCCCACCCGCCGCGCTGCGGATAATAGACCATGTGACCGGCAAAGGCAACGCGGGCAGAGCCCAGGTCGTCCTCAACCATGGTGAGTGGTACGTACGCCGCAAGACTGTCGTCGTCCTTCTCCTGCACGGAGACCCCCGCGATCTCCAGCATCGTGGAATCGACCATTTCATCGCTCCACGGCCCGTTGACGACATTGCCGATGGTTGTGCAAACCTGTTCCTCTTTCAAATCATCCTCATAGGCTACGATGGCGTGAGTGCCATCAGCGAATTCGAGCAGATTCTGGTGACGCATGGTATAAAAATCGTCCTGGGCCGACACCGAAAAGGGACCAAACCAGGAATCTTCCAGCGCCTGGCATGGGCCTTCGTAAATCTCGAAATAGATGCGATTCGAACGGGCCCAGTCGCCGAAATAGAACTCAACGTCGCTCCCTACTTGTGTCAACTGCACGGTGCCGCTGACATCGCCCCGCCAGCTCAAGTCGACAGTGGGATTGGTGGTCACCAACGGTGGATTATCCCCAGGCATGACGATTTCCAGCATGGGGATGAGACGCAGGTCGCCATTGGCGGCCTCTGGGTTCTTGTCGCGCTCGTCAGGCGTCATACCGGTAGCGAAGGTCGTGTCGAGCACACGCTGGATCTGCCCATCCATGTCGCCGGCGGGCCAATCCAGCACGTTCATGGCATAGGCCAGATGCTCCGGGTTCTGCGGGCGGAGTTGAAAATCAACCAACACCGGCCTGCGCGGGCCCGTGTTCTTCAGCCCCTCAAGGGTGAAGGCAAAAGGCGTGTTTTCATCGTAAGGCTGATTGGCGCTACGCCGCGCGCTGAAGGGCGAGAGGTCAACGACATCGGGCACGCCGTCGCCGTCGCTGTCACTGTCAAAGGGATTGGGAATACCGTCATCGTCCAGATCCGGGCAGCCGGCGGCTGCGGAGAGCTCGGTCGCAGACGGGCGGAGCAGATCGGGACATTCCATCGCGTCCGTCAGACCGTCGCCGTCGGTATCGGGATCGGTGGGGTCAAGATACCACATCTGCCCATCGCCACCCTCGAAGCCCTGTACCTCGGCCTGATCGGTGATACCGTCGCCGTCAGAGTCATCCTGATCGAGTTCCGTACCCAGCCGCCACTCCTGCAGATTAGTGAGCGTATCGCCGTCATCATCACCCTGAGCATCGGTGATGACGTCGGTGACGCCGATGGTGGACTGCGCAAAATGCGGAGCTTGCTGGACGCTCCGAGGGTATTGCGTCGATGAGGCCTCATTTTCCAGCGGATCGAGGTTTGCGTTCCGGTCGGACGTCCGCAGCGCCTGTTCGTATTCACTAGCAGCCGCTTGCTCCTCGCGCCGTTCCTCCTGCGTTCTACGTTCTGCATGCATTTCGCGGGCAAAAGCGGAGACGTGATGGCTCTGAAACAGCGGTCCGCTGACCATGACCGCTACCATCACCAACGCAAAGACAGCGTAGACCTTACGAGTCTGCCGCACAAAAATCAGGCTCGCAGAAAAAACCAGGGACCCGAAGAAAAGCCCAGCTTGCTGGCCCACGCGACGCCAGCCACCCTGGGCGGATAACCTCCGCGCAAGCCGACCCACGGGCGTCTGCACAGCCGACAGCGCCTCTGCGGGAAAACGGGAGAAATCGGTCTGTATCTCTGCCTCGATGCGTCGCCCGTCGGCCTGTTGTGGGTAGCGCAGGCGGACACTGAGGCGCAGAGGCAAACCCCGCGCGTCGATCCAGACCTCGCCGGAGCCGGTGGCGGCCCGCATCTCATCAGAAAGGTCGAGGCTGACACCGGCGGGAAGCTCGCCGGTGCGCTGGAGCTGTGCTTCCAGTTGATTCCGGAGATAAGCAGCAAAGGCGGGACCATCCACGCTGAAGGCGTAGCGGGTATAATCGCCGACCATGGGAGCAGCGGATGCTTCCCCAATCTGCCGCACGTCGGTCGCGGCCGCCAGATAGCCCATCAGATCACGACCCGGCGCAAAGGCACCGGAGAAATCCTCCACCTCCTGCCAGGCAGCACCACCGACACGCCCCTGTGCTTCATCGCCCTCGATACGGATTTCAAGGGCGTCCTCGGGCTGGGCCATACTTCCCCCACCCTGCCACACCCTTAGGCGCATAGCCTCCGCTTGCCGGTCCATCTGCCCCTCGAGCGTGAGCAGATCTCGCTGCGCCGTGCGGCCCACGTTCGCCAGCGAGGGCACCGGATAGGTCGTCTGCACCAGCTCCGTGCGAAAATGGTAGACGCCGACCTCCCGCGCCAGTTCCCAGGCGCGCTCTACCGTCTTGGCGGGTGAAAGGGGCCGATCTGCGTCCACATCTTGTGGTATGAGAGCAAAGATCAGCAATAAACCAAAACCAGCAACCATTAACAGCCAGGGGAATAATCTGTATTTGGTTTTCATGCGAGATCCTCCTGGAGATATGATGCGGAATCCAACACGTTTTCGTCTGAGGGCGCCTCTGCCGTCTTCTCCTCCAGAAACGCGAAGAATGCCGGCAGATCGGCAAAACCCCGACGCTCTCCAGTGTGCACATCCTCCACCGATACGCGCCAGATTGCCTCCTCGACATCTTTGACGTGCCAGAGACGGATCATGAAAGCCCGGTACTCAGATTCTCGTCGCGCCATATCCCACCTCCTGTGGGCAGTCATTTGGTCATGTGCTCGGGCCGGGCCCTTAACTGGATCCGCAGCGATCGACCACAGGTGGACACGAAGCCAGGCAGCCACCTGTCCACCCTTACTTTAACAGAGTACCGTGGCGTAAACGTGGCGGGATGTAGGCACATTTTCGGAACTTCCTGAACAAAAGAGTGGCAACTCAGGCTAGAACACCCCCTTTCAAAATGTCTGTTCCTAATCTGTTATCCTATACCAATTTAGCCGATTATGGTAGAATGAGTAAGCATTTTTCTGAGGAGGAAACCCTCATGACCCATCTGACACTCGCCTTTCTGGGCACGTTTCGGGTCGCACTGGGAGGGACTCCCATCACCGGCTTCAAATCCGACAAAGTTCGTGCCCTCCTGGCTTATCTGGCGGTAGAAGCCGACCGCCCTCACCGGCGCGACGTGCTTGCCGGATTACTCTGGCCGGAATGGAACCAGCGTGAGGCTCTGGCCAACCTCCGCTACACACTCTACGATCTGCGAAAGACCGTCGACGATCACCATGCCCGCCCTCCGTACCTGCTCATCGACCGCAATACGCTCCAATTCAACGTTGACAGTGACTATTCGCTGGACGTCACCACCTTCTGCGACCTTGTGACGGAACCGGCCGACGCGGCAGCGTTGCGTAAAGCCATCGACCTGCACCAGGGGACGTTCCTGGCAGGACTCTCGCTTTCTGACGCACCGCCGTTCGAGGAATGGACCGTGATTCAGCGGGAGCGTTTGAACCGCAAGCTACTTGAGAGTCTGCAGCGACTGATCACCTATCATCGCGAGCAGGGCGATTACGAGGCGGCATGCCGCTATCTAGAACAGCAACTGGAGATGGAGCCCTGGCGCGAAGAGGCGCACCGCCAGCTTATGCGTCTTCTGGCACAGCAGGAACGGCGCAACGCGGCGCTGCGCCAGTACCAGATATGCCGGCAGGTGCTGAGCGAGGAATTGGACGTCGCGCCGACGAAAGCCACCACCGCCCTCTACGAACGCATCCGCAATGGCGCCCTGACAAGCAGCACCCTACGCCCCACGCGGGAGCGCCCTCCCTTACAAGATTTTCCTCTCGTCGACCGCGAAGATCAGATGGCGCGCCTTCACAGACACCTCGACCGCGCCAACGCCGGAGAGGGACACGTCGTCTTCATCACGGGCGAAGCCGGCAGCGGCAAGACCGCCCTTATTCAGAGCTTTGTTCGCCGCGCATTGCCGGCTCACCCGGCGCTCGTTGCCGCCTTCGGTTGCTGCAACGCTCACGCCGGCAAGGGCGACCCCTATCTCCCTTTCCGTGAACTCCTCCAGCAGCTCACTGCCGACATAGAAGCGAAAAGGACGGCTGACGTAGCGAGCTCGGAGCAGGTGAGCAGATTACAGAAGCTTATGCCCGAGACCACGGAGGTGCTGCTAGACGTCGGTCCAGACCTCATTGATCGTTTCATCTCCGCTCGCACGTTGGCAGCCCGCGTCCAGAGCCTGGCGCCCAACCATTCAAACTTGCGCACGCAGTTGGAGGCGATGTTGGAGCGCAAGCCGACCAGATCCAACGCGCCGGCCGCCCTCCCTCGACAAGACCTCTTCGAGCAGATAACCAGAGTGCTCCAGCATTTGGCCCGGCGCCACACGCTGCTCCTCGTGCTGGATGATCTTCAGTGGGCTGACGCTGGCTCCGTAGCCCTGCTCTTTCACCTGGGACGCCGCTTGAGTGGAAGCCGCATTCTCGTCGTCGGCGCGTACCGTCCCGGCGACCTGGCTACGCCAACGGAAGACAAACGGCACCCCCTGGCCCTGGTCGCTCATGAACTGCAGCGAGAGTTCGGTGACATCCAGATCGATCTAGATGCGCTCCAGGGGCGCTCTTTCGTGGAGGCTCTCCTCAACACTGAACCCAATCGGCTAAGTCAGACGTTTCGGGAGACGCTGGCCCGCCGGACGGGCGGGAATCCGCTCTTCACGGTCGAACTGCT
>DAOTUH010000002.1:0-15714 GCA_034437255.1 Anaerolineae bacterium
GGCGACACCATCTACGTGGCCGGGGGCAGCTACACCGGCACCGACAACGCTGTGATCACGGTCACCAAGAGCATCACCCTCTACGGCGGCTGGGACGGCACCACGACCACGCCGCCCGTGCGCGACCCCAATGTCTACCCGACCACGCTGGATGGTCAGGGACAGAGGCGCGTGGTCTTTATCACTGGCACGGTCACGCCCACCATAGATGGGTTCATCATCACCGGGGGCAATGCCACTGACCTGGGAGGCAGTCTGTTCGATTCGGATGCCGGGGGAGGAATCTACAGCTATGCCGCCTACCCCATTATCCAGAACAACGTCATCACCCACAACCTCGCTTCCACGCAGCCCGGCGAACGCGCGATGGGCGGAGGCATCTATGCCGAATCAGACGGGTTCGTCGCTATCAACAGCAACCGTATCCTCAGTAACACGGCCGGCATCGATGCCAACTTGGCCGACGGCGGCGGTCTGTTCGTGATGGGTCCTGGGGAGGTTCGGTCCAACACCTTCGAGGAGAATGTGGCCTGCCAGGGAGGAGGATGCACCGGTCGCGGGGGCGGAATCTATGTGGGTTGGACGGATGACGGTCTGGAAGTGGTGGGCAATCGTTTCATCAACAACCAGGCGGCGAACGGAGGAGGGCTGCACCTCGTCTGGAGCGCTGTGCACGTGGCCGAAAATACGGTGCATGGCAACCGGGCAGTATGGGGCGCCGGCATGTACTCCTATTACGACAAGGGTTCGGTCATCGAGGCTAACACGGTGACCAGTAACACGGCCTCTATCGGTGGCGGAGGAATCGGTATCTATATCACCCCGGACAATACCCGGCCGACAGTCGTCAACAACGTGATTGCGCGCAATCGTGCTCCGGGTAGGGGCGGCGGGTTTTACGCCTGGAGCGACTGGAACAGCTCCTCCATCACCTTTACCCACAATACCCTGGTGGACAATGGGAAGGGTGTAGCCGTTGGCACAAATATGACCGTCACGCTGACAAATAACAGCGTCGTCAGTCACACCCTGGGCATTACGACCACAGACCCCAGCGCCACCGCCCCATCCGACCACAACCTTTTCTGGAGCAACAACAACGACGGCATTCGGGGTACAAATCCGGTGGATGGCGACCCGTGCTTTGTGGACCCGGCAGGCGGCGACTATCACATCGCCGAAGGCTCGGCAACCATAGACGCGGGTGTGGATACCGGGGTGACCACCGACATAGACGGCGACACTCGGCCCATCGGATCCGGCTACGACATCGGCGCGGATGAGCGGCGACTGGATGTCTACCTGCCTCTTGTGGTGAGGAGTTTTCCTTGAGAACGCGAAGGGAATGATAGGATGGACCGTTTCCTGGTGTATTGAGCTGGAGCGACGGTCGTGAGGCGGCGGGCCGCATAACAAGGACGTCAACCCGACCGCGCTTACGCGCGTGCAATCGGCGGCGAAAACGCGCTTTGGGGTTAGATTTCTAGCGCGGTTGGTTGCCACGCACTCGCGCGGCAGGTGAGCTCCGCCGTTAGGGCAAGCTATCAACAAGGAGATTGCGTGAGTACCGAAAGCGTGAGGGCTCGTGATACAGTCGTACAGCAGGTGCGTGCAGTCATCAAAAGCCTTGATCGGGAAGGATCGGCCCCAATAGATACCGGAGATGCGAAGCCCGATTTTCGCACTGTTACCATCACGACCCAAGAAGGTGAAGCGCTTCGTGACTGGGTGTGCTATGAGGGAGCAATCCATACCATTGAAATCGGCCTTGCTTTTGGGTTCTCTGCGTTGTGCATCTGTGAAGGCTTGCTGTTGAATGGCGAAGCCAATGCGCGGCACGTTGTGTTGGATCCTTGGCAAGCATCAGGCTATGCCAATCGGGGGCTGGAAATCCTGGCTGCCGCGGGCGTTAAACCGCTGATTGAGTTCCATGGTGAACGATCGCAGTTAGCGTTACCGCAGTTTGTGAAGGAAGGGCGTCAGTTCGATTTGGCCTTTGTTGATGGAAATCATCGTTTTGACGCGGTGTTTGTGGATTTGTATTACCTGGGGCAATTGGTGCGTAGAGAGGGAATCATTATCCTAGATGATTACGATTTACCAGGCATCAAGCGTGCAGCAGGATTCTTTATCAAAAATCTTGGGTGGCAGATTGAGGCGACATCAGCGCAAGGTGATTCCCATGATTGGGTGGTGCTACGAACTGCAAGGGCTGAAGATACGCGAGATTTCCGGCATTTTGTTGAGTTTTGAACGGAGAAGTGTGGGTGGCAGCCGGATGGGTGGGGAAAAGCGTAGTAGATCCCAGGGGAAAGGGCCCGATGAGCAGAGAAGAAGGGGGGGCAGAAGGTAGGGTGGTGAAAATTTGGTCTTTTGGGCGATTTGCTATTATTGAGTTCATGCCACTTTTGTTCCAATTCAACGATTATGGTACTAGAGAGATTTGCGGTTTTGAACTCATTTTTAGGTAAAAGGTAGCCACAGAAGCTAAATAATGTAAGGAAACAAACGTCTTTCCCCTCTTTTAGCACACGAATATAGCGAATACTTGGAGGACACAACGGAACAAAAGTGGGATCAATCGTGACCGGCCATTTGATCACCTTTTCACCACCCTACCGTAACTCGCCCGGACGAAATACATATCCCGATTGCTGATCTCGAGTTCAGGCAACCTCTCTAATGATGCCGGGGCCACCAACAAATCCAGATCTTGCGTGTTCCGCCCCTCGACGTAATGCAGCAGGGCGATGCCTCCCACCAGCACGTAATCGACCTGGCGCGCGTCCAGTAATGAGAATAGGTCCTGCACCGCCTGAATCAGCGAATCAGAATTCACGGGATCACCCGCCCACTGCTTGATGTCGAACGCGACTGCGTTGCGAATAATGGCTCCAATATCAGCGCTGCTCCGCACGTCCATTCTATATCTCTATCCCCCATGCTTCATATCCTGTTTTGATTATATCACAGTCGCTTACAAGCCCGGCAATGCCGCTTCCCAGCGCGCGACGGTCACCTCTGGATCGTAATGCGACTGGATGAAGCGCTGTCCGGATCTCGCCAACTCGGCGCGCGCGTGGGGATCCTGCAGGAGCTCAACCACCGCGTCGGCAAATGCGCCGGGATCGTCGGCCATGCGTATGTGCGCCCCGGGCGTCGCGCTCAGGCCGTGATTACTGGCCGACGTCGCCACCACCGGGACGCCCATGCCCAGGGCATCGACCACTTTTTGCAGCAGTCCGCCGGCTACCAGCATCGGTGAGACGAAGATGGCCGCCGATGCATACCACGGCGCGAGCGCGTCCACAAAGCCGGTGACGATGACGTGGTCATTGGCCTGCGCCTGAATCTCGGCGGTGGGGCGTGACCCGACGATGTAGAATTTCGCTTCGGGCACTGCCCCGCGCACCTGGGGCCAGACGTGATCCAGAAACCACTGTGCCGCCTGGACGTTGTACTCGCGCCACATCGCGCCGACGAAAAGAACGTTGGGTCCAGGCGCGACGGCGGGTTCGAGACCAGGCGCAGGCTTGAGATTCGGGGAGAGCGGCAGGACGTGGACGGGCTGCGGCGCGCAGCGCGGTGCCAGCAAGCGCCGGTCTCCCTCGGAGATGGCGGCGATAAGATCAAAAGTACGGTAGAGCCACGGCTCTAACCGGCGAAGCATCATCTCCAACAGCCGCGAGCGCAATTTTTTGAGGCCCGCCTGCTGCTCGGCCTGCTGCGCCATCATAAACCAGTTGACGTCGTGGGCGCGGAAGGACGTGCGCGGGTGCCTCAGGCCCAGCAGCGCCACGGCAGTCTGGGCGAACTCGACGTGCAGAATATCGGGCTGCGTTTCTTCCAGCGCGTGCCGGGTCACGCGGCGGAGCGCTGCGTAACTGCGCAGCACCGCCAGCGGTCGCGGGCCAGAAAGGGAGCGATGATGCGGCGCGGTGTAGATTCGATCACAGAGAGGGCGCACGGCGTCCAGGTGGACGCGCTCCTCGTCGCAGATGCGGGCGACCAGCGTCAACCGGTGCCCGCGTCGATGCAGGGCCTCCAGCAACCGATAGACCGACTGTCCGCCCGCGTGTCCGACCTCCGGCGCCGGAAATTGCTTATATGCGATCAGGAGATGGGCCATACAGCGGCGCGTTATCCGGCGGATATCGCCGTGACCAGCATATTGGGACGGTTGCGTACCTGCTGATAGAAATAATCCGAGAGGACTTTGCCGACGGCGCTCTCGATGCTGTCCGCCGTCGTGCCGGGCTGGGCGGATTTCAGCGTGTTGCGGACCTGCTGCCGGGCCCCTTCCCATAGCTCCGTAGATACGTCAAAGTTGACGAAACCCTTGGACGTGATATACGGCTCACTCATAAGCTTGCCGTTGTGGGCATCGTAGTGAAACACGACGCTACAGACGCCGGAATTTGCCAGCGATTCACGCTCGTCGATGACCGATTGGTCAACGGATTCACCGACCAGGCCGCCGTCCACAAAGACGTACCCGCCTGGAATACGCTCGCCCACCCGCAGTTTATCTTTTGTAAAGCGCAACACGTATCCGTTCTCGACGGTCACGACGTTCTCGCTGGGAATGCCGACTTCTTGGGCCAGCGCCGCGTGGTGTTTCAGATGGCGCAGTTCCCCATGAATCGGCACAAAATACTTCGGCTTGACGATGTTGAGCAGCGTCTTCTGTTCCGCCTGACTGGCGTGCCCGGAGACGTGTACGGGCGCCAGTGGATGATAGACGACGTGGGCACCACGCTGGAAGAGGCGGTTGATCACCTCGTTGACGCTCTCCTCGTTGCCGGGGATGGTGTGCGATGAGAGCACCACCGTATCGCCACGCGTGATGCGCAACGACGGATGGCGTCCGGTTGCCAGACGGCCCATGATGGAGCGCGGCTCTCCTTGGGAGCCCGTCGCCATAATCATCACCTTGTGAGGTGGCAGTTGATTGACTTCATGCAAGGAGAGCAGTAGATCGTCAGGGACGTCCAGATAACCCAACTCCCGGGCCATGCGCACATTCTTGACCATGGAATATCCGGCGACGGCGACTTTGCGCCCAAAACTCTGCGCCACATCCATCACCTGCTGGATGCGAGAGATGAGCGACGCGAAGGTCGCCACGATAATGCGCCCTTTGGCCTGGCGGAAGACCCCCTCGAAGGCGCTGGTCAGCGTACGCTCGGAGGGCGTGGTATCAGGCTGATCGGCGTTGGTGCTATCCGCGAAGAGGGCCAGTACGCCGCGTTCGCTGAACTCGACCAGCTTTGCGATGTCCGTCGGCCATCCATCGACCGGCGTGTGGTCGAGCTTGTAGTCGCCACTATGGACGACGAGGCCTACCGGCGTCGTAATGCCCAGCCCCACGGCGTCGGGAATACTGTGCGCCGTGTGATACGGCTCCACGGTGAACGGGCCGATGCGCAATGTCTCGCCCGGCATCATCGTGCGGATCGTCGTCTGCTTGCGCACGTCACCGGGTAAATTGACCTCGATGAGGCCGCGCGTGAGGCGCGTCGCGTACACAGGCACGTTCACGTCCCGCAACAGATGGGGTAGCGCGCCGATGTGATCCATGTGCCCGTGCGTAATCACGATCCCGCGAATGCGATCTTCTTTGCCGCGTAGATAATCGTAGTCCGGCAAAATATAGTCCACGCCGAACATATAACTCTCCGGGAACATCATCCCGGCATCAACGATCATAATATTGCGGCCATATTCAAACACCATCATGTTTTTGCCAACTTCCCCCAGACCGCCCAAGGGAATAACTTGTAACCTTTCCATACTTACCTACTTTGAATTGATATTGTCGTTATCTTCCATAAATGAACATATATAATTGCAAATTATGCAACATGTCACTGTCTAACAAATTATATTAACATACAAGCGCCCTATGTCAACCACCGGACTTAAAAGAGCAGGGCTTGAGATCCTATTGATCCAGTCTCCCGAAAGCATGGTATACTCGGAACACACAGAATTGAAGATATTGCCGGGCAAGCCTTTCTCTTCATTTTATCTACTGCAACTGTTTAGTTACGTAAGAGAGGGTCCAGGTGCAACGCACTTATGGATCGAGACAAACCGCGCTACAAAGTTCTCCTAGCATGGTTTAGGAGTGCTCGGCTCGTGAACTTCGGCGAAAGTGCGTCGCACCTCAGAAAGTAATAAGCAACTTAAAAATCTTGGCGACTGTCCGACCTTTGGTCGCCGGCGTCTTTACGTGAGACATAATTTTTTTCAGTGCAGCCATTATTAACCTAAGGAAAGGAAAGTGCTTAAATGAACACGCAACCCTCCGGTATAGAACGCCGCGTTATGCGGTATGCGGGTCCAACCATCGACGGTACACCGCTTTCTTATATCGTCACATCCGCTGCCCTCGTCGCCGTCCTGGCATTCGTGCCTCTTTCTGTTGTCATCGCGTCGGGCAAGAGTTTTCCCCTGAGCCAGAGTATCTATCCGCTGGTCGGATGGCTGTTAGGGCCGGCGGCAGGCTCGCTGGCCGATGCCATTGGCGCGATAAGCGGGATGATGTTGGCGCCGCACACCACGACCAATCCCCTGGCAACCATCCTGGGGGCTGCACTGGGCGGCCTGGCCGCCGGCGTGATGCGGGGTGATTCCCCGCGTCGCTGGTGGTGGGTTCCTTTACTTATCCTTTTCACGGTGGCCTACGCGCTCTACGGCGTCCGTGCCGTCGTTCAGAACGGCGCGGCCTGGGGCGCGGTGCTCCTCGGCTCCTTCATCGACTGGTCGGCGCTGCTGCTCTTTGCGCTACCAACCCGCCTGCTGGTCGGGCGCTGGCTTCAATCTACCGACCTGAAGCACCTGAGCGCAGGTCTCTTTCTGGGAACCTGGATCGTCGCCGGGCTGACCCACCTGAGCACCGCGACCGTGGTCTATCTCATCCTCAACTGGCCCAGCGAGGTCTGGCTGGTCATCGCTCCGTTGGCGCCCCTGGAACATCTGATCCGCTCGCTGGTGGGCACCGTTATCGGCACCGGCGTGATCACTGGTCTGCGCGCCAGCGGCCTGGTCAAGCCCAAGCACGCGCTCTACTGATCGCCACATGTACAGGATCGCGGTCATCACTGATGCCCACGCCAATCTGCTGGCCCTGGAGGCTGGGCTAGACGCCATCCACCGGGAGGATTACGACGCTCTTTACCATACCGGGGACGCGATCGGGATTGGCCCGCATCCTGCAAAGGCGCTGGATCTGCTCCTGCACACACCGCGCGCTCATCTACTCATGGGCAATCACGAGCTCCGGTATCTGAACGGGATGCCGGCAGAGCAGCCGGAGGCGGTCAGCGACCTGGAGTTTCGGCACGTTCGTTGGATGCAGCGCGTGCTGGGACCGGACTACCGCAGCGTTGTGCGGACGTTTCCCCGCCGGATCGAGCGAACCGTGAACGGTCTACGGCTCTGCTTTCTCCACTACGCGCCGGGCCAAGCGCGCTGGGGCCTCCATCCGGTAGTCGAGACGCCCACGGTTACGCAGTTGGACGCCATGTTCGCCGGTTGCGAGGCCGATCTCGTCTTCTACGGGCATCATCACCCGCCCGCCGATCATCCGGGCCGTGCGCGCTACGTCAATCCAGGGACGCTAGGCTGTTCTCCCGACGGCTTCGCCCGCTTCGTCACACTGGACATCGCGCCGGGCGGCACCTACACACTGCAGAAACACGCCATCCCCTATGATCAGGACCGTGTCCTGCACGATCTGATCCAGCGTCATGTGCCAGGTCGCACCTTCATCGCCCGGGCGTTCTTCAAAGCTACCCCTGCGTCAAAGTCCTCAGTGGCTTGAGCAACGCTATCTCGCTTTTGAAGAAACGCCTTTGGGTATACAATCAAGGAACGCGCAAAAAAACCGCTATCACAAACCTTTCCAGCGTCAAGGCCGAGATCGACTAGCCGACAATCAGTCTTTTATCCAGGAGCTGAACCATGGATCTTGAGTTTGTCTTAAATGGTGAGCCCATCATCGTTGCGGATGTGCGGGAGGATATGCTCTTAATCAAACTACTCCGCGACGTGTTGGGCTTGACCGGAACCAAACGCGGCTGCGAGACCAGCACCTGCGGCGCCTGTTCCGTACTGGTGGATGACAAGCTGACCAAATCGTGCCGCACGCCGGTGCGCAAGATCTCTGGCAAGCACGTCACGACCATCGAGGGCATTCGCGGTCCCGGCGGCCCCAACGACCTGCAACAGGCCTTCCTCGATCACGGCGCGGTGCAGTGTGGGTTTTGTACGCCGGGCATGATCATCGCCGGGGAAGCTCTCTTGCGTCGTAATCCCGATCCCACGCGCGAGGAGATCCGTCGTGCCATCAGCGGTAACCTCTGTCGCTGCACCGGTTATCAGCAGATCGTCGATGCCATCGAGGCGACCGCGCGCCTGCGCGCCGAGGTAAAGGAGGCCCCCAATGCGTGATCTCACCTACGTGGGCAACGAGGATATTCAATCCGTTGACGCGCTGGATCGTGTTCTGGGCAACACCAGGTACGTCTGTGACATGACGGTGCCCGATATGCTGTACGCCAGCGTGCTACGCAGTCCCGCGCCCCACGCTCGCATCGAGAACCTGGACGTGAGCTCGGCGCTGGCTATGCCCGGCGTCCTCGCCGTTGTTACTCAGAAGGATTTTGTCGATCACGGGAACTTTGGCTGGCCCGTCAGGGACGATTATGTGCTTGCTTACCGCAAAGTGCGCTACGTGGGTGAGCCTGTCGCCGTGGTGGCGGCGGAGACGGAATCCGCGGCCCAGGCGGGCGTCGAGGCCATCATCCTGGAGCTGGTCGAACTGCCTGTGGTCAGCGACGTGACCCACGCTCTGGACGACGACGTGCCGCTCATCCCCGAGGTCTCGCCTACCGGGCAGGGCAATCTCTGCGAGAGCCATATCCTGCGCAATGGCGACCCCGATCCGATGCTTGCCGAATGCCCCATCGTCTTCAGTGCGACCTACGAGACGCCCGCCCAGGAGCACGCGGCCCTGGAGACGGCCGGGGTACTGGCGATCCCAGAGGCGGACGGCGGCGTGACGCTCTACGCCAATAACCAGAGTCCCTTTATCAACCGGGACACCGTCGCGGCGGTGCTGGGCTTGCGCGAGGAACAGGTGCGCAGCATCCAGCCTCCTGTCGGCGGGGCCTTTGGCGGCAAGGACGAGGTGCTTTACGAGACCTCGGCGCAGGTTGCCAAACTGGCACTCCTTACGGGACGACCTGTGCGGCTGATTTTTTCACGCTCCGAGTCCATGATCGCTTCTTACAAACGGCAAGCTACCCGGATTCAGCTCACGTTGGGTACCAACGAGAAGGGTGACCTGCAAGCCGCCAAGGCGCGCGTCCTGGTCGATAACGGTGCGTACGCCGCCGGCACGCCGCTGGCGTCGTGGCGTGCGACGATGCACGCTGCCGGTGCCTATCGCTACGAGGCTGTCCACGTCGATACCCAGGTCGTCTACACGAACAACGGCTACGCAGGCGCGTTTCGAGGCTTCGGCAATACCGCCGCTACCGCCGTCGTGGAGATCGCCATCGACGAGCTGGCGCACCGCCTCAACCGCGATCCGCTGGCGTTCCGGCTGCAGAACTGCTTACGCACAGGCGACCGGACCATGACGGGCGACCCGATTGAGCATGCCGTGGGCCTGGCGGAGTGTCTGACGTGGGTGCAGGAGCACTCGGAGTGGGATCGCAAACGGGCGACCTACGATGCGCAGCCCCAGTACTCGTTGCGTCGGCGGGGCATTGGCGTCGCTGCGTATTTTCACGGCTGCGGTCTCGGTGGCGAGGGTGAGGATTTCGCGTACGCTACGCTGAACGTCGAGGCGGATTACGGCATCCGGCTCACCTCCGGTTTGACGGACTACGGGCAAGGCAGCCGAACTGTCTTTACGCTATTGGCTGCGGAGGTGCTGGGCGTTGAGATGGCGCGCCTTCACATGCCCCGTCCCGATACCTACACCACCGTCGACTCTGGGCCAACGGTGGCCTCGCGGGCTTCTATCGTCGGTGGAAACGCCGTGCGCCTCGCCGCCGAGAAGCTGGATCACGAACTGCGCCTGGCCGCGGCCGACATGTGTGGCTGTGCGCCCGCACAGATTGTACGCAGCGGGGAGTCTTACATCGGCCCGGACGAGGAGCCTCATACTTTTGAAGAAATCGTCGATCACGCGCGGTGGTTGGGCTTCCAGCTGGCGACAGAGGCCCGCTGGCAGATACCATCCATTGAGTGGGACTTCGAGCGCGGCACCGGCGAACCCTACTTCGCCTACGTCTTCGGTGCGCAGGTCGCCGAGGTCGAGGTGAACCGCCGCACGGGACGCGCCAAGGTCACCGGCATCTGGGCCGCCCACGACGCCGGGACCATCCTCTTCCCCAACGGCGCGCGCGGCCAGATGTACGGTGCCATCGCCCAGGGCCTGGGCTTCGCGCTGCTGGAGAACTTCAATTATGAGCAGGGCATACCGCAGAAAACGAGTTTGCGCACCTACCGCGTGCCCCGCGCCATGGATCTGCCGGAGATCGAAGGGACGTTTATCCAGACCACGCTCAACGAAGGCCCCTTCGGCGCCAAGAACATGGCCGAGCCGTTGATGGTGGGGACGGCGCCCGCCATCGCTAACGCCGTCTTCCACGCGACGGGCGTGCGCGTTCGGCGGCTGCCCATCGACCCAGAGGAGCTGAAAATATCCATTCAATGACCTGACGCTATCAGGTAACATGGTCGATGCGCTGCTTGCTGATCCGCAGTTGGGTATGGGCGACCCGTTTCTCTGCGCGCAGGATCGACCCGGCGGCTTCGAAGTGCAGCTGGTCGAAGGCAGCGAGATGACGGCTCAGGTCAAGGTCGCCACTTCCTTCGAGGGGCACCGCTTCCGCGTAACCGTCAACTGGGACGAGGACACCTGGCAGATCACCGACGTCGCCTGCAACGTCCCGCAGCCAAATCGGAGCGCGCCGGTGGAAGGCAATCGCTTCCAGGACAATACCTTCGGTTACGCTCTGGTGTTGCCTGAGGGGTGGGCTTTCGAGGACGTGGCTCTGGACGAGCCTGGTCGTCCTCCGGCGGGCAAGATGAAGCGCATCGTGCACCTGATGCCGGTGGGCTGGAACGAGCAGTACGTCCCGCTAACCCTGGAAGTCTACGCCATGAGCGCGGCCGATCTCGAACGAGAGATCATGCCCGCCGATGCGCAGGAGACACTGGAGATCAACGGGCTGACCGGGATCAAGAACGTCTACCGGTACGGCGAGCGTGAGCTGGTCAAGTACGATGTCCAGGCGCCGAACGCCGAAAATCTACACGTCGTCCTCACGGACTTCCTAACGGGCTAGCCCGATCGTTTAGAAGGCAACGAAGATGTCGCGGAGCAGGTCGCGGAGATTCTCAATAGCATCACCTTCACGGAATAGCACAATCGAAGTCCCAAATAAGCCCGGTGTCGTCAAGACGCCGGGCTTTTTGGTTCAACGGATTGAACGGATTTATCGGATGGCACGGCCTCGCGGCGTGCATTCGCTCGTAGTCAGGCACGTAATGGAATGGAGTGCCGTCGCACGCCACTCAGCTACGCCTGCCCCGGAGGGCAATGTTCGAGGGCTACGTGACTGACGACAAGCGGATCTGCCAGAGTAAGCAAGCCAGCGATCTCCGCCGGCGGAAAGCCCACGCCCAGCGCAGTCCCCACGATAATGACGGCAGCGTGCGGTGTGCCGGCGTGGAGCGCAGCAGCAGCGGTGCCGTCGTGGATAAGGAGCAGGCGCACGGCGCGGCCCGTCCGTGCTTTGACCGCCGCTTCCAGCGCGGCGCGAACGTCCGCGTAGGCGTTGCTCATGCGCGCGTAGATGCCGTTGCCCAGCAGGCGCCCGCCGCGCACGTAGGCTGCCACGCTGAGTACCAGGTCGTCGCTGTCCACCGGGTGCTCGTTCAGCGTCTGCGCCACGACGCCGGTGACAAAGTCACGCACGTCCTCGCCCGCGTACCGCTGTGCGCTCTCGGGGACGTTGCGGTGCGACCAGTGTGTCGGCACCGAGGGGAGGTGCTCCGCCGCGACCAATGTGTCACCGTCAAGCGTGAACCGGGCACGCTTGACCATCGTGTGCCCAAAGTCGAAGGCGAGGGCGTGGCGCGGGCCGGCGGGCAGGTAGCGCGCGGCACCCATCAGGCTCAGTGCGCCGCGGTGAGGCGTGATCTCAATCTGCAGCGCCTCACCGTAGCCCAATTCGTGGAGTAGGGCACGCGCCTCCTCGACCATCCGCTCGCCCAGGTCGCCGCTCATCACACCGCCGCCCAGCCAGATGCGCCGTATGCGCGACCAGCGATCCCAGTCAGCAGCTGTCCACTCGGCGCGCGCCTTGCGGTTGACGGCGTCGCCCCGGTGCAGCGTCAGCAGGATGAAGCTGAGGTTGCGCCCCAGCCGCCGGCCGATGGCGTGGGCGGCTGCGCGGGCAGCGGCGGCGTCGCTGTGGAGCTGGGCGTCGATGAGGCGGGGGATCTCGCGGCGCGCGGCGGGGGGCACGGTGGGGACACCGGCCCCAGCAGGGGAAGCGGGGGGACCGGCCCCAGCTGCGGAAGCGGGGAGACCGGCCTTAGCGAGCCCTAACGCTGCGGCGTGGCGGAGTGCGTAGGTGACGACGGCTTCGCTGGAGAGCAGGTGGTACGCGGCCTGACCGCGCACGGCGTCGTCCACCGGCAGTCCAGGCAGATCAACGATGCGAACGCGGTTGACGGAGACTGTGGGCGGCGTGGTCGGGATGCGGGTGGCACTCATAGTGCTACGGTCGGCCGAAGTCGGCGATGAAGTAGTAGCCCCAATCGGTCTCGGCGACGCCGACGCCGACCTCGGTAAGCCACGTGCTCAGCAGCGTGCGGCGGTGCGGGTCGTTGGGCGGGACTTCGTCCATCCAGATGTCGATGGCGCCCTGGGGCGTCAGGCGTTGCGCCCAGCACTCGGCCCAACCGGCGCCGGTGTAGCCGACGCGCTCCAGCCGCTCCTTGATGTACGCGCCGTCGGAGCCGGTGTGGCTGCACCAACCGCGCTGCATGCAGTCGTTGGCGTGCTGCTGCGCTGCGACCGCCAGCGTCTCGTTGTAGGCCATGGGGGCCAGGCCGTGCGCAGCGCGCACCTCGTTCATAAGGCGGACGACTTCGCGGGGCCAGGCAGCGACGTCGGCGGGTGGATCCGCCGAAGGCACCGTTGGTGCGATAGTGGGGGCGGCCGTGGGCTGCTCAGACGTGTCGGTTTGGCTTGTCACAGGCGTCGCCGTCGGCGGGGCCGTGGTGGGCACTGGCGTCGCCGGTGGCTCGGGCGCCTGGGCGATAGCAGGGGCCTCCAGAGGCAAAATCAACGTCTGCCCCACCCGGATAGTGCTGTCGGTCATCCCGTTGACGGCGCGCAGTGTCTCGACCTCCACATCGTACGTCTCTTTGAGACCGAGTAACGTATCCCCCGGCATAACCTCGTAGAGCACCCAGAAGGGCGATGCGTCTGCCCACTCCTCCGTCGCGGGAATGTTAAGGGCCTGTCCGGCTTGGACGACGGTGGAGGCACCGAAATCGTTGGCCAATTGGATGGCGGCCATGGGCACGCTGTAGCGCAGGGCGAGGGCCAGCAGCGTATCGCCAGGTTCTACGGTATGCTGCGTCATGGGCACGGGCGTCGCCGGCGCGGTCGCGGGCTCCTCGGTAAGAGCGGAAAGCGCCTCCGAGGTCGGAGTCGGGGAAGGCATAGACGCTTCGTCCTCAAAGAAGAAAGGCGTCGGCGGCACGGGCGACGGCGTGGGCTGAACGGTGGTGGGGGTCGCCGGGGCGCTTTGACAGCCGACGGTTAGGCTGGCGAGCATCACCAACACCGCGATAGCGATATGTCCAAATCTCATGGTTGTTCTCTTGTTGTCCAACGATATGTTGGTCTCTCTTGACCGTTGCAGGCTGTTATCATAGCACATCGCTGGGTGAAAACAACGTGAGGCGTGTTGTGTGAGGCGTGTTGTGTGAGGCGTGTTGCGTGAGGGTTTGGTTGAGTACTGGGTCTGTCGGTAGATTCAGATGGGATTACAGGGAGTCTGCCGACAAATTCAGAATATTAATGAACTTGCCATCCCACATTTGAGTCAAAGCTCCCCTGAGTGACTTAGCATCACTTCACGTTGCTTCGAGCGGATCGCTAGATCCGCGACTTCAGCGGGCACCGCCCAATACACGTGAGATGGCAGGATAAGAAATGTGTTTTCCGAAAGGACTGTCGGACTCCCTGTCTGGCAGACCTGATTTGATAAACACCCCAAACGAGTACTTCAGTACGCTACCAGGGCCATTGGCCGACCGTTCACCTGCGTGGACGGGATCTCGCGTCGACGTAGGTCGACGCGCGGCGCGATCCACGGCCATCGGGCCGTTGGGCCAGGGCAGTCGGGTTACCACCGGCTGGTAAGACGCCATGCATGTTCATCAATTGACGCTTGACAAGACGCTATGATGACGTCTGAAGTGCTCTTCTGAGCTTCATGTCGTCCCTTATTATTGTATGACAAATTTAAAATCATACAAAACCAATACCTTTAAGGCGCTTTCGGATTTAAAAGAGTATACTTGACTCACCTGAAAAAAGGTTGTGCCTCACGCGAAGACGCCGCCGACCCAAGGTCGGACAGTCGCCAAGATTTTTAAATTTGTCCTTACTTTTCTGAATAGCTGCACGGCGGTTAAAACCACGTGCTACGGCTGCACAGTCGCCCTTCGGCGACTGATAGGTAATCCGCGTAGGCGGATTTCGCAACTGTAGCCGCGAATTCATTCGCCAGGATTTGAAGTTAACATTGCGTGAAGTTTTCAGTTTTCACCCCAACCAACCTTGACACGAAATAAGGACTTGAACATGGACGCCTCTCAAACCGAATATCGATCATACCTTCTGCGCTTGTGGCGTTTGGGCAAAGAAGAGCCCTGGCACGTCATGTTGGAGCAGGTCGGATCAAAGGAGCGGCATACGTTTGCTAATCTGGAAGGTCTTTGGGATTTTTTGCAACCATCGCAGGACGAGATGGTGCCCCGGCACTTTCTGTCGGATGGGGATGATACACGTTCTGATGATGAGGACACAAGGAGGTGAGAGCCTATTAGATAACTGAGCAACGAGATTTTGTACTGTATGTGCAGATATGGGGAAGTTTTTCACATAGCTACAACACCAAAAGGAGTAAGGCAAAAATGCGTTTCTGTGAATTAGTTTGTTTATTTTTGATTGTGACTATGTTTTGCTTGTTTGCATTTCCTTTTTTCCCGGGCCAGGTAGCAGCATCGGCTGCCCCCGCTCCATTTCATACTCACTTTACACCCCTGACCTCGGTCGCATCTACCCTATCACCGGTGAGGGAAATCTCTCCCGTAGCATCTCGCCTAACTTCTGACTTCGATGCGGAAGTCACGTTCCCAGGCGAGCATCCGGGCACCATCGCCGGCTTGCAACCGACAAAGATGACGGTCTTTGTCCCTGAGGGGACCGGTGACGGAAATGTCATCGCAACCATGCCCACGGGGGTCAGCAACGAGGCCCCCTTTGTAATCGGCGACGCATTCACGCCGGACGAGACGGGCATAGGGACGACCTGGGCCGTCACCGCCAGCGGGACACTCACGTCGAGCACGGTCTGGGACCAGAACGTGCTGGTCACCGGGGAC
>DAOTUH010000003.1:0-3687 GCA_034437255.1 Anaerolineae bacterium
CCTGAGACGAGCCTCTTCGGCGCCATCTCCATGATCCCCTGGATCGGGCGGACGTTCCGGGGCTTCACGGCAGGCCTGCTGCATCGGGGGACGCTCTATCGCTTCGCTACCTACACCGGCGCGGAGACCGAGCACCTGGCGGTGACGCCGGACCAGATCGAGTGGGTAATCCGCGACCGGCTCTACCGCCTGGAGATCATCGCCGACCGCGGCGAGCCCATCAACCTGCGCGGCCCCAGCAAAGTCGACATGGGCGTGCGCGTGCCGGAGGCCCTTGATGCCACCGTCGACGTGCGCCTGATCACGTGCCATGGCGACCGCGTCATCTCCGAAGAACACGGGCGCAACGCAGGGCTAGAAGTCGCGGGGGATTTGGAGACTTTGCTTCGTGAAACGTGAGGATCTTCCGACAAGGCATCACATTAGATGAAGGTTACGTATTGCGTGGTGCGTGTTCCGTGAGGCTTTACTGGAGAGGTCATCACGCAATACGAAACACGCATTACGCAGCGACTATCTGGACATTGTTATGAGGAGTGCACATGAATGATGAGTTGAAACGCCGTCTCGCCCTGATCTTCGGCTTCGTCTTTATCGATCTGCTAGGTTACAGCCTGATTCTACCCTTGTTGCCGTACTACGCGGAGACCTTTGGCGCCTCAGCCACCATCATCGGGCTGCTGGGCACCGTCAACGCCATCGGCAAGCTGATCGCTGCGCCGGCGGTGGGCCGTCTCTCCGACCGCTACGGGCGCCGACCGCTGCTCATCGTCAGCATCGTGGGCACGGTGGTGAGCTTCGTCCTGCTGGGTGCGGCACAGTCGCTCTTCGTTCTCTTTCTCAGCCGCGTGCTCGACGGCGTGCTGGGCGGCAACATCGCCCTGGCCCGTGCCTACATCACCGACGTCACCGATGAGGAGAACCGCGCGCGCGGCCTGGGCATCATCGGCGCCGCCTTCGGCATTGGCTTCGTCATCGGCCCCTTTATGGGCGGCGTCCTCAGCAGCATCGGCGGCTACGACTTCCCCGCCTACGTCGCGGCGGGCCTCTCGCTGCTCAACCTCATTGCCGTCGTGCTATGGCTCCCGGAGTCGCTGACGACCGAGGCCAAAGCAAAGTTGCGAAACAGCCCCAAGACGCGCTTCTCCTTCCGCATGCTCGTTGAGACGCTGCGGCAACCCTGCGTCGGCCCCCTCTTTCACATCCGCCTCGTCTACGCGCTGGCCTTCACGCTCTTCCAGGCCAACTTCTCGCTCTACACCAAGAATCACCTGGGGCTGACGGCGCAGACGACGAGCTACGTGCTGGCCTACGTCGGCCTGAGCGCCGCGCTGGTGCAGGGCGTCGTCATCGGCAAGCTGACCGACCGCTTCCAGGAGCGCCCGCTTATCTTCACCGGCACGCTCATCATGGCGGGCGCGCTCCTGATCTGGGCCTTCGTGCCCAACGTCTGGCTGTTGCTCGTCGTCCTGGCGCCCATCGCGCTGGCGGGCGGCATCCTCAACACCGTGCTCAGCAGCCAGCTGACCAAAGTCGTGCCCCCGGAGGAGACCGGCGGGACGTTGGGCCTCTCGGCCTCGCTGCAGACGCTGGCGCAGATCGTCGCGCCCATCACCGGCGGCGCACTCATCGGCAACGTGGGCACCTGGTCCGTGGGGGTGCTGGGCGCAGCGCTCATGGCGTGGACCGCCTCATACGCGCAGCGCTACCTGCTCAATAAGCCGGAGGTCTACGAGAACTGCCGCGCCCGGCCCGGCAACACCGTCACCGCACCGGCGGAAGCCTAGCCCATGCTGCAAGAACTCACCGGCGCCATCTTTGGACTGCCGCACATTACGCAGGCCTTGTTGCTTCTCTGGGTGCTGGAGATGATCAGCGTGCCCATCCTCAAGTGGGTCTGGGGCGCACGCCCCGACGGAGGCGCAGGGGCCGAGCGGACGGGCATCGTGCTGGGCGTGGGGCTCCAGTTCGCCGCCGTGATCGCCGTGCTGGCGACGGCGTGGCGCCCGACCCGCCTGCTGGTGACGGTGGGCGTCGTCGCGGCGCTGGCGTGGCTCGTCGAGTTTGTCGGCTCGCAGACGGGCGTGCCCTTCGGGCGCTATCACTACACCGACCGGCTGCAGCCGCAGCTCAAGGGCGTGCCGCTGCTCATCCCGCTGGCGTGGCTGATGATGCTGCCGCCGGCCTGGGCCGTGGGCGCGCGCATCGCCGGCGGTGGACGATTGACCACTGCGCTGGTCGCAGGGCTGGCCTTCACCGCCTGGGACCTCTTCCTCGATCCACAGATGGTCCACTGGCGCTTCTGGCAGTGGGAGCAGCCTGGCGGTTACGTCGGCATTCCCTGGGTGAACTTTCTCGGCTGGTTTGCCGCCTCGGCGGTCATGACCGCGCTGGTCGGCCCCGACGCGCTTCCCATCGCGCCACTGCTTCTCGTCTACACCGTCACCTGGGCGCTGGAGACCATCGGGCAGGCGGTCTTTTGGGGGTTGCGAACGTCGGCGGTGGTGGGCTTCATTGGGATGGGCATTTTTATCCTGCTCGGCTTATGAACCATGTGTTGCGTGTTTCGTGTTGCGTGTTACGTGATGATCTCTTGAGTCTAGCCTCACGCAACACGCACCACGTGACCGTATGCAATCCCGTGCACGGAAAGACAACAAGGTAGAAAACGTGAAACCTGATAGACAAATCATCACGCAACACGCACTACGCACCACGAACGGTTGAATAACATGAACATTCTTGCTTGGACACTTATTGCTTTTCTCTCAGGCTCTATCCCTTTTTCGCTGCTGATTGCGCAGTACGCGCTGCGCGCTGACATCCGCGAGGTGGGCGACGGCAACCCCGGCGCGACCAACGTGCTGCGCGCCGGGGGCAAGGGCTGGGCCGCTGTTGCCATGCTGCTCGATATGTTCAAGGCGGCGCTGCCCGTATCGTTGGCCTACGTCGTCTGCGAGATCCGGGGGCCAGACGCCATCCCCATCGCGCTGGCGCCGGTGCTGGGCCACGCCTTCTCGCCCTTCCTGGGTGGACGGGGCGGCAAGGCCGTCGCGGCGACCGGCGGCATCTGGATCGGGTTGACCTACGGCGTGGGCACCGTCGTGGCGACCGCGTGCATGAGCCTGGGGTACGCCGTGCAATCCGTGGCGGGCTGGGCCGTGGCGCTCGGCTGGATCGGGCTGGGCGGCTACCTGGCGGGCTTCAACCGCGAGCCGGTGCTGCTCGCCATCTGGCTGGGCAACGGGCTGATTCTCGCGTGGAAACACCGCGCCGATCTACGGCAGCCGCCGCGCCTGCGCAACTGGCTAAAATCAACGGATTAAACGTTCAAACGTTCCCACGTTCTAACGTTTGAACGTTAACGACGTTCGACCTTAGACTTTTGACCCATTTTCAGGAGAGAACCCTGCAACTATGACGACGCTACTGACCCTCGCCGCGATCTTCGCCACGCTGGCGCTGATCGCTATCGCCGGCGTGACCATTCTCAACGTGCTCACCTTTCCCCGGCTCGACGAGGCGCCGGAGCCGACGACTTTCCCCCTGGTCTCCGTGCTGATCCCCGCGCGGAACGAGGCCGAGGTCATCGGCGTGACGGTGCGCCGTCTGCTGGATCAGGACTATCCCGCGCTCGAGGTGCTGGTGCTGGACGACGGCTCGACCGACGGAACGGCAGAGATCGCC
>DAOTUH010000004.1:0-13377 GCA_034437255.1 Anaerolineae bacterium
CGTATCACGCTGAAAACCCCCTGAAACCAGGGGCGGGTGCTCAGGTACGCGAGATTACCTCACATCACTGCGTCCTGGTGGTGCGCTGAGCGGTCATCTGGCGCTTTGTGAATCGTTGGCGGCTGGGTAGTACGCTGTGCCCAGCCGCTCACCAGGTGCCCGATGAAGAGCAGCGTGAGGAGCGCGCACCAGAGTAGACAGCTAGCACAGTCATGCTCCAGCCAGCCAACCGACGTGTCACGCACGTATCGCCAGAGCCGCGCCAGGAGTGACCAGCGCAGGATGGCCCAGATGGCTACGCCACCGCCACTGGCCTTCAGGAGCGTGCCGAGTAAGAACCGTCCCCCATCCTGCAGCCAGCGCAGTTCCTGCGTCGTCGCTGAAGGGTGGTTTTCTGCTGCGGATTGTTCTGGCCGACCGTCTGGGGCCGGGATCAGTTCTGGCAGCAGCGCCGCCGGCTGGAGATAGGCCAGCACGGCTAACCAAACCGCCTGCCAGCCCTGGAGTTGCGGTTCGCGGCGGGTCAGGCGCCCGGTGCGGCGGAGGCGGACGAGGGGCGCCAGGGGTGGGGCGGTGCGGTGCCCTGGCAACACGCGCCGCACCAGCGGCGCGAGCGTCCACCAGGTCACCGGCTCGCTTTGCTCAAGCCCGGAAACCGGAAACTGCTCAAGCACGCCCCGGCGGGCCAGGTGAGCCAGGCGCTCAGTGGCGTGCGCCAGGGACGTCTCCCACACCAGCGCGGCGAACACGGGGCTGAAGGGTCCCGTCCCCTGGCTCTCTTGCGCCAGGGCCGTTACGTTCTGCCACGTCGCAGCATCGTAGCGCCGTAACCGCCGGAGATGGCGCTGCACGGCGCGTTCAGCCGCGGGCACTCCGTGTCGGCGGAGATGTCGCTCGGCCGTCGTCCAGCCGTAACGTTGCACGTCGGCCACGGCGGCGGTGAGCACGTCCGGCGCGCGCCCCCAGGCCGCTCCCAGACGCCGGAGTCGCGCCACCTCATCCGGGGTGGGGTCCCGCTGCCAGACCTGCCGGGCCAGCCGCTGCAGTTCTGGTGCCTGCAGGCCGGGCACCGCGTATTCCTGGATGGTCGCGGCCGGCAACCACTGGCGCACGGCTAGCCAGACGGCATCGGGCTGTTGGGTGGTGATCAGCAGCACCATCTGCGGCCCCCACTGTCCCAGGACAGGTTGCAGATCCCGGCCAGCTGGCAGGTTATCCACTACCACCAGCGCGCGGTGCTCAGGCACCGCCGTCCAGCGCTGCCACCGGGTTACCCAGCTTTCCCCCGCCCGCCGGCGTAGCCCGGCGTTCTGAGCCAGGGTGGCGGCCCACGCCGCCGGCGTGCCGCGGGCTGCGTCCAGCCACAACATACCGTCGCGAAAGCCTGTCCGCGTCTGGGGGCGGCCGACCAGGGCCTGGGCCAACGTCGTCTTGCCGCGTCCGCCGAGGCCCCAGAGGATATGCGCCTGATAGCGCAGCTGTTGATAACCTTTCCAGACCAACAAGCGGTCGGCGAGCACGGGCTGGACCGTCCGCTCCACGTAGAGGAGCGGCGCCTGCCGGGGCGGCGGCACCGTCGTCGGGGGGGGAGGCGGACGGCCGGCGTGCCACCACTGCCGCAGCGGACGTAGATTGCGGAATCCCGGATCGTCTGCCTCCAGCCAGCGGGTCACCGTCCCCCAGGTGATGCCCAGGGGCACGAGGCCGTCTACGGCCTGCGGTACCGTCCAGTCGGGGATTCGCCGGCGTAAGGTATCTAACAGCCGCAGCAGGAACTGCGGACTGGGGCGCTTCTTGCCGTGTTCCAACTGGGATAGATAACTGGGATGGACCCCCACGGTGGCGGCCAATTGTGTCTGACTCCAGGCAGCGTGCCGGCGCCACACGCGCAAGGCTGCTCCAAAGATCGCGGGCGGAGCCGCACCGCCTGGACTAGCCTCTTCAGTCAAGTTTAGCTCCCTTCTGGTCAAGATTTGGGCTTGCGCAGTCAATAGGAGGGAGCTTACTATGCTCTGCACGAGGGCCAACGGGTGACGTTGGCAAGATCATTGATCTAGGGGCCACCGGTGGGCAAACCTCAGTATTCACCGTGGTAGGTTAGCTGAGAGTGAGGTTTGATCATGAACAAGCAATCACCTTCCCCATCAGGACGCGCGCGGAAACGGGCGTTCCTCCGGCGACTGGCCGAGGTTATCAAGCGGTTAGCGCGGAGCAAGCAGCAAACGGCTAAGTCCCAGGACCGCGCCGAACAGGAGTAACGGGACGCCAGGGGGGCTTTGGATCCGGCCCCCCTGGCAGATTTCAAAGTAAGTCGCTGGACAAAAGCGCTTTCCAGGCCGGAGAATCTGGGTAGACGCAAGCCAGGCCAACGAAGGGGAGGTTAAGAGGTGCGGCACCCGGGCCTGGAGCGTCTCCCCGGCGTCTGGGCCGCTTTGGAACCGCTGCGTTGGCCCAACTGGTATGCTATGTTTCACCATTGGCCAATGTGGCTTATAATAGGAGTAGCCAGTCGTAGCTACCGAGGAGGTGACAATCTTGACCACAGACAGTACGCGCGTCGCGCTGTATGCGCGCGTGTCCACAGATATGCAGGCGGAAGCAGGGAAATCCATTGCGGCCCAACTGTCCGAGATGCGCACGTATGCGCAGCGGCACGGGTGGGAGGTGGTGCAGGAGTTCGTCGATCCCGGCTACTCGGGGACCGCCATGGACCGGCCGGGCCTCAACGACCTGCGGGCGACCGTGCAAGCGGGCACGCTAGACATCGTGGTGGTGCACGAGTTGTCGCGGCTCTCGCGGCGGCTCTTCGACACGTTCGAGTTATTGGAGTTCTTTGGGCAGCACCAGGTGGGGTTTGCCTCGGTCAAGGACCGGGACTTCGATTTCACCTCACCCACGGACCGGCTCTTTCTGACCTTTCTGGCGGCCTTGAACCAGTACTACGTGGATCTGCTGAAGATGCACACGCGCAAGTCCAAGAAACAGCGCAGCCGCACGGGGCTGTACAACGCGTCCACCCCGCCGTACGGCTACCGGCATACCGGGGATGCGGACACGCCGCCCGTGATCGTGCCTGAAGAAGCGGAGGCGGTGCGGGAGATGTTCCAGAAGTACGCGACGGGGAAGTATTCCTACCAGGACATCGCTGAGTGGTTGTCCCAGGACGCGGGCTACACCACGCGCGAGGGGAACAACTTCTCCAAGGATACGGTGGCGGACATGATCCGTAACCCTTTCTACCTGGGGAAGGTGCGCTATCGCGGGGGCAAACGGCGGCAGGCAGAGGATCAGATCTTCCCGGGGGAACACCCAGCCATCGTGGATAAGGAGACCTGGGAGCGCTGTCGTCAGGTGCGGGAACAGCGGCGGGTGGCGCCGCGCACCTACCAGCCCGCCTATAACGTCTACCTGCTCAACGGCCTGGTGACGTGCGACGTCTGTGGGCGGCACTTGCGGGCGCAGGGGGCGAAGACCGGCGCCTATTACCGGGAAGTTTCCAAGATCCGGGGCTTCACGGATTGTCCGCACGCGGGGCGGGGCGCGCGGATGGAGCAGGTGGATGCGCAAGTGCACGCAATCTTCCGGCAAGTGCGGCTACCGGAAGATTGGCAGGCAGAGATCGCGGCCCTGGTGGAGGACGAGGAGGATCGGGAGACCCTGGACAATCGCCGGGCGCGCTTGGTCGCCGAGCGCCGGCGGCTCAAGCGGATGAAGATCAAGGGCGAGTTTGAAGAGGATCCGGAGGTCTACCATCGGGAGCAACGGCGCATTCGGCGCGAGCTGGCCGAACTACCGGCGCCGGGAGATTTCGCGACCCTGGAGCGGGCGGCGACGCTGCTCACAGACCTCACCCAGGTATGGGATGAGGCTGAACTGATTGAGCGGCGCGACTTGCTGCGCCTGGCGCTGAAAGAGGTCAAGATTGATGTGCCGCAGGCGCGGCTGGTGACGCTGGAGCCCTATCCCATCTTCGTGCCGCTCTTCCGGCAAGTCGAGCTGCTGCGGGAGGTGGACTTCGGGATCTTCGTGCCGGTGTGGCCACCGGAGTTGGGCGCGGAGCGGGAGAAAGTGACGGCGCTGCCGGCGTGGGAGACGCCGCCGGAGCCCGAGACGGTGCCGGATTGGCCCTGCGTGCCGACGTTACCGCGGGCATTGCACCGGGCGCAGAGCACGCCGCCGTTCAGCCGGTGGCTGGGCCAACGGCGGCAAGACGAGCAGCCGCTGGTGCCCGTCGTGGCGCTGGCGCATCCCACCGCGCCGCCCTTGCAGGTGGATGAGCGGTACTGGGACACGACCATCACCCGGGTGCGGGCTTTGGATGAGGTAGCGCCGGAGAGCGTGGCTTTCCTGTGGACGCCCTTTGCGCTGCAGCGCACGGCTGATCGCCCGGCGTTCATCAACCAGGCGCGGGAGATCCTGACGCCCGGGGGTACCTGGATGCTGATAGACAGCCTGCCCAGCGCCATGCCGGCGCACTGGCTCTACACCTACTTTCCCGAAACCTGGGACAACGCCTCCCAGCACACCCTCGACGCGGCCCAGCTCTACAGCACCTTACAGCAGTCGGGGTTTGACGTGGAGCTGAAACGGCACACCTGCTATCAGCCGGTGGCGTTGGCGGACGTGTTGCGCCTGACCGAAGCGCGGGACGCGATCCCGCAGTTGTGCAACTTGCCGCAGCATACCTACCAGGTGCGGCTGGAGGCCTTGCGGCACACGGTGGCACAGGGGGGCGGGGAGACGTTAGTTTCTGGGGAATTCTGTGTGGTGGAGATCACCGCGCGGCGTTAAGTCAGCTAAATGCCGGGAATAGCAGGAATTGGGGGCAAAAAAGGGGCAAATTGCTCCAGAAAGCTATTGACAGTTTACCAGAGTTGAGATACACTAATATGTGACGATTCCAAAGGGAAACGAGCACCTTTACACCGCGAGCTTTGGAAGCGCCAGGAGAAAAACAGAAAGAGCCACCCCGCAGTCCGTCGCAAACGGTCAGGATGGCTCTCCAACCAGATCTTCACGCGCTTCGGGCTATATATCAGACCGCTCAACACGCGAAATCTAGTTCAGACGGGAGCGACGGGACTCGAACCCGCGATCTTCGGCTTGACAGGCCGACATGTTCAACCACTACACTACGCCCCCTGAACAACGCTAATCGTACCATACCCCCTAAAATTGTCAAGGACTGGGTTCGTCCTTTCCTCACTCCGTCACCTCTAGCACCACCGGCTGCTCCTCCGCACGGATGTCCGGATTGTAGTAGTCGTACGCCTGCGAGGCGGGCGCCTGCGCCTTGACCGGGAAGCGCGCCCGCAGCTGGTACTCGAAGCGCAGCGGCTCGCCGTGCTGCAGGTTCTGCAGATAGACCAGCACCTGGCGCCCCGTCAGCTCGAATTTCTTGACGCGCCCGCTGGGATCGTCCATCGGCAACGCCAGATCGCGCTGAATGCGCGCTTCTAACGCCTCCGGCAGCACCGTGAAGCCGGGCGGCACGCCCAGGTCGACCAGCGCCCAATCGACCGTGCCCGGCTCGTTGAGCGTGACCGTGACCCGCACGCCGACGGTGTCCTCCACCGCGAGCGCCGTCCGGTCGTAGGTCACGTCGATGTCCAGCAGTCCCTCGCCCTGCGCTTGCACGGGCACACGGTCCCACGGCACGTAGTACTGCGCCGTCACCTGCGCCATCAACTGCCCCTCGCCCTCGACCTCGATTTGCACGGCGTTCTCGCCTGGCCCGACGTCCTCGAAGGTCAGCGTACGCACCACGTCGTAAGTCTCCGGCGTCACATCGATGGGATCTGCTGCTCCGCCGTTGACGCGGACTGTGACCGTCGCGTCCGTCTGCTCGCTGCCGTCCGTCACCGACTTGAGCAGCGCCTTCAGCGCCAGGATCGTCGCCTGCGTCGAGTGCCACGTCCCGTGCGCGTCTTTCTCGCGGATCAGGTGTGTCAGCGCCTTGTTCGCTAGATCGACCTGATGTCCGGCGTTGAGGAAGGCGTAGGCCACCAGCGCCGTCGTCTCCAGCGAGCCCGTCTTGCCCTGCGACCCCATCATGGTGGCGATCTCGCTCGGCCAGTACGCCGCGTCGCCGTCCACCACCGCCTGCTCCGCCAGCCGGTCCAGCACCTGCTGCGTGAAATCGCCCCGTGGATTGGCCGCTGCCAGCGTGTTCGCCACCAGCGCCAGCCCATACGGATCCTCGACCTCGGTGGCGTGCTCGCGGACGTAGGCCAGCCCGCGCTTCGTCGCCTGCGCGTCGCCGTACCCCGCGTGGACCAGCGCCCAGGTGATGTACGCCGTCACCGGCACGCGGTCGTTGCCCAGCGCTGACCACGTCTGCTCGTGCACCAACCCGCGATCGTTCTCCCAGGAGCCGTCGCCGGCCTGCTGCGCTATCAGCCACTGCGCGGCCCGATCCACAAACTGCGCGTCCACCGGGAAAACCCGCGCCATGTCCGTGAACTCCATCAGCCCGTAGGCCGTCAGCATCCGGTCGGGCGGCGCGTCGCCGAAGAGCGAGAACCCGCCGCCAGGCACCTCGAAGGTCGTCAGCCGCTGATACCCCAGGTTGATGTACTGCTCGGCCTTCATCTGGATCTCCGGCGTCGTCTGCTCCGTCGATTTCATGTAATCCAGCACCAGGACGTTGGGGTACGTGCTGCTGCTCGTCTGCTCGAAACAACCGTGGGGCATGCGCAGCAGCGCGTCCATCCCCTCCACCACCTGGCTGACGATGCCCGGATAGATCTTCACCGCGATATGTGCCGTGCCCGGAATCACCGCGTCGGGAATCTCGACGGTGCGGCTTACGGACTCCTCCAGGCGTCCACTCCAGGTCTCCTCCAGCGGCTTTCCATTTGGCGAAATCAAAACGTCATGGGTGGACGTGGTCGCGTCGCTCATCGATTCACCATACGCCCAGACGGTGGGCCGAAACCGGCCTTGCGTCGCGGTCACCCGGACGTGAAAACGCACGACCTCCACGTCGCTGGGGCCGATGGTTAGCGTCTTCTCCGCCGCGTCATCGACCATCTCGAACCACGGTGCTTCTTCCAGCACCAGCCGCACCTCCTGCGCCTCCTCAAGATAGTTGTAGACCGCCACGGGCAGCGCGACCTCGTCGCCCTGCGTCATGGCGTAGGGTAGATCGAAATCGACGAAGAAGTCTTGGAAGACGCGCAGCCCCGTCGTCGTCGCGCCCAGCCGGCCGTCCTGCGAGTGCGCTACCGCCGTCAGCCGCCAGGTGGTGATGTTGTCGTAGAGCGGCATATCGACGTGCAGCGTACCGTCCTCCTCCGTAGGCAATTCCGGCATCCAGGCCATGGTCTCCCCGAAGAGCTGGCGCAAGCGCGGCGCCTCCGTCTGTGTCGGTGCGACCGTGCCCTTTTCCTCCGCCCTCGGCATCTCCGTCGGGGCCGGCATGGGCATGGCTTCGTCTGCGGCATCTTCGAGCTCCCACGCAGGCTCCTCGACTACGACCTCAACCGGCGCCGCGAATCCCGCGTCCTGCGGTTGCGGTCCCCGAACGCCGCCCGCCGTGAGCAACACGCCGCCGGCGACACCGCCCAGCGTCAGCCCTACCAACGCGAGCGTTCCAAAGGCGACCCAGCCGCGCCGCTGCCAGACCTCGCCCGCGCTCCAGACGAGCATCGCCAGCGGCGGCAGCGCAAAGGAGCCTACCAGCGCGAAGGCGAGCCAGTCCGGGGGCATGTTCATCGCGTGTTCGCCCAGCGCGACCATCAAGGGCACCGCGACGAGATAAAGCAGCACCAGGCCCAGCAGCACACCGCGTTCCGTCTCCTTCTTGACCACCGCGCGGATCAGCAGCGCGATCCAGGCGACGAAGCCCGCGAGTATTCCGCCGCCTGCCAACAGGGAGATGACCTCGCCAGTGTAGAAGAATCTCCCCAGTAAATGGGGCCTCCTTACATCTAATATCTGCATGAGAAAAATCGGCATGGCCGCACAGGCCAGAAGCCCGACGGCGGCGAGCCCGGTGAGCAGACTGCGGCCCAGCACCTGCGCTCTCGCCAGCGTCACGCCGACGACGGCGAGCATGCCCAGCGGCAGCAACAACGTTACCGGTAGCACCGCGAGGCCGGCGGCGTGGAGTAGGGCGCCTCTACGCTCCTCAAGCTGACGCATCTTCTCCTCTCGCGTGTTGATGGCCAGCGTGTGCCCGCCGCCCGTCGTCGTCCCCGCCAGGCTGGCCTGCGCCGCCTGATCCTGCGCCGCCTGATCCTGCGCCGTGTAGGTCGGGCCGTCGCCGGGCGACATCAGCGCCGGTATGTTAAAGCCGTGGATGTCGTACTTCGGCGTCATCAGCTCCTTTTCCAGCAGGAAGTAGAGCTTGAGGAAGCCGGGATCCATCTCCTGCAGCGCGAAGACCGATTCGTCCACCGCCGCCAGCCCCAGCACCGAGGGGACGCCCTCGCCGTCCGTGCCGGTGATGTTGAAATCGAGGCCCGCCGTCTCGCCGGGTTTGTACGTCTCCCTGTCTGCGTCGATGTCGATAGCAAGGTCGCGCGGCGCATCGACGACGACCAGGCGCGTGTCGCGCATGATCTCGCCCCGTTGCGTGATGACGTAAGCGTGGAGTTCCAGCGTGCCGTAAAGCTCAGGCGTCAGGTCGATGTCGGCCTGGGCGTGCCGGTTCTCCGGCTCCAGCGCCCGCGTCGAGACCGTCTGGCCCTCGCGGATGATGTCCAGGTAGATGGCGCCGGTACTGCTCGTGCTGAAGGCGTCCACGTGCAGCGTCTCACCGACGTGGGCGATGGCGCGGTCGGGCCGCAGCAGGATCGGGCTGACCTCCCGGCCCTCAAAGGTGATCTGGCGCGTGGTCGTGTGGCCCTGTGCGTCGCGGGCCGTGACCTGTATCTCTTGCCACGGGCTCGAGGGCGTGAAGCGCCACTCCGCCAGGCCGTACTCGCCGCTCTCCACGGTGAAGCGCTGTCCCTCGGCCTCGATGATTAGCTCCGCCGGCACCGGACGTCCGTCGGGCGTCGAGGTCACGATGTAGACGATGTTCTCCACGCCGGCGACGAGTTCGCCGCTCTCCGGCACCGCTTCGATCAGCAGGCGCTCGCGGGCCACGGGCAGCCGCACCTGCGTGCGCTCCGTGTGGTCGGCGCCGTCGGTCACCGCGATTTCTAGGATGAACGTGCTCACCTGCGCCTCCAGCCCACCGCCGACGAGGTAATCGGGCAGGTCGAAGGCGAAGTCGTAACGCCCCTCGGCGTCCGTATCGCCCGTGATCTGGAAGACCTCGTTGAGCTGCACGTCGAAGGTGTAGCCCGTGAGCGTCACGGCACCACCGTCCACCGGCTTTCCGAAGAAGTACTGCGCGTCCCCCCCGCCGGTCACGCGCTCACCGGGCAGGTAGAAGGGCGCGTCCGGCGCAGCATCGACCTTGAACTTGGGCAGGACGTAGGGCTTCACCTGTACTGTCGTCTCCGAGGTCGTCTCGCCCAACGTCGCCTCGATCTTGTAGTTACCCGTGTTGACCTGGTCGGCCAGCTGGAAATCGACCGCCGTCACGCCGTACTCCGACGTGGTGAGGTCACGGCGGAAGACCTTATTGCCCTTGGCGTCGGTCACGGTGAGGGCGAGGGGCTGCTCGGCGGCCGGGACGAGATCCATGCTACCCAGCGCCAGCGCCCGGATGTGGATCATCTGGCCGGGTTGGTAGATGGGCTTGTCGGTGCTCAGCAGGATCTTGTGGTCGCGCGTCACCGCCACGTCGCGCTCCACCCGGTCCTTGCCCCGGCGGCGGGAGCGCGTCTCGACGATGAGCGTGCTTTCGGCTGCGGCGTCCTCGGGCACGGTAAAGACCACGTCCACCGAACCGGTGTCATCCGTGGTGCCCTCGTAGAGCGTCTGCGCCCGCAGGTCTCCCGCCGATTTGAGCGCGACGCGTACGTCGGCCCCGGCGATGGGGCTGCCATTCCCCACTTCTCGCGCCACCACGCGCAGCGCTGCCTGGCTGCCGGGGTAGAGCTCGCTTTGTCCGTAGATCAACGTCTCTTGCGTCGGGGTATGCTTAGTGAGCCGGTTTGCGTAGACCGCGACCCCTCCCGCTCCAACCACCACCAACGTCAGAAACACCAGAACCGCTGCCATCGTGTACCGCGCTCGCGCCTTCATGATCTCCTCCTCGGCTGTGATAAAGGGACCTTGCCACGTTCTTGCCTTATAGACGTAAAGATACCGTCTAAAAGTTCCGTGAATTTGGAGATGTTGAATCAGGACACGGCTAGACACGGACTGCGCTCGCGGATTTTTTGCCGTGTGATGCTGTGTACGACCGTGTCCGATGTGGGGCGGATTTGCTGCTTGCGCCGAACGTGATACGATGAACGCCGTTGGTTATTTTGGAGAGTAAACCACCTAATCCGTTCAATCCGCTAAATCCGTTGTTTGTTTTTGAGGGAGGCGTGCGTATGAGAGGATCTATCGGCGTGTCCACCGCGAGCTTCTATCCCCACTATCTCACGGAGGACGCACTGGTCACGGTGGCGGAACTGGGCTTTCCCGTGGTCGAGATCTTTCTGCAGGCCGATGGCGAGTACGGCGCCGATTTTGGAAGGACGCTGGCCCAGCGGCGCAGGGCGATGGGCGTCCGCGTGCACGGACTGCACCTCTACGCGCCGCTCTTTAGGCTCTGGTCACCCTACCGGCGCATGGTCCAGGAGACCCGCGACCGGTTCCGCCGCGCGCTGGAGGTGGCGACCGAGGTCGAGGCCCACGTGGTGACGTGGCACGGGCTGTACTGTCAGCTGGAGTCAGAGGTGGAGACGGTCGAACGCTTCTTTGAAAGCCTGCACTGGGCCGTCACCGAGGCGCGAGTCGCCGGCGTGACGCTCTGCCTGGAAAACGTCAGCTGGTGCTATCTGCGCGGGCCGGAGCACGCAGCGCAGCTCCGCGCGCGTGAACCTGACCTGGGCTTCACCTTCGACACGTTCCAGGCGGCCGAGAGCGGCGTGGACGCCGAGGCGCTGTTATTGGCCATGGGAGACCGCATCGCCAACGTGCATCTCTCCGATTACGCGCCCGAGGGGCCGCGCCACCTCCCGCCCGGTCAGGGGACGCTGGCGTGGGACGCTCAACTGGGGGCGATTCTAGGGACCGGCTATCGAGGCCCACTCATTATTGAGGTCGCCCATTTGGAGGACCTGGACGTGCTCATCCAAGCGCGGGACTTTGTTCAACGCCAGTTGGCGCGTATCACGGCCTCTGATCAGCCAGCAGCCGGGGCGGCTGCAGGATCTGATACGTGAAGCCGTTCATGCAGATGCTTTCCACGGGCTCGTAGGCGAACCAGATGGCGCCCAGCACCGGCTCAGGGTAGAACTGCGCCCGCAGGATGATGACGTCGAATGCTTCGTGGTAGATGCGCAGCATCAGGTCCTCTGCGTCGAGCAGGTCGTTTTCGTAGAGGTTGCGCAATTGCGTCGGATTGGTCACCACGGGCTTGTCCGCCAGCAGGCTGAACATGGCTTCCTCGCTGAGCACCGGTCCCTCGGCGGCGCGCACGTAGGCCATGATCTCCTCGCCCGCCGCGTAATCTTCCGGCGTTGGCCAGTGGCCCAGCTGCGTGTAGCCGATGGTATCGTAGTAGGCGTACGTGCGACACCCCAACTCCATCCGCTGATCCGCTACACCCAGCACCTGCGCCAGGGGCTCGAAGACCGGCCCCGAGGTCGGCAGGTGGAGTATGAACCCGGCCTGCGCGAGATAGAGCAGCGCGATTGTCCCGCGCAGCGCCGGTTTGGCCCAGGGCTTTTGGATGCGTCGGGCGAGCGCCGTCTGCAGTCGGCCCAGCGCCAGGCCGGCCGAGACGCACGAGGCCGCGACGGCGGTGAGGAAGTAGCCCGGTCCCGCGCCCCACTTGCCGCTCAGCGCGCCCGTCGCCAGCGCGAAGAGGAACCAGAGCGAATAAATCGAGAGCCGATCCCAGTAGAGCTGGTAGATCAGATAGCCCAGGGCGAGTAGGATCAGCACGGGATGCAGCCGGAGCCACTGTTTGAAGAGGGAGATGGTCATCAGGTAGTCGAATTCGTTGACGTTGGCCTGGATGATGTTGACCCACCATTGACCGTCGGTGGCGACGTTGAGACCCCAGAAGCTCACCCCGGTGACGAGGGCCAGCGCCGCTCCGGCCTTCAACGCGGTCTTGATGTCGCGTAGAAAGACGTAGGAGAGTGTCGCCGCCACGGTGAAGACGGCCATCTGTTTAGTATACCCGGCGAGGAGCAGCATCAGGAGTCCCAGCACGAGGTTGCGCCGCTTTTCGAAGTGCGCGAGGAAGAGCACGGCAAGCGCCTCGAACATGACCATGGTCGCGTGCAGGCGACAGAGCGGTCCGATCTGGTAGACGTAGTTCGAGGCCAGGTACGAGAGCCCGGCCAGCAGCGGCACGAACCAGCCCTTGACCTCGCGCCGCACGATGGCGCCGATGATGCCCGCCGTGATCAGCGTGGCGGCGAAGGAGACGATCCGCCCGGCCGCGAGCACCACGCCGACGAGGGGCAGTAGCGGCACGATGAGCAGGTGGAAGAGCGGCGGGTAGTTGGAGGCGTAGTACGGATAAACGGCGTTGTCGCGGTAGGGCCATTCGCCCTGGCGGTAGAGCACGGCGTCGTAGAGCTCGAAGCCCTCGCCCTGGTCGTAGTCGTAGGGCCACTGGAAGAGGTGAACGGCGTGGGCAACGTAGAGCGCCAGATAGCTAACGTAGGTCACGAGGGCCAACGCCACGAGTGCGTATGCCAGGACGTGGAGGGGATGTCTGGTGTTGTGGCTCACGCGGGCCGATCTCCCAGGCGCACGAGCAGCAGTCCGGTGACGAGGGTCAACGTGCCCCCCACAACGCCTATCCGCTGGAGCGGCCCGAACTCGCCCCAACCGCCGACCCCCGTGAGGTCCACGCCCGCGCTGGCGAGCAGCGCCAAGAGGCCGACCGCAATCACAAAAAAGCCAAGCTGTCGTTTGGTGACCATGACGCGCTCTATTAGGGTATCTTGAAGCTGGGCGGGGGCGATCAGGATCGCCCCCGCTTTTCAATGGCTTCGTGAATGTAGGTCAGTCGCCAACGGCAACGTCGTCAATGTACGTCCAGGTGCCGTACCAGTCGTCGGGGTGCGTGATGTTGATCAGTTCGAGATCGACGGTCTGGCCGCGATAGGCGCTGAGGTCATAGGTGAATTCTCGCCAGGTCAGGTCGTTGATCGGATTGTCGCAGCCGTAGGAGGCCAGATCGGTGTTACCGAAGCGGCCCAACAGCGTACCGTTGATATAGATTTCGAAGCGATCGTATTTAGCGGCGTTGAGTTTGTCGTAGGTAAAGATGCGGTAGTGGAGGGAAAGATTGGCACTGCCGGA
>DAOTUH010000005.1:0-1570 GCA_034437255.1 Anaerolineae bacterium
AAGTCGCGCATGGTGGTTTTGGGCCGGTCGTAGGGGATGTCCTCAATGATGGTGAAGCGGGGTCCGCAGTTAGTACAGTTGATGAAGGGGTAGCGGTAGCGGCGGTCGGCGGGATCGAAGAGCTCGCGCAGACAGTCGTCGCAGGTCGCCACGTCGGGGGAGATAAGCAGCGATTGTCCGGCCTTCTCCTCGGAGTGGCGGATCTCGAAGTCGGGGTAGCCGTTGGGCGGGATGGACTTCGCTTCCAGCGAGGTGATATGCGCCAACGGCGGCGCCTCGTCCTCCAGCGCCGCGATGAAAGCGTCCAGCGCGGCGGCTGGACCTTCGGCCTCGATATCGACGCCGCCGGAGTGGTTGAGCACCCAGCCGCGCAGCTCGAGGCGCCGGGCGAGGTTGTAGACGAAAGGCCGAAACCCGACGCCCTGCACGATGCCGGTGATGGTGATATGAAATGCTGTTACGTTATCAATGTTCACTTTAGATCCCACGATATGAGTAAAACGTGATTCGTGAAACGTGATGCGTGATGATTTCACCTCTCATGTTTCACGCATCAGAAACAGTCTCATTATACTTCAAGAGCTCACAAAACGTCATCAGGCAAAGGCGCGTAGAAATCATCTAGCAGGGTGAACGCCCCGGCACAAAATCATCAGGACTCCGTAAGCCTTTCATACGGTTGAATGATCTGCAGCTCAGGAATGAACCGGTAATGCTTTTGGTTGAAGGTATAAAGTGGTACACCTAACGTCACCGCTGTTTGTCCGATGAGCACGTCGAGCATACCTGCTCCATGGCCGAGATAATACTCGCCGAAAATCTCAAGTGCCCTATCGCCACCGGCAGGTGACAGCCAGATTATTCCATAAGGGGCCAGTGCCTGCTGAACCTTTGCCTGCTCGTCCTTGTTCCTACACCCTTGAATCAACTCCATGACCACATAACCGGACAAAGCTATCTCCTCTTCGTCTTCAAGAGCATCAAACCACGTGATCGCAGGCGGATATTGACGCAGCAGGTCAATCATCACGTCACTGTCCAGGAAGATCATGAGAAAGGTTCCCTCGTTGTTGCGCTTGCTCGCGTAATTTTCGGGCGTAAGTGACGCTATCT
This sequence comes from Anaerolineae bacterium, assembly GCA_034437255.1. Lineage (GTDB taxonomy): Bacteria > Chloroflexota > Anaerolineae > B4-G1 > SLSP01 > G713. The sequence continues at coordinate 1,114 of DAOTUH010000005.1, forward strand.
TTTATGTCTTCGCGATCTCTCCATAGCCCAATCAGCCCTGATTCTCGCAACTGTTGTACGGTGAGGCTTGGGTACATCACGGGTTCTGTGGATTGGGGAACTAGAATGACCTCAACACGTTGCCCTTTCTTGTAGGGAAGACCGGTGATGGAAACTTGGCCGTCCTCTATTACAACTTGCTCCACTCGAACTGTTTTCATTTCACCTTCTCCGCTTATTACGCTTCGAAAAACCACAATATGTCCCCAGGTTAAGGCGCTCAGTTCAAGTTGCTATTCAGCCAATTTAGCCATGCGCCCATGCCCTCGCCGGTCTTGGCGGAGAGGACGATGACGGGCGCGTCAGGATTGAGGCCATGCACCAGCTCGCGGAAGGCGTCTACGTCGAAGTCGAGGTAGGGCAGCAGGTCGGATTTGGTGACGATGACCAGATCCACCGCCTCGAAGATAGCGGGGTA
>DAOTUH010000006.1:0-3015 GCA_034437255.1 Anaerolineae bacterium
TCGCAGCCGAAAGCGCCTTCTGGCGGGATCTGGAGCAGGCCCTACAACGGGACGTGGACGTGCGCCCGTTGCTTGGCGCCATTGCAGAGGCTGTCGCGCAAGGTGGGGAGCTGGTGTATGAACGGTAAAGTTCTGCTCTTGTGTAACAACATTCGTCCGAAGCATTGGAGTCAACGATGGCCGAGTTAGAAAAAGAAATTTTAGACGAGATCGTTCGCCGCATCGTCGAAGTGGCGCAGCCAGAAAAAATCATCATGTTCGGCTCCGCTGCGCGGGATGAGCTGGGGCCGCACAGCGATGTGGATTTGCTGGTGGTGAAGTCTGATGTGAAGCATCGCCATCGGCTGGTCGGAGATATTTATATGAACTTATTTGGTGTCGACCAAGCAGTGGATGTCGTAGTGACAACCCCCGAAGATCTTGAAAGATACGGAGATGCCATCGGATTGGTCTATCGTCCTGCGCTACGGGAGGGAAAGGTCATCTATGTCGCCTGAGTTGCGTAACCAGCCCAGAAAGCGCTTTCCACCTGACGATCCTCGGGAATGGTTGAATCGCGCACGAAGTAACCTGGCTCAAGCGGAGCAAGGCATTGAGATCCCGGATGTTTATCTGGAGGACCTCTGTTTCAACGCTCAGCAGGCTGCGGAGAAAGCGCTGAAGGCTGTGTTGATTGAGCACGAACTTGAGTTTCCCTATGTTCACGATCTGGTGAAACTCATGGAAACGCTGCTACAAGGCGGTCATGACGTACCGGACAAAGTACGAGAGGCAGCCCGTATCAGCCAGTACGCGGTCGCTGCGCGTTATCCTGGAAGCCTTGAGTCCCTCACACGACAAGATTACGAAGAAGCGCTAATCCTTGCCACAACCGTGGTTCGCTGGGCAGAGGATGTCATTGGCAGCGACAGTTCAGAAGAGACCTGAATGTACCGCGCTCACACCGTCGCCGTCGTCGTCCCGGCGTATAACGAAGCAGTCCTGATCCGGCGCGTTATCGAGACCATCCGGACTACGTGGATAAGTGCATTTGTAGTTGATGACGCCAAACGCGGAAAAGTGTCACCTAAAATGATGGAAAGTTTATAGGAGTGCAGAAATGGCAGACAGGGTAAAACTATCTGTAGAGCTAGAGTTACCACAAACGTTTGTCCCTTTGATCGGAGTAAGCGAAGCTATGCTCCCCACTGAGATCACGAAATTGGTAGCGCTAGAGTTGGTCAGGCGCGGGGCATTGCCCTACACGCGTGCGGCGGAGTTGGTGGGTGTCAATCAAGCGGAATTTATTGCTTATCTGGGAGCGCATCAAATCTCAATCTTCAGATTCTCTCCCGATGAATTACGCGATGAGATCACAAAATGAAAGCCATTGTCGCTGATGCTTCTCCTTTGATCAATCTTGCTCGTGTGGGGCACTTTGAGCTGCTGACTATCTTCTACAACCGTGTGGTCATACCCGAAGCGGTCTACAATGAAGTGGTCGTGCAGGAAGAGGGGCGTGATAGCAGTCGTGAAGTACAAGCGGCTGATTGGATTGAAGTTCAAATTCCCCAGGACGAATTGGCCGTGCGGGCTTTGACGACAGAATTGGGGAGAGGGGAAGCCTCGGCCATTATTCTGGCACAGGAGTGCCACGCGCATCTACTGCTGATAGATGAGATCCGTGGTCGTCGGGTGGCTCAACAGTTAGGATTGAAGGTCCGTGGGACGCTAGGCATTCTGGCGCGCGCCAAACGGGAAGGATACATTTCTAATCTTAAACGGGATCTCAATCTGTTACGCGCACGAGACACCTGGTTGAGCCAGGAGCTACGCGCAGACGTGCTGCGTCTTGTCGGAGAGTAAAGTGTACTGCGAACACACTGTCGCTGTCGTCGTGCCGGCCTACAACGAGGAAGTGCTGATCCGGCGCGTTATCGAGACTATGCCGGACTACGTGGACAAGATCGTCGTGGTGGACGACTGCAGTCAGGACGCCACCGCCGAGGTGGTCTGCAGTTACAAAGCGCAGTTGGGCGAGCGCCTGGTGTTGTTGGAACACGAGAGTAACCGGGGCGTGGGCGGCGCCATCGCCACGGGCTACGTCTGGTGCCGCGACCACGAGCTCGACGCTACAGCGGTGATGGCGGGCGACGCGCAGATGGATCCCGACGATCTGCCGGCGCTGCTCGATCCGGTGGTGGATGGCGAGGTGGATTACGCTAAGGGCAACCGGCTCTTCACCGGCGACGCCTGGCAGCAGATCCCCAAGGTGCGCTATCTGGGCAACAGCGCCATGTCGCTGCTGACCAAGATCGCGTCGGGCTACTGGCACGTCGCCGACTCGCAATCGGGCTATACCGTCATCAACCTTAAGGCGCTGAAGACCATCGACTGGGACAAGATGTACCGGCGCTACGGGCAGCCCAACGACCTGCTGGTGCGGCTCAACGTCCACAGCTTCCGCGTGCGCGACGTGCCGGTCACGCCGGTCTACGACATCGGCGAGGACAGTGGCGTGCGGCCCATTCGCATGATCCCGCGGCTCTCGTGGCTGTTGTTCAAATTGTTTCTTTATCGTATGTGGCAGAAGTACGTCATCCGGGATTTTCACCCGCTGCTCTTCTTCTACGCCCTGGCTTTCTTCCTGCTGGCGGCGAGCGTGCCACTGGGCGCGCGAGTTTTCTATCGCTGGTTGGTGCTGGGACAGAGCATTCCCGCCATCAATGCGCTGGCGTGGATGTCGGGGACCATTGCGGGCTTGCAGTCGTTGTTTTTCGCGATGTGGTTTGATATGGAGTATAATAAAGATCTACGGTGAAGAGTATGTGCAGATGTTGAGGACTTTCCTGAACTGTCGAGGAAATACGGAGAGGAAGGTTGAATCATGACCACGACAACGCTTCTGGATGAATTGGACATCCTGATCGAGCGAGGGATCTACAGCGACCAAAAAGCCTTGATAGAGGACGCGATGCGCGCGCTTCTACGCAGTAAACCCGATCTTCGCAGGCAATTGGCCGTTGAACTCTACAA
>DAOTUH010000007.1:0-14597 GCA_034437255.1 Anaerolineae bacterium
CCTAAACAGCGCAGCTGTCTTCGGGAGTGGAGGATATGTTCGCGCCTCACCGTTGACCATTGTTGAACCGACGTTTCAAGCCCAAAAGCATAATCAGCAGATAACGGTATCGTATTCATGATCCTAACGTTGGCTGCCCTGAAAAAAGGTCCAAAACTCGGAGTTTTAGTAGTTTACCCCCTACATCTAGTGATTTTGGTTACGAAAAATCTACATGTAGTGTCAAGTTCCGGAAAACTCCCAGTTATTTCAGTGAAGTCAACGTTACGTACTCACATGCTTTAAGGTTGGCTCCTGACACGGCCCCGATTGGAGGCCCCCAATGAACATTCAAGAGATAGCGAAGGCCATTGATGGGGAGATCCTGGTTTCCCCCATGCGAGATATTACCCTCACCTGCGGGTTTGCCGCCGATTTGATGAGCGACATTCTGGCCCTCGGCGAACCGCAGATGTTGATGATCACAGGGTTGGTGAACCCCCAGGCGATCCGCACGGCGGAGATGTCGGATATGCCCGTCATTCTCTTTGTGCGCGGCAAACGCCCCCCAGAGTCCATGCTCAAGCTGGCGGAAAGCCTGGGCATCGGGCTCGTGCTCTCGCCCTATACCATGTACGAGACCTGTGGCCTGCTCTACGAAGTGGGCCTGCCCGGCCTCGGCAAGCTGCCCATCGTCCAACAACAATGAGCCAAAATTTCAGTCTCTTCAGGTGGATGCAGCGGGACTGGACGCTGACCATCATCCACGAATTGACCTACGAACTCCCCGTCTCCCACGCGATGACGCGCGACGTATGCACCCTCCCCGTTGACGTGACGATGCGCAAGGTGAAGAACACCATGCGCAAGCACCGGATCTCCGGGATCCCCATTATGGAGGATGAGGAGCTCATCGGTATCGTCAGCATTGAGGATCTGATCCGGGCGCTGGAACAGCAAGCCCTGAGCAAATCGGTACGGGAGTTCATGACCACAGATCTGGTCACAGCACGGGACGACGAGCCGCTGGTGGAGGCCCTCAAGCGCCTGGAGAGCACGGGCCTGGGACGACTGGTCGTTGTCGACGAAGCCGGCAGCCTGGTGGGGATTCTTACCAAAGGTGACATCGTGGCAGGCCTTCTTGCCGCGCTAGAAAAATCGTACAGCAAAGTGGAGAGCATGCGGCAGGCTCAGGAACCCGCCTACTTCTTCGAGGCGCTGGAGTCCGACGCGACGAGTCTCGTCCTGCGCTATCGTGTCGCAGCCGATGATTTCGCCAGCGGAGGGCAAGCCTCTGCTAACATCAAGCGCGCGCTCCAACAGATCGGCGCGTCGGCGCAACTGGCGCGCCGCGTCGCCATCGCTACCTACGAAGCGGAGATCAACCTCATCATCCACACCGACGACGGCGGACACATCGTCGCGGAGATCCGCCCCGACCAGATCACGGTGGTGGCGCATGACGACGGGCCCGGTATCGCCGATGTGGAGCTGGCCCGGCGGCCCGGCTACTCCACCGCGACGGAGGAGGCACGAGAGATGGGGTTTGGCGCCGGCATGGGACTGACCAACATTGAGCGCTGTACAGACAGCTTGGACATGTGGTCGGCCCTCGGCGTCGGGACCCGCGTCGAGATGATCTTCAACGTGCCCCAGAAACAATAAACTTAAACCCAGGAGGTGCTGGTGAAACTGAAAGACATTGTCGAAACGTTGGATTTGGAAACACTGACCGGTCCGGTGGCCGAGGACATCGAGGCCGAGGGCGCCTACGTGGCCGATCTGTTGAGTCTGGTTATGGCCGGCGCCCAGGAGGGGCAGCTCTGGTTCACGCTTCAGACGCACCTTAACATCGTGGCCGTCGCCTCGTTGACGGGGCTGGCTGCCATCGTCGTCACCGAGGGCGCGCCCGTTGGTGACGAGACCATCGCCAAAGCAAAGGCTCAGGACGTCGTCATTTTTCGCAGCCAGGAGCCGACCTTTGAGACCCTCGCCAGGTTGATCAAGGCCGGATTCTAGCTGCAGGCTGTCGGCGATGCCCGTCCGAGTCTACCGGGCCGATCTGCACATTCACACGGTGCTCTCCGCCTGCGCGGAAGTGGAGATGATCCCGCCGCTCATTGTGGACGAGGCGCTGACCAAAGGCCTGGATCTCATTGCCATCACCGATCACAACGCCACGGGCAACGTGGCTGCCGTGATGGAAGCGGCGAAAGGCACCGGCTTGACAGTACTGCCCGGCATGGAATTCCAGGCCCAGGAAGAAGTCGATCTGATCTGCGTTTTCGAGACGCTGGAACAGGCCACGGCCTGGCAGACAACGGTCACCGAGCATCTCATACCCAAGCAGAACGATCCAGAGCACTTCGGGCCACAGTTCGTCGTCGATGCCGAGGGAGATTTTGTGCAGGAGGACATGCACTTCTATCAAGGACCGTCACAGATCCCCCTGGCTGAAGCGGCACGCCGCGTCCGGGAACTGAGCGGGCTGGTCATCCCGGCGCACATCGACCGGTCAACCCAAGGCCTGCTGGGTGTGCTGGGACTCTGGCCTCCTGACCTAGACACCGACGCCGCGGAGGTCTCCGCCAACCTACGCCCCTCGCAAGCCCGTGAGCGCTTCCGCTTCCTGCCCGACATCCCCCTCATTACCAACTCCGACGCGCACTGGCTGGACGCCATCGGTACGTCGATGACGCTCTTCGAGATGACGGCGCCGACGGTCGCGGAGTTGCGACGCGCACTGCGCGGGGAGGGTGAGCGTCGCGTCTATGTGCCGTGAGCTGGCATGGGTGCCACGAATCGACCTTTTGAAGCTTTTCAGCTGAAAAGAAGAGCAATGTCACTTAAGTCTCCTTACATCCATCCTTATAATGCATCAGGCAGTTTGTGTGCCTATCTCCCGTACAATCTACTCAACCACTACCGGCTATATGAACTTTAAGCATTTATTTCGGCAACTTGTGATGATAATGAGCCCGCACGTTTCTGAATATTAAAGTCAGCCTAGATCAATAAGATTTACCATCATTTTAATTTCCTTTGCGTTCTTGGCGTCGGACAGCGTAAAACGGCACTTCACGGGTTCCGTGCCTGACTACGAACCTCTTGTTACACGAAACCGGCTTGGAAATCTTACCTAAACTTGATGATCAAAAACGATTTTGGTTACTACTCAGCCTGCTTGAAGGGGATCGGTAGATTTCCGATGAAATCACCACAACGAAAGATTTTCCAGGCAACAACCCTTTGTGTTTGGATGGCTCGACCCGTCGGATCGTTAGATCTGGCTAGAGCCAGAGTAGTCACGATAAATGAATGAAAAAGTGTTTTCTTGGTTGCTCCACACGCTGAGCCAGGCCAGAGAGAACGAGAGGGGACAAAGCTCAGCATATCTTCAGATTTGTGGTATATTGGGGCCGTGCAGAATAAAAGCCCAATATATAGTGCCTTTTCCTCAAATATAAGATGGACCAGAGTATTATTCCCAACACTCATGTGCGAGCAGAGGTGAAATGACGATGAACGACAACATCCAAGCCATACCTGTCGCAGAACAGGTAGCGACGCTCAAACCGGAGATCAAGGAACAGCTGGACGAGATCCTAGACGCCAACCGCGACCGCCCTGGGGCGACTATGCTGGTCTTGACCCTGGCTCAAGAACAGATCGGATACATTTCTGAACCCATGCAGCAATACATCGCCAGGGAACTGGAGGTGCCTCTTAGTCACCTGTATGGCGTCTTAACGTTCTATTCCTCGTTTCGGATGGAACCCATCGGACGGCACAAGGTCAACGTCTGTTTGGGCACCGCGTGCTACGTCCGGGGCGGCCCGTCGCTGGTGGAGAAACTCAAGCAATTATTGGAGATCGAGGTCGGAGAGACGACGGAGGACCGCCGCTTCACGCTGGAAATCTGCCGCTGCGTCGGCGCCTGTTCCCAGGCGCCGGTCGTTATGATGGACGACGACATCGCGGGGCGCGTCGATCCGTCGAAACTTTCCAAAATTCTGCGGGATTACAAGTAGAGTAGGCGCCCAAGCAGAGAAGCGGATCGCAAGCCAGATGACCGTATTTCGAGACTTATGCCAGCATATCCTGGATATCTACGAAAACAGCGTCAAAGCTGGCGCAGGTCTGGTGAACGTTGACATCGTTGAGGATTTTCAAAGAGATCGGCTAGTTATCACCATCGCCGATAACGGGCGAGGTATGGACGCCGAGATGGCTCGGCGTATCTCAGACCCCTGGATCACCACGCGCACCACGCGCAAGGTCGGGCTGGGCATCCCCTTTCTCAAGCAGACGGCTGAGATGTGCGGCGGTGACTTTGCGCTGCAATCGACGCCTGGAGAGGGCACGCGCACGCAGGCGACCTTCCAGCACAGCCACATCGATCGTCCACCCTTGGGTGACCTCGTCGCCACGTTGACCTGCATGATTGTGGGGTATCCTGAGACCGATCTCGTCTTTTATCACCGCGTGATCCACCCGCAGACGGGTGGCGAGCCTGAAGCACGGGAATTCACGCTGGATACTCGGGAGATCCGGGCCGTGTTAGGAGATGACGTACCACTCTCCGACCCGGGGGTGCTGCGGTTTTTACGCACCCAATTGGAAGAGGGCATACGATCCTTGGAGGGAGAAGTTGTCCCCTCGTAAGGACACCTGGGCAGTTATTGAGAATAGACACGTCTTTTAGGGCAGGAGGAAATTTCGGATGAAAAGCTTAGAGGAACTGAAGAAGATCAAGGAACGCGCACTCGAACGTCGCAAGCTGACCGGTGAGGGCGCCAAGGCCCGCGTCACCGTCGCTATGGGCACGTGTGGCATCGCCGCCGGTGCTCGCGACACCATGAAAGCGATCCTGGACGAGATGGAAAAGCGCGACATCGAGGACGTCGTCGTGACGCAGACCGGCTGCATGGGTCTCTGCGAATATGAGCCCTTGGTTCAGATCCAGGTCGGCGAGAACGAGCCTATCACCTATGGGAATATCGATACAGAACGGGTTCCGACGCTTATTAAGCACCACGTCGTCAACGGCGAACCGGTTGAGGCCTGGCGGGTGCAAACCAGCGGTAAGTAACAGGAGGACGTATGGTCTACCGCGCACATGTGCTAATCTGCGGCGGGCCTCAGTGCGTTGAAAAGGGCGCGCGCGAGGTCGAAGCTGCGTTACGTGACAAACTAGATGAGCTCTCACTGACGGACGAGATCAAGGTGCTAGAAGTCGATAGCCTGGGCCATCCTGAGGAGAGCCCGGAGATGGTCGTCTATCCCGACGACATCCACTACGTCGATCTCACGCCAGCGGACGCCGAGTACATCGTTGAAGAGCACCTGTACAAAGGGCGCCCGGTCGAGAAATTGACCTATCAAGAGCCGCCCACCGGTGAGCCCCTGCCGCCTCCTTCTGCCAAAGAGGTGCGGGTGGTGCTGGACAACGTCGGTAAGATCGACCCAGAGAGCATCGAAGATTACATTGCCATGGACGGCTACGTCGCGTTGGGCGAGGTGCTCGGCGAGATGTCGCCTGAAGAGGTTATCGAGGAGATGAAACGCTCCGGCCTGCGAGGGCGAGGCGGCGCGGGCTTCCCGACCTGGCTGAAGTGGTCCTTCGCCCGCAAGGCCTCCGGCGAGCGCAAGTTCGTCGTCTGCAACGCCGACGAGGGCGATCCCGGTGCCTTTATGAACCGGCGTGTCCTGGAGGGTGATCCGCACGCTGTGCTTGAAGGCATGGCGATCTGCGGCTACGCCATCGGCGCCCAGCAGGGCTACATCTACGTGCGGGCCGAGTACCCCCTCGCCATTCACACCCTGCGCGTCGCCATCACCGAGGCGCGCGAGTACGGCTTGCTTGGAGAGGATATCTTCGGCTCAGGCTTCAACTTCGACATTGAGATCCGCATGGGTGCCGGCGCCTTCGTCTGCGGCGAGGAAACGGCGCTGATGCAGTCCATTGAGGGCGACCGGGGTATGCCCCGTACCCGACCCCCGTATCCGGCCAACGCCGGCCTCTGGGGAAATCCCACCAACATCAACAACGTGGAGACGTTGGCGAATGTCCCCAAGATCCTCCATCGGGGCGGCGACTGGTTCGCGTCCATGGGCACGGAGAAGAGCAGGGGCACAAAGACCTTCGCCATCTCCGGCAAGGTCAAGCGCACGGGCCTCATTGAGGTGCCGCTGGGCATGACCATCCGCGAGATCGTCTACGACGTCGGCGGCGGCATTCTTAACGACAAAGAATTCAAGGCCGTGCAGACCGGCGGCCCCATGGGCGGCTGTATCCCGGAGCAGTTCCTGGATCTGCCCGTCGATTACGAGCACCTGGATGAAGTCGGCTCCATCATGGGCTCGGGCGGCTTCGTCGTCATGGACGAGGACACCTGCATGGTGGATATCGCTCGCTTCTTCTTGGAGTTCACGCAGGAAGAGTCCTGTGGGAAGTGCGTGCCCTGCCGCGTGGGGACCCGGCGCATGCTGGAGGTCCTGGACCGCATCTGCACCGGCGAGGGCCGCCCTGGCGATATCGAACGCCTGGAAGAGCTCTCCGACTACATCCAGACCGGCTCCCTCTGCGGATTGGGCCAAGGCGCGCCCAACCCCGTCTTGAGCACCCTCCAATACTTCCGCGACGAGTACGAGGCTCACATCTACGACAAGACCTGTCCGGCCAAGGTTTGCAAGGGCCTGATTGAGTATAAAATCGATCCGGAGACCTGCATCGGCTGCACTCGCTGTGCGCGTAACTGCCCGGTCAGCTGCATCAGCGGCGAGCCTAAGCAGATTCATGAGATTGATCCCGAAATTTGTATCCGCTGCGGCATCTGTGCGCAGGTCTGTCCGGTGGACGCGGTATTTGTGGAATAATCTCGCTTAACATCAACAACGAGTAAGGAGCGTATTAAGGAGTGTATTATGGAAGAAGTCAAACGAATGGTCAACGAGGTGTTGGCGCGCTACGGTCAAGAGCGGGAAGCGCTCGTCGAAGTCTTGCGCGAACTCAACGATAAAGCCGGGCATTTGAATCGTGAGATTCTGGCCGAAGTCGCCGACCGCCTTGATTTGCCCGAAAGTGAAGTCTTTGGTGTCGCCAGCTTCTACAGCATGCTCAACGTCGAGCAGCTGGGCGAGCACGTGGTCAAACTATGCGAAGACGCACCTTGCCACGTGGCCGGCGGACGCAAAGTCTGGGAAGCTCTGGAACACGAGCTGGGGATCGAGTTCGGGCAGACGACGCCCGACGGGCAATGGTCGCTGTTGCCCACCAGCTGCATCGGCCTCTGTGCGGTCGGTCCAGTCATGCTGGTCGATGGTGACGTCTACGGCAATCTGACGCCGGAGAAGATCCCCGTGATCCTGAGCCGCTACCGCGAAGCACCGGTTCCCGCCGAAGAAGCCCCCGAACCGATAGAAGAACCGCTGGGAGGTGAGGTATGATTCGTTCACGCGTGTTGATTTCTGGCGATCCTCTCAGTCGTTCCCGAGGCGCCGAAGAGGTCAAACTGGCCATTGAGGCTGAGCTCTCGTACTACGGCTTGATCGACGAGGTGCAGGTCGCGTTCACCGGCCAGGTGGATCGCACCGACGCGTTGCCCGTGGTCATCGTCTATCCCGAGGGCACGCGCTACGGCCCGGTGACGCCGGAGGACGGCGCCTACATCGTCGAGGAGCATCTCTACAAGGGCCGCGTCGTCGAGCATCTGGAGGCACCGCCGGAAGCGTTGAGCGGTGAGATCGCTCACGTACCGGGACGTGCAGGCGCGACGTACGCGCAGAAGCGTGTGGTTCTTCGCCGCGCCGGCCTCATCGATCCCATGGATATTGAAGAATATATCGCTCACGACGGCTATTTTGCGCTGGGCACGGCTCTCTCGGAGATGGCGCCCAACGAGATCGTGGAGACCATGAAGGCATCTAATCTTCAGGGCCGCGGCGGTGCGGGTTTCCCCACCGGCCTGAAGTGGTCCTTTGTGGCCAAGCAGGACGACGATCAGAAGTACATCGTCTGCAACGCCGACGAGTCGGAGCCGGGTACTTTCAAGGACCGGCTGATTCTAGAAGGCGATCCTCACGCGGTGCTGGAAGCCATGGCCATCGCCGGCTACGCCGTGGGCGCCGACCAAGGTTGGATCTATATCCGGGGCGAGTACGAGCAAGCCAAGGAACGCCTGGAGCACGCCATTGAGCAGGCCGCGGCGTTTGGGCTGCTGGGCGATAACATCATGGAAAGCGACTTCTCCTTCCACATCCACGTGCACGCGGGTGCCGGGGCCTACATCTGCGGTGAGGAGACGGCCCTTCTGGACAGCCTCGAGGGCAAGCGTGGCACGCCGCGCATCCGACCGCCCTACCCGACGGTGGCTGGCTATCATCAGCTCCCCACGGTGGTCAACAACGTGGAGACGCTGGCCAACGTACCCCCTATCATCCGCAACGGCGCCGACTGGTTCCGTTCCATCGGCACCGAGCGCTGTCCCGGCACGAAGGTGTACACCATGCTGGGCGACGTCAACGTCACCGGTCTCGTCGAGGTGCCCATGGGCATCACACTGCGCGAGGTCATCGACATCTACGGCGGCGGCATGAAGGACGGCAAGGGCTTCAAGTGCGCGCAGACGGGCGGCGCTTCGGGGAGTATCATCCCGGCGGAGCTGCTGGATACGCCCATGGATTTCCAGAGCATGCGCGAAGCCGGTGCTGCGTTGGGCAGCGGCGCGCTCCTCGTCTGTGGAGATGATACCTGCATCGTGGATCTCGCCTACGTCCTGGAACGCTTCTTCGTCAGCGAGTCCTGCGGCAAATGCACGCCCTGTCGCGTGGGTACCTCCCAGATGTTGGAATCCTTAGAGCGGTTGCGTCGAGGGTATGGCACCCAGGTGGATCTGGATCGACTGGAACAGGCTGCCACCTACGCAGTGGAAGCCTCGTTCTGCGGCCTGGGACAAGCTGCGCCCGTGCCGATCATCACCGGCCTGCGCTATTTCCGCGATGAATTTGAGGCTCACACCCACGGCGATTGCCCCACGGGTGTATGCGCCATGGATAAAAAGCAATAAGTAGAGATTTGGAAGATAAGAAAGAAGGAGACAGACAACCGATGAGCGAAATACAACTTACCATCAACGGTAAACCGGTTGTGGCAGAAAGCGGGCAGACCATTTTGGATGCTGCCAAGTCGGCCGGCGTCGACATCCCGGTGCTCTGCCACCACCCCGCGCTGAGCAATTGGGGCGCCTGCCGCATGTGCTTGGTCGAGGTCGAGGGGATGCGCGGGCTGCAGACCGCCTGCACCTGCCCCATATCTGAGGGCATGGAAGTCCAAACCGAAACCGAGGAAGCCGTCAATGTTCGAAAATTCGTTTTGGAGCTCTTATTCTCAGAGCGAAATCACTACTGCATGTATTGCCAGATGAGCGGTGACTGCGAACTGCAGGATGCGGCCTACCGCTACGGTCTGGATCACTGGACCTACCCGCGCCCCTACGAGAAGATGGACGTGGACGCGTCTCGCCGCTACTTCATCATGGATCACAACCGCTGCATCCTCTGCACCCGCTGTATCCGAGCCTGTGACGAGATCGCGGCCAACCACACGCTGAGCCTCAAGAACCGGGGCGCCGATAGCATGATCATCGCCGACCTGGACGTGCCCTTTGGTGAATCGTCCTGTATCGAGTGCGGCACCTGCTTGCAGGTCTGCCCCACCGGCGCGCTGATCGACGCGCGCAGCGCCTATGGCGGCCGCGAAGAGGACGTCACCCACGTGACCACCACGTGTATGCAGTGCAGCGTCGGCTGCACCTTGGACGTGGTCACCCGCTACGAGCGCTTGCTGCGCGTGGACGGCATCTTCGGCTCCGATCCCAACGACGGCTTACTCTGCGTCAAGGGCCGCTTCGAGCCTATTTACGACGAGGAACGCACGCGCCTCCGTACCCCCCTGGTCCGCAAGGACGGGAAACTGCAAGAGAGCAGCTGGGAGGACGCGCTGGCCAAAGTTGCCGAGAAGATGAACGGCGACACGTTGGGCCTGGCTGCAGGCGCCACCACCAACGAGGCCTTCGGCGCCTTCGCCGACCTCTTTAACAAAGTGGGCGGCACAGCCGGTCGCCTGGGACCCACCGTGCCGAAATTAGGCTACGGTGAGGTTGCCAGCATCCAGGACGTGCTGGGCGCTGACTACATCGTCGTCGCCGGCGTCGACCCGCTGGAGAGCCACAAGGTCGTGGGTTACTTCATCAAGCGGGCCGCCGATCAAGGCAGTGAGGTTGCGCTGGTGGGCGCCGACAGCGAACTACGTGCCTACGCCGAGTTGGACGTCGCCTTCGATGAGGCCGCATCCGTCGTGGAGGCCGCGCAGGCCGCCGAGAACCTTGTCGTCATCTACGGCACCGGCCTGAACGAAGACGGTATCGCCGCGCTGGAGCCGCTGGCTGACAAAGCCGGGTTCCTGGCGCTGGAGCCCGCCCGCAACGGCAAGGGCGCTTCGGCTGCTGGCCTGGCCCCGGTTAAGTTAGAAGATAAAGATATGGTATACTTCTTGATAGGTGAGCAACCGGTTGACGATGTGCTCGTCGAGCAGTTGAACGGTGCCTTTACCGTGGTGCAGGCGAGTTATCGCTCCCCGCTGGTCGAGAAAGCAGACGTTGTCCTGCCGGCGCCCATCTGGGTCGAGCGTACGGGCCACGTCACCAACCTGGAAGGCAAAGTCTTGCCGCTGAAACCGGCGCTGGAAATGCCCGGCGATGTGCGCGACGACGCGGAGATCCTGGCTCGACTCGCGAAGCTGGTCTAGTCAATACGCAGCAGGGAAGAGCAGGTTCGGGCTCGTTAAATGAGCCGAGAATCTGCGTATTCCCTGATCACATAAAGGAGTCACAATGGGAAAAATCAAGGTTGCATCGCAATGGCTGGAAGCCTGCGCGGGCTGTCACATGTCGTTCTTGGACATCGACGAGCGCATCGTCGAACTGCTCAAGCACGTGGAGCTGACCTCGACCCCTATCACGGACCTGAAGCACCCGCCGGAAGAAGGCGTGGACGTCGGCATTCTCACCGGTGCCATTGGCAACGAGGATGAGCTAGAAGAAGCCAAGGAGATGCGCGAGCGCTCCAAGATCCTCATCGCCATGGGCGACTGCGCCGTCTTCGGTGGAATCTGCACCATGCGCAACTTCTTCCCCAAGGAAGAGGTGCTGCGCCGGGGTTATATTGAGACGGAGAGCACCGTGGACGGTGAGATCCCGGAACACGAAGACCTCGCGCCGCTGACAGAGCAAGTACAGGGAGTCGGGGACATCGTTCCCGTGGATATCTACGTACCCGGTTGTCCCCCTTCCGCCGACGTGATTTGGTACGTTTTGACTGAATTGTTAGAAGGCCGCATGCCCAAGATGGAGGGCAAGGTCTTAAAATACGGTATGGACGGAGGATAATACAATGGCAGAGAAGATCACAATTTCTCCGGTAACACGCATCGAGGGCCACGCTAAGATCACCATCCACCTGGATGACGACGGTCAGGTAGAAGAGTCGTTCTTCCACGTGGAGCAGTTCCGGGGCTTCGAGAAGTTCAGTGAAGGCCGGATGTTCTACGAGATGCCCCAGATCACGCCGCGCACCTGCGGCATTTGCCCGGTAAGCCATCACCTGGCATCGGTCAAAGCTTGTGACAAGATCGCCAGCACGGAACCGACACCAACGGCGCACAAGTTGCGCGCGCTGATGCACAAGGGGCAGATGATCCAATCGCACGGCATGCACTTCTTCGAGCTGGCCGGGCCGGATCTTATTCTGGGGTTCGACGCCGATCCCAAGATCCGCAACGTCGTCGGGGTGGTGCAAGCCAACCCCGATCTGGCGATCAAGGCGGTCAAACTGCGCGCCTACGGGCAGGAGATCATCCGACGGCTGGGCGAACGGCGTGTGCACCCCATCTTTGGCGTGCCCGGTGGCGTCACCAAGCCCCTCAAGCCCGAAGACCGCGAGTGGATTCTCAACGAGATCGACGATCACATCGCCACGACGCAGATTGGCATTTCCTTCTTCAAGGACTGGGCCTCACAGAACCAGCAGGTCGTCGAGGAGTTCGCCGTCTTCCCCTCGGCTTACATGGGCCTGGTGCAAGACGATGGCGCGCTGGAGCTCTACGACGGCACGCTGCGCATGGTCGATAAGGACGGCGAGCTGTTGGAAGAGTTTGATCCTTGCAACTATCTGGATTACATCAGCGAGCACGTGAATAACTACACCTATCTCAAATCGCCCTTTTACAAGAAGATGGGGTATCCAGAAGGCATCTACCGCGTCGGGCCGCTGGGACGCTTGAACGCAGCCAGTCACATCAACACGCCCATCGCCCAGAGCGAGATGAAGATCTGGAAATCGATCAACGGCGGCAAGCCCGTCGAGGGCACGCTCTACTATCACTACGCCCGCCTCATTGAGACGCTCTACGCGCTGGAGCGCGTCAAAGTGCTGATGGACGATCCCGACATTCTGGGCAAGGACGTTGTCAGTCCTCACGGCCCCATCTCCGGCGAGGGCATCGGCTGTCTGGAAGCGCCGCGCGGCACGCTCTTCCACCACTACTGGACCAACGAGCAAGGCGTGATCGAGCGGGTCAACATGATTGTGGCGACGGCGGGCAACGCCTGGTCCATGAACCACTCGGTCAACATGGTCGCCAAGCGCTACGTGGACGGCACGAAGCTGACCGAGGGCATGCTCAACCGCGTCGAGGCCGCGATCCGCGCCCACGACCCCTGCCTCTCCTGCTCCACCCATGCCATGGGCCAGATGCCCATGCACATCGAACTGCACGGACCCGACGGCGAAGTCCTGGACACCCTCCACCGCGACTAGCTTGTAGCAAACAGAACAATCTCAGCCTCCGAGGCGTTTCATGGCCTCGGAGGTTTGCTTTGTACATTAGTCAACATGTGGTATGTGTGCCAAAGCTAACGTCGTAGCGCAAGACGAAATCGTGTATAATAGCACGTAGGATTGCTTAACGCAGAGTGGAACTGAAATTACGGTATAAGGTGCAACGCACCTGCGATTGTCCGATCATGCTGGCTAAAAACCCATCCCAGCATGCACGAAACGGCTATGTTCAAACACATGCAAAGGTGCGTCGCACCTGGCTACATTCTAATACCGTAATTTAAGGAATGGAAGGGCACAATGAACATAAATATCGCCGACTATGAAAATGAATTATCCAGCGTGTGCGCTATCTATGGTGTAAAGCATCTAGAGCTGTTCGGATCTGCCTCACGCGACGACTTTTCTCTGGAAGAGAGCGACTTGGATTTCCTCGTAGCGTTCGAGGATAATCACCCTCTGGGAGCATTTGACCGCTATTTTGGTCTCAAAGAGGATTTGGAGCGACTCTTTCGACGTCCCGTCGATCTGGTAGAAGTGAGAGCTATCAAGAATCCCTACTTCCGACAGGCTGTTGAAGAGGATAAGGTCTTGGTGTATGAAACTGGAAACTAAGAAACTGATCTACGATCTCGACCAAGCCATCGACCTGATCATCAACTTCACTGAGGGCAAACGGTTGATCGATTACCAGGATGATGTGCTATTGCGCTCAGCGGTGGAACGGCAATTCGAGATCATTGGAGAGGCCCTCAATCGTCTAAAGAGATCCGATCCTGCTGTATTAACTCAAATCAGTGACCATGAGCGGATCATTGGATTTCGAAACGTGCTAGCGCACGGATATGATGTCGTCTCCGATGAGATTGTGTGGGATATCGTAGAGACCAGGTTGCCCCAACTACGCCAAGAGATCGATAAGATTAAGTGCGATGTTGGAATGGCGTAACGTATCTCCTGATGTATACCTCGAGTTGCAAAACGACACTCATGACGAATGGAGCTTCTGCATGAAACACACCCTTATTGCCGGTTTTGGCAACACCTATCGCCGCGACGACGGCGTCGCCCTTGCCGTAGTCAACGTCGTCCGAGAGCGGCTGGGACGCCCGCCGCTGGGACCGTTGGATGACGGGTTCGATGATCTCGGACACGAACTTGACACCGTCGTCCTGCACCAGATGGTGCCAGAGCTGGCGGAGACGGTCGCAGATTACCAGATGGTCATCTTCGTGGACGCCCACGTCGCCACGCTGCCCGAGCCGATCCACGAGGAGCGGATAGACGTGGAGTACAAGACCCCCTTCGTCTCCCACCAGTTCCATCCCTCGACGGTGTTGGCGCTGGCCCAGCAGATGTACGGCCAAACACCGGACGCTGTGCTCATCTCCATCTTGGGCCACGACTTCGACTTCGGTGAGGGCCTTTCTGAAAAGACCGCCGCACTTGTGCCGGAGGCCGCGGAGCGCATCCTGGCGTTGGCACAGGAGGAGTCTACGCATGCATGAGCTGCCCGTCACCCAGGACATCCTGCGCATTGTGAAGGAGCACGCGGAGAAAGCCGGTGCGTCGCGCGTCACGGACATCACCCTCGTGATCGGCGATATGTCCAGCTTTATCGACGACTCCATTCAGTTCTACTTCGACCAACTCTCCCCTGGCACCATCGCCGAAGGCGCGACGCTCCACTTCCGGCGGATCGAGACCCGCTTCCGCTGCCG
>DAOTUH010000008.1:0-5663 GCA_034437255.1 Anaerolineae bacterium
ACGATCTTCTCGCCGCTCATGCTGCCGGAGCGATCGATAACGAAGACGATGTCCTTGGGCAGCGCGTCGGCGTGATCAGCGCGGGCCTCCGGCGCGAAGAGAAAGAGGAAGTGAGACTGCCCACCGTGCTCACCGGTAAGCAGACCGCCGCCAAATCCGCCGTCAGCGGGCGCGATAAAGAGATCGAAGTCCTCCGTGGGCCGGCTATCCACCGCGTCCCACGTCACCTCGGCGCGATCGGGGCCCAGACGCTCGACGGTGACGTCATGGGAGGACGAGTAGAGGCTGCCCAGGCCCGCCGAGGAGCGAACGTCCACCTGGATGGAGACGGCCTCCAGCGGCACCGCCGAGTAGCGCTCGGTGCTGAGCACGTAGCGGTAGTGCAGCATCCCGCCGTCGGGGGACAGCACCTCTTCGTACG
This sequence comes from Anaerolineae bacterium, assembly GCA_034437255.1. GTDB lineage: Bacteria > Chloroflexota > Anaerolineae > B4-G1 > SLSP01 > G713. Next base: position 422 of record DAOTUH010000008.1, read on the forward strand.
AGAGCGTCATGGTGCGGGCGCCATGGGCCGGGAGTTCGACGTCGAAGGCAAGCGTCTCCCAGTCAGCGTAGCGCAGCAGCGAAGGATCGCGCCGATCCTCCACGGCGGCGTAGAGCGCGGCGTTGGTGGTCGCTGCATCCTGGTGAATGACCACCTGGCGCTGATGCCCCATCTGCGCCTCAAAATTGGAGAGCACGGCCTCCGGCGGTATGGGAAAGATATAACGCCCGCTCACCGGGAAGGGATTGGGGTTGTAGAACTCCTGTCGCACCTCGGTAACAGCGTGATTGTCCTCAATGGTCACGGTGACGTGATGCTCGCGGACGTCGAGGTAATCGGGGCTTAGCGTCTCCGGCAAAATCATGCCATCGGCGAGCACAGCATCTGCGCCCAGATGACGTACACAGGTGACCACAAGCAGAGCCAAGATCAGTTTACGCATGAGCAACCTCCTTGAGTTGGTTGAATAAAAGTTGCTCTTATGCTAACGGCTCTCCATGACAAGCGTGTGATACGCGGGGCACAGGTTTTAGACAGATTGGGGGCAGGTGAGTCCCCACTTGGAGGCTTGAAATCGCTGTTTTCATCAGCAGGTTGAGCAGATTCTCCGTTGACGCCTCCGTTTGCAGTCAGGCCTGCAGCCTTAGCGGAGTGCCGTGCAAGCGGGACGCGAGCGCGACGCCGCTGGGGCTTGTGCTGTGGGCAATGTCCAAAAGGATTCCGTCGCTCACTACAAACGGTTGCCTTCCTGAGTGACCAATTGTCACATGCGTCTGCGCTGTAGCTGCGATTTCTATCGCGCTGGGTAGTTTTCGTGTGGTGTTTGCTGGAAGTCGCGGATCTGACGATCCGCTCGAAGCAAGCGAAGTGATGTTAAGGCACTTAGGACGGTGGCTTATTACAACAGGGGAAGCGTAAAGGAGACGGTGGTGCCCTCGCCCTCGACGCTTTTGAGCCGTAGGCAACCACCCTGCACCTCAACGAGCGTCCGGGAGATTGCCAGGCCCAACCCGCTGCCGCCGGTGCGGGCGCCGGTGCGCTCACGGACACGGGCCTTGTCGGCGCGGTAGAAGCGTTCTCCGATGCGTGGCAGTGCCTCGGCGGAAATGCCGACGCCGGTATCGTGCACGCGTACGTGGAGGGCATCGTCCTGGGCCTCAGCCGCCACCGTGACCTCGCCACCGGGGTGCGAGTACTTGATGGCGTTGTCGAGCACGTTGACGAGCACCTGGGCCGTGCGATCGCGGTCGATCCGGGCCGGGGGCAGCGTCTCCGGCAGGCGTACCGTCAACGTGACGTCGCGCAGGTCGGCGCGCGGCGTCATGCGATCCACCACGTCGCGGATCAAGTCCGGCACGTCGACGGCCTCGCGGCGCAGGTTCAACGCCTCGGAATCGGCGCGGGAAAGAATGAGCAGGTCGTTGACCAGGCGGATCAGGCGATTCGTCTCCTGCTCCACGGTCTCCAGGAAGCGATCCCGCACCGCGATATCGTCCACGGCACCGTCACGCAACGTCTCCACCGTCCCCTTGATGGACGTGAGCGGCGTGCGCAGCTCGTGGGAGACGTTGGCGACGAAGTCCGTCTGCATCTGACGGGCAGCGCGGAGCCGGGCCGTCATCTCGTTGAAGGTGTCACTCAGCCGGCCCAGCTCGTCGCAGGAACGGACGGGCACCTGCGTGTCGAAGCGCCCGCTGGCGACAGCTCCGGCGGCCCGTGTGAGCCGACGCAGCGGGCGGGTGATGGCGCCGGAGAGCACCAGCCCGATCAGACCCGAGAGAAAGAGTGCGATGGCGGTCGAGACCAACCAGCGGCTACGCAGATCACCCAGCACAGCCCGCACGTCGCTCAGCGGTTGGCTGAGGTAGACGACGGCGACCGGCTCGTCCTCGACCAGCGCGGGCATGGCAACGGTGACGCTCTCTTCGGTGGTGCGCGAGGCGTACTGTCCGCCAAGGGCGGTGGCGACCAGGGGATCGTTCGTGAGATCAACGTCAGTGTCGCCCGAGGCCGAGTCGACCAGAATCACGCCCCGGCTGTCCAGCACGCGGATGCGCGTCTCCAGCTGCGTGCCCAGCTGCGGCGCGCTGTCGGCCAGATAAGAGAGATCCAGGTCGCCGGACGAGACCTCGCTGGGAAGTTGCACGCCCTCAGTCTGGAGCGCCAGATTCTCGGTCTGGCGCTGGTTGAGCACGTTGCTCCGGGGCTGGACGACCTCGACCGCCGGCCCGGCGGTGACGGCGCCCGGGATCAACGTCTGCACCGTGATCTGCGCCTGGGCCACCAGGCTCTCCTCGGTGGCCTCCACGAAGTAGCGCTGCAGGAACGAGAGCAGCAACACGCCGGAGAGTCCCATCGCCAGGACGATGACCAAGAGGTGACTGAACAACAACCGCACGCGGATGCTGGTTTTCATCTCACGCCACCAGCTTGTAGCCGATGCCCCGGACCGTCTCAAGCGGCTCCAGGTCCGGCGCGACGGCGCGCAGCTTGGCCCGCAGCCGCTTGACGACGGCGTCGACCACGCGCACGTTCTCGACGTACTCGTAGCCCCAGACCTCCTGCAGCAGCTGCTCGCGCTCGAAAACGCGCCCCGGCTGTGACGCCAGCGTGCAGAGGAGATCGAATTCTAACGTGGTCAGATCCAGGGGCTGACCCGCGAACGTCGCCTCGCGCCGCGCCGGATCAACGGTGAGCGCGCCCACGTGCAGCCGCACGTCCTCCGGTGGCGCGCCGGTGTGCATCGTGCGGCGGAGCACGTTCTTGATACGGGCCAGCAGTTCGCGCACGCTGAAAGGCTTGACCACGTAATCGTCGGCACCCAGCTCCAGCCCCACCACGCGATCGATCTCCTCGTCGCGGGCGGTGAGCATGATAATAGGCACGTCGCGCTCGCGGCGTAGCGTGCGGCAGACGTCCAGGCCGTCGACCTCGGGCAACATCAAGTCCAGCACGATGAGATCGGGCTGTTCGCGTCGCGCCAAGTCGATGGCCTGCCGCCCGTCCCAGGCCACGAGCACCTCGTAGTGCGCGCGCTTGAGGTTATACGAGAGCATATCAATGATGGGGGCTTCGTCGTCTACAATCAGAATTTTCGTGGCGGTCATGGCTATCCTATCTCAGTATGGCCCAAAGATTACTACGGTGAAAACGAAAAGCCTCACGCAAAGACGCCAAGAACGCAAAGAGAGTCCAAACGCCCTAGCCGTTAGCGATTATAAACATTCCCGATAGCTTGATTGTAGCAGAGAGGCGCGCGGGCGTAAAGCCGTTTTGTGACAGAAGGAGGGCAGCCGTTAGGCAATCACGAGACAGACGCCAGAGAGAAGAAGCGGGGTTCGCTTAGCGGCACCCCGCTTCTAACCGCTCAATCGCGTGTAACCAGAGGAAGGTAAACCTGGGTCCCTCCAACCAGCAGATCGACGTTCAGCGACCAGGTGAACTCCCCGCTGGTGACGGTGATGGGCACCGCATACGTGATCCCCAACTCGCCGCCCTGATCGGACAACGCCAGCGTAGCGTCCGAATCTGCCATGATAGGTGTCGGATTGACCGTCAGATCGAAACGTGGGTCGGGCGAGGCAACGTCAATAGTCACCGGGCCCTCGAAGCCGGCGACTGCCTGCACCGAGACAACGTAAATGGCGGTCTCTCCCAACCTAATTTGCTGTGTGAGGGGGCTCACGGAGACGTCTAAACTGCCTTCGTGCCAGCCGATGTCGTACCCCGCGCCCCACTGCGGATCGTCCACGTTGAACAGCTCCAACAGATCCGTTAGCGAGGATGGTAAGGTGCTCCCCGCGTCGACTACCCCGTCACTTGCCAGCGTAAGCCGGAAATCGGGCCAAGAGCCGTCGTAGAGATCGTGATCATCGGGATTGTAGTGCCTGAACGCGGGATCGCCCTCCACGCCATGCTGCTCCCACTGCCAGGGATGCTGCTGAATCTCAGTAATCGTCTGGTAGTACCGCTGCCCGTCATTCTGCACCCGGACAGCCATAGCACCGGGCTGCCTAACCCCGCCGTCCTCATAGGAACGCCACCCGTTGTTGTAGTAGAGATTATGATCGATGGTCACGTTGCCGAAGTTCTCGGCTGCCGTACACTGGTAGATGCCGTAGCCCTCGTTGCCGACGATGGTGTTGTTGACAATCTGGGTGTTGACGCTGCCGCCGTGGATGTCGTCCGTGACCCCACTGGGCCGGAAGCCGTAGAGCGAATTCGCCGCCACGTTGTTGTAAAAGACGACGTCACCATCGCGCCAGGTGCCGGCGAGCATAAAGCCGGCGTAGGCGTTGTTATAGGCGACGTTACGGTAGGCGTGAATGCCGCTGGCGTAGTCAAGGTAGAGGCCGAACCCGGCCTGCCCCTGCACCTCGCAGCCCTCGCCGCCGGTCCACCAGCCCCCGCGCTGCTCAGCGACGTAGGTCCAGGCGACGTTGTCGCGGAAGACGTTGCCGGTGACCAACACGTCGCGGAAGACGTGATTATCCGGCGGCTGGCCCCAGAACTTGAGCGCGCCGCAGTCGGTGGTGAGCTGGCAGACGTCCTCGAAGACGTTATCCTTGACCAGGATCTCGCCTGTCTTGATCTCGTCGGACGAGAAGTCGTACGTTTTGTCCGATTCGATGACCGACCAGAGGAACTGAACGCCGTTGTGGGCGATGTCATGCACGTGGTTGTCTTCGAAACGCAGTTGGTTGGCAAACTGAATCTTGATACCGATGGCGTTGTCGGTATCCGTACGGAAACCCAGGTGATGGAACTCATTGCCCCGGATGACGATGTTCTCGGTGCTCGGCTGCCAGCCGGCGGTGGGCGTCGGCGCGCCGTCCCACCACTCTGTGATAAAGAGCCCGTTGGTGTCGATGTGGGCGATCTCGGAGTTCTCCAGCGTGAAATCGCGCGTCACGCCGCTGCCGGAATGTCTCACCGCCACCCCGAAATTAGCGTAACGCAGCGTCGCGTTGCGGATCGTGTTGCCTTGCATGCCATCTCCCCAACCCTGCTTGACCGCGTCGCGGTTGACAAACTCGATGGTCAGGCCGTCCAGCGTGACGTGCGAGCGGTTGGTGAGATCAAAACCGGTGTCGCGTCGGGAAATCTCAATGTTCATGGAGGCCGGATTCCCTGAGGTGTGAGGCCAGAGGTAGAGGCGACCGCTCTCCACGTCGTACCACCACTCGCCGGGCGAATCCAGCAAGGCCGGATGGTCCTCCACGTAGTACTTGGTGCCCCACCC
>DAOTUH010000009.1:0-4583 GCA_034437255.1 Anaerolineae bacterium
TCGGAGGAAGAAGTCAACCGTCGCGTTGTGGAGGACGGCGCCGCGCTTCTGGATGAAGCCGGCATGAAAGATCCCAAGATCGCGCTGTTCACCGATTACGTGAAACGCTACGTGATCTTCAGTTTTGGGGAGCCGAAGGACGTGGCCTTCAGCACGTATCTGCAGCACTACGAGGAGAACCAGCACAATCAGTGTGTGATGTGCAGCTCGACGTTGCCCACCCAGGACTGGATGTCCGGCGACGTGCGGGACGACATCACCGTGCAGGCTTTCTCCAACCGGTTGCGCGGCGGGCCCGGCGATCCCAAGAAGCAAGTGTGTGCGCTCTGTCGTATCCAGTTTCTCCTGGAGAAGCTCAATTATCCGCCGGTGCGCGGCGAGAACATCATCTACTTGCACCTCTTCCCCTACGCGTTCCTGACCGCGCCCTATATTCAGGGGCTGCGCGTGGGCATCCAGCGGCTGACCGAGGAGAACGTCGTGGAACGCGCGCTCTTCCTGCGCCGGGAGCAGGCCATCGAATCCATGGCCGAGGATCGACCGCTCAACCTCGACTTCACCGCGGTGGCTCACAGCGGCAAGCCGCACTCCTACGGCCTCTATCTTCCCCGCTACTCCCGCACCGTCGGCAACCGCATTATCTTCCCGCTAAACCCGGCCGGCCGGAACGACACGGAACGCTTTCTCTTCGCGCTCTGGTACGCTATGCTCCTGCAGAAGTATTTCGGCGCCAAGGTACTGCTGAGCGCGTCCCCGGTCGCGCCGCTGGGCAAGGAGAATTTCCACGATCTCTACGTCGCCGACGTACCGCTCAACGCGCGTGGCTTGCTCCGGGGCAACGATTACGCCGCGTACCAGGACGGCACGGCCGAGCCGGGCACTCTGGCCGATCTCTGGGAGCAGGTTCAGGCGCTCTTCGCCTTTTACCGGCTGACCCGCTCGGCGGATACACGCCGCAACGAGCTGGTCGCCATGGTCCAGAGCCTCGGGGAATCGCCGCTGCATGTCTTTTACGCGGCCGAGAAATTGATGGAAGCCCGCGCCGACGACCGGGAATGGCGCCTGATCCGGCTCTCGCAACGGGCTTTCCCTCACGTAGAAACCTTAGTTCACAGCATAGGAGGAAATGTTATGACCAAGTTGAGTCAGGCCCTGAAGAACCTGGCGAGAATCGCCTGGGAGAGCGGCCTGCGCGGACGCTCACTGAAGAAGAACTCGCTGATGGCGCCGCTCGATGAGATCTTCAAGAAATTGGAACTCCAGAGCGACGCAGCCGATATGGAGCTGCTGCGCGCCGCCGCCGTCGAGGATATCTTCGAGCACCTGGAGCGTATCGCCGACGCCCGGTATAAGCCGGGTAAGACGAAGTGGCAGGCCACGCGGACGTTCGTCGACGGATTCTTCGACGAGGTCTACGAAGGCGTCTACGGCGGCAAGCTCCAGAAGTTGCTGGCCGACGAGAAGCTGATCCGCTCCGCTTACATGTTCTACATTCGCGAGGAGATTCCACGCAAATCGAAGGACGAAGCATGAATCGTACACGGCTGAAGACGTGAATTGTACATTGAACATCCAATCATCACTCAAACGGAGGTATACACATGTCTGTTCTGGATACGTACAACGAGAAGCTACTGGACGCCTACACCAACGATCCGCAGGGTCGCTACGTGAGTCTGCTGCTGGTGCGCCGCATCGAGTCGGAGGCCATTTTCCGCACCGAGGGCAGCGGCGAGGCGATGAACAAGGAGTTCGTCCACGCCGGGCTGGAGGACAGCCAGTTGATCCGGCGCGTCGTCATCAGTAAGCGCAAGCAGACGGCGCCGGAGCGCCGCACCGGGCGCGAGCTGCTGCGACGGCACGAGCTACTCTACGCAGGCGAAAACAGCGAAGCGCTCTGTGCGCTCAACACCAACAATCCCTGTGGACGCTGCGTCGACTGCATGATCTACGGCTACGCGGCGGGCGGCGGCGGCGCTCAGAAGTCGCGCGTCATCACCGACGACGCCTTCAGTCTGCATCCCGCCTCAATCGTGACCGACACTCGCACCTTCAACGCGCCCTTCGAGGACGGCACCCCGTGGGATCGTGAGGAAGGGCAACGCATGACGGGCCTGGGCAGCGACGAGTACGTCAAGCCGGAGGCCGTCTTTGTGGAGATGGAGACGCTCAAGGACGTGACGCCAGCGGAGTTCCGCTACGTGCTGGGCAACGTCCTGCGCACCACGCGCTACGGCGCTATCTCCAGCCGCGTGGGTAAGGTGAAAAACGTGCTGGCCGGCGTGGCCTTCAGCAACTGCGAGCTCTTCAGCAACCTGGAACTGATCCAGGCTGTCTATGATCTGCTCAAAGGCGACGCCGACGAATTACCCTTCCCGCTGGAGGAGCGCGTCGTCGTCCCCGCCGTCCGGTCGGCCGCGCGGGATCTGAGCGCCGGCGTCATCGGCCAGGTCGTCTGGATGGAGCCTGGCGAGGTCGCAGCGTTAGTCGAGGAGCTGAACGAATTGTACAGCGACGAAGCGGCCTTTGCGGAAGCGCTGAAGCAACTCGCGTACTGATGGGGTCGCTTAGTCACGTGTTTGGATAGTTGCATAGTCGGATCGTCCGACTATGTGACTATCGGACTATCAGACCCAATAAGGAGGTGGACGTGCATATCTATCGCTGTCATCTAACACTCATGGAAAAGACCTTCTTCAGCAGCCGCGAGGTCAGCAACTTCTACTACACGGAGCCGCTGTTCGGCAATTACGCGCTCGCTTACGCGCTGGGGTTCTGCCAGAGCCCGTATTTCAACGACGGGACCATCTACTACCGCCCGCACCTGAGCGCGCTCAACGAGCAGGGGATCTACGTGACGCCGGCGACGATCCAGGGCGAGCCTCGCTTTACCGTGGGCCAGTTCAACGCGCAACCGGAGACCTACTGGTCGGCCATGGGCGCCGGCGTGCTGGTCACGCGGCCCGATGGCACCCGGATGGAGGCCGCCGGTAAAGTCTGGTACATCCATCGACCGGGCCAGCGCCGCAAGAAGGTCAACGCGACCAACCGCCCGCAGTACGGCCGCATTCGCTATCTTTCTGTGGGCAACGAAGCCGTCTTCTACGTGCTGAGCGGGGAAGCGCTGACGTTGCCGCGCTACGTACGCCTGGGCAAGTTTATGAGCAAGGCAAGCGTGGTGTCCGACGAACTCGCGCACCGGCCCGTAGAAGAGACGGAGGTCACCGTGCCGTTTCTGCTCAACCCGGCGGATCTGGCCGACGCCACGACGCTGCGGCTCTACGACCTGGTCACCGTCCCCCCGACGCCGCTGGTCAGAAATGCCCTGCTGGGCGGGCCGTTTTACCGGCTGGAGAACGGTCCGCTGCTGCCGCAGGGCATGCGCTTTGGCGTGGAGACGCCAACGGAGGATGCATCGTGATCCGGGATCAGGAAGCCTGGGAACGGTTCGAGGCCGGGTTCCAACGGCGCATGCCGGCGAATCTGGAAGAGAATCAGCGACTTTTCGCCACGTGGTTGGCCCAGGCGCGGGCGCTGGGCGTCTGGCCCCCGGCCGATCCGCTGGAGGGCCTGGATGTAGATCTGCGGATTGCAAAGGCGGTGAACGGCTATGTCCATCCAACTTCTTAAAGACTTGGCGCGCCATCTTGATCAGGCCAACCTACCTTACATGATCATCGGGGGGCAAGCCGTCTTGCTCTACGGGGAGCCACGACTGACCCGCGACGTGGACGTTACCCTGGGAGCGACTCCGGAGCGGCTGGAGGAGGTGCTGGGCGTGGCTGAAGCGATGGCTCTGCGTCCTCTGGTGGATGACCCCGCTGCCTTCGTGCAACAAACCTCGGTCCTCCCGACCCTGGATGAGGAGAGCGGCTTGCGGGTGGATTTCATCTTCTCCTGGACGCCCTACGAGCAGCAGGCCATCGCTCGCGCCCGCGTTGTCGAGGTGGCAGGACGCCCGGTTCGATTCGCCGCTCCCGAAGACGTCATCGTGCATAAAGTGTTGGCGGGGCGGCCGCGCGATTGGGAAGACATCCGTTCGATCCTGCGCAAGCAGGACGTGGATAGCGCCTACATTCAGCGCTGGCTGCGGGAGTTTTCATCCACGGTGGCGAAAGACCTTGTGATGCGTTTTGAAGAACTTTACCAGGAGGTCCAAAACGAAGATTATGATAGGGCCTAACCACCCAAATTCTTGTACAACGGGCAAGAAAACGAGCTGCGAAAAGCCTTTTTGGCTCCGGTTTGTCCGGGTTAGGTAGCTAGCACTACAACGAGACTTCGCTGGCAAACGTTGGTCAGCTTCTCAGATCGGTCCAAAATCGGACGCGGACAAACACAGAAAAACACGGCGAAAATAAAAACCGAAGCGAAGCCCCTGTTCCTCCGTGTCCTAAAATGGAAATCTCGTTGTAGTGCTAGCATTAACAAATGAAGAAACACGGACGTAAATAATTCGACAATGTTAACTTCCGCTGCACGGCGGTTACCATGGTCAGTAGACCATAGGTCTACGAAAACCACATGCTACGGCTGCAAAGTCGCTCCGGACGGATGCGTCCTGGATCTACGACCTTCGGCGA
>DAOTUH010000010.1:0-5444 GCA_034437255.1 Anaerolineae bacterium
TCTTATGATACGCTTTTGCTGGGGTAACCGGACCACGACCCACCAGGCGGATCCACCTCAGCAACGTCCCTCACCGGCTGCCCCCGGTCAATAGCCCAACAACACACAGGAGACAGCAATGCTTGCGCACATCCTACGAGCGCGAAAATTTGTCCGTAGTTACGTGCTTCCCGGGAGCCAGGGGAAAGGGCAACTTTTAACTCGCAACTTGTAACTCGCAACTTGTAACTCGCAACTTGTAACTCGCAACTTGTAACTCGCAACCATTTTCTAAGGAGTGCTTTCCGATGAGAGACAAACGCTGGATATCGATCGCCGCACTCATGCTGGCCCTGGCCCTCGGGGCCGCCGTCCTCCTGCTCCCCCGCACCCCCTCTCCCGCTCTCCCCCTCCTCCACGCCCACGCCGTCCCCGCCGCCCACCGCCGACTGGGGCGCCCTGCCCACCGTGACCCCACCCGGCCCGGACGAGCCCACCGTCCCGCCGGAGGCGCTGCAGATGCGCGCCGCGCCCACCGCCACGCCCGGCGAGCCGCCCACGCCGACGCCTTTTCCAACCCCGACGCCTACGCGAACGCCCCTGCCGACACCGACACCTGTGCCTGTGGGAGGAACTGATAGCGTGCCAATGGTGAGAGTCCCCGCTGGAGAGTTTCTGATGGGGATCTCGCCCCAGCAAGCCACCCGTCTGACCAGACAATGGAAAGAGAGCCCTTTGGCCTATCAATACTACCAGGTGGATTTCTACAACCAAATTCCTCAACTGACAGTGCACGTGGACACGTTCAAGATGGACGTGGTGCCGGTGACCACTGCTCGATATCGTCGTTGTGTAGAAGCCGAAATTTGTCCGCCGACCACGTCATCGGAGATGCGACCAAACGGTTACAGCACCGACCCGGCTTATGCAGATTACCCGGCTACAACCTCGTGGGAAGGCGCGATTGCCTACTGTGGCTGGGTGGGCAAGCGGCTACCGACGGAAGCGGAGTGGGAGAAGGCGGCGCGGGGAACGGATGGATGGCTCTATCCGTGGGGCGATGAGTGGGATGCATCTCGGGTGGCGTTGACATTGCAGTCGGTAGGGAGTTTCCCGGAAGGTGCCAGTCCCTATGGCGTCTTGGACATGGTGGGGAGAGGGTCGGAATGGACGCTGGACCGCTACCGACCTTATCCGGGGAATCCTATCCGACCGTCTTTCCCCCCGCCAGATACCGGGGTGATTCGTGGGGGATTTCCAACGGAGCAGGGAGGCGGGCTGGATGCTGTAGTGACGATTAGGGACCGAGTGTATCCTGATATGAATGTGATTGGTTTCCGGTGCGTCCAGGGTGACGCTCCGGTGGATCTGGCCGAGGCGGTCGTGGCAGTTCCTGTCATTGCGCCCGAGCCGCCGCCGGTGAAGCCGGTGGCTCCTGCTGAAACGGTATACGTGCCGGCAGGTGAGTTCGTGATGGGTATACCGGAGGAGAGGGCGGATGTGGACGCCTACGGGATTTCTCACGAGCGAGAAAGCCCAGAACACGTCGTGTATCTGGATGCCTTCAGCATAGATCGGTATGAAGTCACCAATGCGGATTACGCCGCATTTCTCAATGCTCAGGGGCAGAATGTCCTGGCCTGTAATGGGCATACCTGTGTAGCTACCCGTCCGCCCGACGCGCGGGCCGGTGAAATGCACATCCGCTTGCTGGAGTACGAGGAGGCGCAGGAGAATCGATATGAGGTGGCACCAGGCTATGAGAATTATCCTGTTCTACACGTGACGTGGTATGGAGCTCAGGCTTACTGCGCCTGGCGTGGCGGACGGCTGCCCACGGAGGCGGAGTGGGAAAAAGCGGCGCGGGGGACGGATGGACGTCGCTATCCTTGGGGCAATGAATGGGACGAGCGTAGCCGAGCTAACGAGACAGAACGACGTGAGGTCGGCAATGAATCGATCAATGTCAGCCCCTACGGAGTCATGGATATGTTGGGAAATGCGGAGGAGTGGGTGGCTGATATCTATGCAGGAGATTACTATGCAATTTCGCCGTGGAACAATCCGATGGGTCCAGAGGAATTAGGCCTTGACCAAATGCGCAAACGAGTTCTGAAAGGTTCCTTCGGCATATCTGCATTATGGGGATTAACTACACGTCACCAGAGTGTCCCTTGGGAAAAGACTACCATAGGCTTTCGCTGTGTGTATGAACCCTAAAATACTCATTCTTGTCGACAATGGACCACATTATTTTCGAATAAAAGGGGGGGAATCATGAAGAAGTCTATTGTTTACCCTTTGTTGCTATTGAGTAGCATCATCCTGATAACCGGTGTCACTACTTCTTGTGGACCCGATGCTAGTCCAACACCAAAGCCTACTCTTACGCCGCCGGATTACACCTCTCCTTCATATCAAGCGACCGACTTCGGAGTTGATAATCCCAGTTATTATAACGAGTTACGAGTCCGAGACTTACGCGGGTATTATTTGGAACAGTATGCTGCTGATGTTGGCTCTTCCTGGAATCGTTGGGATTTCCATTGGTCCTGGGTCCGCCGGGAGAAGGAAGGAGTCCTCGGATGGTATTGGGAAGACGAGAGCTATTCCGAGGGAGCATATTCCTATGAAGGGGCGACCTCCTCAAACTTGAGTAATCCCTCCTTGCAAATCATAGGGATTCTTAACGGCGGTTTACCACCTGCCTCGATCACAGGGGATACCCCTTATACACCGGCTGGTAGTTGGGAGGCGTTTGTTACCCAAGTCATCTCGCGATATGGTGACCGCATAAACGTATGGGAAGTTGGGAATGAAGAGTTCATCTATGAGACACTAACGCCCGAGCAATACTTGGCGGCTCTGGATAGAACCTGTGAGGTAGTTGAAAGCTTGCAAGGCGAGGCCGCTACTGTACTTCTGGGCAGTCCTGTAGACTTGGTGGGACTGAGTGTGGCTAATCGTGCTTATGAATTTCCTCTTGGTTCTGAATTTCAAGGCACTACTGAATATATTGATATACTTAGAGATGTTGCACAAAGTCCAACAAGAAGATCCTGTATAGATGTTATTGGGCTTCATCCCTATTATCGACCAGCCTGGACGTGGTGGACGGTGACTGGAGTCGATAAGTACTTGGAAGAGGAGTACGGATGGACCGAGGATCAGCCGGAATACTGGGTCACGGAATCGGGTGTGCAACATAAGGATAATGCCACTTGCGTCGAGGGTAAAGGTCCTTGCGTTAACGACTTTGTACAAGCATCGTATATCGTTCAGCAGTATACTATGGCAAAACAAGCGTTTGCCGAGGCCAGCCCTGATAAGCCGGAGGGTGTTGTCATTCATCATCGCATAAGAGACCATTTTGCTGACGGTACGTTTGGTCTTTTGAGGGAAGATAACAACTTTCGTCTACCTTCCTATTATGCTACTTGGTTAGTGACACAGGTATTGGGGGATGCGACCTTTGGCTATGAGGGTTCGAAGGATCTCAGTAGAGCCGGCTACAAGCATTTGGTGCTTACTGGTCGAGAAGGGAATCCAATTCATGTGCTCTGGACGACAAAGCCAGAAGTTGTCACGCTATCCTTAACCTTGTTGCGCTCTCAAAAGGCAGAGCTTTATCACCAAGGCCTAGCACAATCTTACTATGAGAGCAAAACCGATCCTCAGTCGATAACTTCAGGATACGAACTTACGCTACCTGGAACCACCAGCGCTACCGAGGGTAGCGGTAACGATCCCTATCAGGACAGATCTGGTAACAAGAACTGGGACAGCAACTACTTCGTCGGCGGCGAAACTGTCATTGTCGTCGAATCCTCCGCCACCCCACCCGAGGGCGAGGCCGCCGTCATCTGTGACGACGGTGAGGCCGTGGGCACCGACCTGTGGGGCCTCGACGCGGACGACGGCCTGGTCTCCCTCTCCTACGCCTGCAGCCCGGAGAAGACCTACGACCTCTCCTGGACCGAACCCGGCCGCACCTACGCGGGCCGCGTGGACGCCGCCCCGGGCAAGAAGGAGGTCTGCCTCCTCACGCTGACCGACCAGAGCGGTCAGATGCTGACCCAGACGTTGACCAATCCTTGTAAAAAAGAAGATCCACCCGGCGGGTCCGGCGACCACCTTGACTTTCCCACCGCCGAGAACGCTGAGCCCACAGAGAGAAGCCGGCTCCTCTATCTCTGCGCCCTCTGGGGGCTCTGCGGTAAGAGTTGGGTACTCACCAACGCCCAGCATTTGACGTCTTCACGATTTTATGACACACTCTTGCCAGGGTAACCGGACCACGACCCACCAGGCGGATCCACCTCAGCGACACCCGCTCCCCGGCTACCCCCTGGTCGATCCATAGCGCTGCCCAACAACACACAGGAGACAGCAATGCTTGCGCCCATCCTACGAGTGCGAAAATTTGTCCGTAGTTACGGGCTTCCCGGGAGCCGGGGGAAGTTGCAACTTTTAACTTGCAACTTGTAACTCGCAACCATTTTCCAAGGAGGGCTTTTCGATGAGAGACAAACGCTGGATACCAATCGCCGCGCTCGCGCTGACCCTGGCCCTCGCGGTCACCGTATTCCTGCTCCCCCGCACCGCCTCTCCCCCTCCCCCCATCACCCCCTCTCCCACGCCCTCGCCCACACCGTCCCCCGCCGACTGGGGCGCCCTGCCCACCGTCACCCCGCCCGGCCCCGGCGAGCCCGCCGCTACGCCCAGCCCCATCATCCATCCAGGCTCCATGCCATCCGTGACCCCTGGTACATCCACCAGACGCCCGGCGTTGATCGAGCGCAAGGGCGTGGTTTCGGACGAGATACAGACGCTGGATACCGATCGTCCTTCTAGCATGCTCCACATTGAGGGAGGAACCTGAATGAATAAGTTTTGTCGTCTTGATCTTCCGAAGGGAATTAACCGATGAAAAGAATTCTGCATCTGTTACTTTTGTTAGTCTCAGTTCCGATGCTCCTAAGCGCCTGTGGGTGGCGCAAGAACTGCGAGGTGGCACACAATGATGACAGAACCTATACACTCCGCATATGCACCGACAAGAAGAGTTATGACTTCGGTGAACCAGTGCACATCACCTTTACCGTCACCAATATCTCCACCGAGACCCTGGAGTGGGATGGCGGTGACAAACCGGTGATGGATATTGAGGCCGGGAACGCGCAATGGTCGGAGGGGCAGCAGCTAACTCCCGCGCTGACCCGCATGACGCTGAAACCGGACAAATCACGTACCATTGAATTGACCTGGCCTACCCCTAAGATAGATATCCAGGAGTTTAGAGGCCACTTTCCTGAGCTTGGGCCATTACGCTTTTTTGCATGGGGAATTGTGAGGTCACGGCCGGGGACGCGTGGATCCGTCTGGGTGAGTATAGCTTACCGCAGACCCTGAGGCAGGGGCAGTAAAGTAAGGATCCCAGGCATTGTGGCAATGGGAATATTGGC
>DAOTUH010000011.1:0-4588 GCA_034437255.1 Anaerolineae bacterium
GACTTCTGGCGCGACCGGCATATAGAGGGCGGCTACGAGTTCGTCTACACGCCGCACATCGGTAAGTCGTGGCTCTGGCAGACCTCGGGGCACCTGGATTTCTACAGCGAGAGCATGTACGCGCCCATGGACGTCGATGGGCAGGATTACTACCTCAAGCCCATGAACTGCCCCTTCCACATCCTGATCTACCAGAGCGATCTGCGCTCCTACCGTGAACTGCCGCTGCGCTGGGCCGAGCTCGGCACGGTCTACCGCTATGAGAAGAGCGGCGTGCTGCACGGCCTGATGCGCGTGCGCGGCTTCACCCAGGACGACGCCCACATCATCTGCACGCCGGAGCAGATTGAGGATGAGATTCTGCGCGTGTTACAGTTCTCGCTGGAGATGCTCCACGCCTTCGGATTCGAGGAGATCGAGGCGTATCTCTCCACGCGCCCGGAGAAGGCCGTGGGCGAGCCAGAGCGCTGGGTGCAGGCGCAAGATGCGCTCCAACGCGCCATTGAGGCCGAGGGCATCGCCTACGAGGTGGACGAGGGCGGCGGCGCCTTCTACGGCCCCAAGATCGATCTCAAGATCCGCGACGCGCTGGGCCGAGAGTGGCAGCTATCGACGATCCAGTTCGACTTCAATCTGCCGGAGCGCTTCGACATGACCTTCGTCGGCGAGGACGGCGCCGAACACCGGCCCTACGTCGTCCACCGCGCACTGCTGGGCTCCATCGAGCGCTTCTTCGGCATCCTGGTGGAGCACTACGCGGGCGCTTTCCCCGTCTGGCTGGCGCCGGAGCAGGTGCGCCTCATTCCCATCGCCGACCGCCACATCGCCTACGCCCGTCAGGTCGAAGAACAGCTGCGCAAGGCGCACATCCGCGCTAAAGTCGACGCCTCGTCGAACCGGATGGGCGCCAAGATCCGCGACGCGCAGATGCAGAAGGTGCCGTACATGCTCGTCGTGGGCGACCGCGAGGTCGAGGCCGAGACCGTCGCCGTGCGGCTGCGCAGCGAGAAGCGGCTGGGCGCCATCCCGGTAGACGAGTTCATTGACCGGGCACAGGACGCCATCGAGACACGCGCGCTGGAGTAGACGCGCCAGAACGACAAACCCGCCCGCACGAAGCCGCGTGCGGGCGGGTTGCTGTATCTCGACTATTCTAATATCGGGATGCCAACACGCTCACGCCACCAGGCGCCCAACCCCCAAGTCATGCCGGCCTCGGTCTGGGCCAATAGCACCATGACCAACGCATAGACGATATGCTGATCGACCAGCGGATTCTGGGCCGGCGGCAGATGCGCCGACCACATCAGCAGCATCATCAGCGGTCCGCCCACGCTGGTAATCTTCAGGCCGATGCCCAGGATCAGCGCGACGCCCAGGCCCGCTAGTCCGAACATGAACATGGCGTCCACCACGGGCGCGCCAGCGATGCTCTGATAAAGGCCTGCCAGCGGCCCCGCCGTGGCGTGGGTGAGAAAGCCGTAGGTGGGCGACCCACCACCCGCCAGCCAGGCGTTCTCAGGCGCGGTGGAGAGGCCCAGACCCAAGAGCTTGTCCAAAAAGGCCCAGAGAAAGGTCCACCCCAGGACGATTCGCAGTGCGGCGAGTACGTAACGTGTCTTTTGCTTCATTGTTGTCCTCCGTGCCGGTTTACAAACCGCTCATTATGCTCCCGCCGTGATGGCTTCCAGATCGGCCTCCACCGTGCCGATGGGCTTGAGGTCAAAGTGCTCCACCAGCACGTCCACGACGTTGGGCGAGAGGAAAGCGGGAAGCGTGGGGCCCAGGCGGATGTGTTTGACGCCCAGGGAGAGCAGCGCCAGCAGCACGATGATGGCTTTCTGCTCGTACCAGGCGATGTCGTAGGAGATGGGTAGCGCGTTGATGTCGTCGAGGCCCAGCACGTCCTTGAGCTGCAGGGCGATGTAGGCCAGCGAGTAGGAGTCGTTGCACTGTCCGGCATCCAGGATGCGCGGAATGCCGCCGACGTCGCCCAGATCGAGTTTGTTGTAGCGATACTTGGCGCAGCCCGCCGTCATGATGACGTGATCCTGGGGCAATCCCTCGGCAATCTCAGTGTAGTACTCGCGGTCGCGCTGCCGCCCGTCACAGCCCGCCATGACGACGAAGCGCGCGATGTCGCCGGCCTGCACCGCCTCGATGACCTTGTCCGCCACGCCCATCACAGTAGCGTGGGCGAAGCCAATGGGGAGGGTGCCCTCTTCCAAGGATTGCGGGCTTTCTCCCGCCAACGCCGCCTCGATGACCGGCGTGAAGTCCTTCTGACCGCCATTCTCCCGGTCGGGGATGTGCTGCACGTCGGGCCAGCCCACCAGTCCTGTGGTGAAGAGCCGGTCCTTATAGCTCTCCTTCGGCGGGACGATACAGTTGGTGGTCATCAGGATGGCGCCACCGAAGCTCTCGAACTCCTCCCGTTGGTGCCACCAGGAGCCACCGTAGTTACCCACGAAGTGCTCATATTCCTTGAAAGCGGGATAGGCGTTGGCGGGCAGCATCTCGCCGTGGGTATAGACGTTGACGCCGGTGCCTTCCGTCTGCTCCAGCAGCTCCTCAAGATCGCGCAGATCGTGCCCGCTGATGAGGATCGCCGGGCCTTCGCGCACACCCAGATTGACCTGGGTGGGTTCCGGATCGCCGTAGGTGCCGGTGTTGGCCTCGTCCAATAGGCGCATGGCCTCCACGCCCATCTCGCCGGCCCTGAGTACCCAGTTCACCAGCTCGTCAACCGCCAGATCATCGTCCAGGGTCGCCAGCAGCGCTTCTTCCATGAACGTCAACAGCTCGTCGTTGTAGTGGCCCAGCACGTAGGCATGATCAGTATACGCCGCCAGCCCCTTGAGCCCGTAGATCAGCAGTTCCCGCAGCGCGCGGATATCCGCGTCCAGGTCGGGATCAACCATGGGCCCCACCATCTGGCCCTTGAGCTCCAGGACGTTGGGGGCGTAGGTCTTGGGCGCCCACACGGCAGGTGCGGGCAGTTCACCGGCGCAGGGCGCGCCATGCTCCGCCTCGCAGGTCGCCTGGGCTTCCTCGCGCAGCGCGTCGCGCAGTTCCACGGCCTGACGGATCCACGTCACGAAGCGCTCCGGATCGAAGTTGACGTTGGTGACGGTGGAGAAGAGCGCCCGCGCCACGAATAGATCCGCCTCCGGCGACGTCACGCCCAGTTCACGCCCGTTGACGGCCCAGAAAGCAATTCCCTTGAGCAGCCAGATAAGCACGTCCTGCAGACTCGCCACCTCCGGGCTCTTGCCGCAGACGCCGCGCACGGTGCATCCCTCGTTCCGCGCCGCCTCCTGACACTGATAACAGAACATCTCCATGAAAAGCCTCCTGTATGTCGGTAAAGTCAATACAACCCTAAGCATACCAGCCGACGCCGCTGATGTCTGCGACATAAGTCGCATCATCTTATCGCGCTTGGCGAAAATATGGTATGATTGAGTTCGCTTCAATCCAGATCGGAAGGAGAAGCCCATCAACACCGGTGATTTTCGCAAGATACAGATGCTCTCGGCGCTGCCCGCCGCTGCGCTGGATTGTCTCGCCGAGGTCGCCGTCCGCCGCACTTACGCAGCGGACGAGATGATCTTTCTGGCAGGCGAGCCTTGTCAAGCCGTCTACTTCATCGCCGAAGGCCAGGTGCGGGTCACCCGCCTCTCGCCAGAAGGGCGGAAGCAGGTACTGGTGGTGCTAGAGCCGGGACAGGCGTTCAACACCGTGCCCCCGTTTCTGGCGGAGCCCATCAGTCCCTCCAGCGCCGAGGCTGTCACGCCGGTGACGCTCTACGCCGTCACGCGGGGCGACTTCTTACGCCTGATGCGCGCCTGTCCCGATCTGACCCTGGTGGTGCTGCGCGACTTCGCCCACCGGCTGGCACACCTGACGGATCTCGTCGAGGATCTGGCGCTGCACACGGTACGGGGACGGCTGGCCCGTTTTCTGCTGGATCAGGCCACCGGCGACACCGTGGCCCGCCGCTGGACGCAAGATGAGATCGCCGACCAGCTGGGCACCGTGCGCGACATGATCGGGCGCTCGCTGCGCAGTTTTGCCGACGCGGGCCTTGTCCGCGTGGAGCGTGGGCGTATCGTACTGCTGGATCAGGCAGGGCTGGAGGAGGAAGCGCAGGGCTAGCGCCGGGATAAGACTTTTGTCGCAGACAGAGCGCCGCCTTTCTGATATGCTGAACGCAGAGCATCAGAAAGGCGGTTTTCTTATGGAGAGCTTACCCATCATCGACCTGCAACGGTGCACGCGCTGTGGTCAGTGTGTCAGTGCATGCCCCACGCAGGCCGTGGAGATGCGGGCGCAAGGCCCAGTCATCGTGCGTCCAGACGATTGTACCTTCTGCACGGAGTGCGAGGTCGTCTGCCCGGAGCACGCCATCCGCTGCGAGTTTGAGATCACCTGGGCTGAGTAACCAACGGAGATAGAAAAAAGGAGGCAACTGTTCAGGTTTATGAGCGTCCAGGTGCAACGCACTTACGGATCGAAACCAACCGCGCTACAAAGTTCTCCGAGCATGGTTTAGGAGTCCTCGGCTCGTGAACTTCGGCGAAAGTGC
>DAOTUH010000012.1:0-2594 GCA_034437255.1 Anaerolineae bacterium
AAAATGCTCCTGCTCAAATTGCCGTCCCAGCGCCGACGTGATCAAATCGATCTCAAGATCTGGGATTTGAGCAAAGCGTCGAAACAGGGCTTGATTGACTGTACCGGTTCCTCCGCCCAGCGGCGGAAACTCGTTATTCAGCATCAAAATGCGCATTATGGGCGCTCCCGCCCAACGACCCGGCGCACTACATACAAGGGACGTCGCTTCACTTCAATGAAAATCCGCCCCACATATTCACCGATGACACCCAACGTGATCAATTGCACGCCGGCAAAGAAAAAATTCGCCACCATCAACGAAGCAAAACCCGGCGGCGACAGTCCTACCAGCAGACGCTTTAACGCATAAAAGAGTGCCAACCCCAAGGAAACGCCGGAAATACCAAACCCCAACACGGCGATCATCCGTAGGGGCACAAAACTGAACGAGACCAATCCATCCAGGGCCAGGTACAGCAACCGACGAAAACCATACTTGGATTTCCCCGCATTCCGCGCTTGCCGCTCGTAGGCCAATCCGACCTGCTTCAGGCCGATCCAACTCCGAATTCCGCGTACGAAGCGATTTCGCTCGGGCATCGAGAGCAACAAGTCAACGACGCGCCGATCCATGATACAAAAGTCACCGGCATCGAGAGGAATATCAACCGTAGCCAGTTGTTTCAACAAGCGATAAAAGACCGCGTAAGCCACGCGCTTGAAGAGCCTTTCCTTACGCTTCTGACGAATGGCATAGACGACGTCGTAGCCTTCACGCCATTTATCAATAAACTGGGGCAAAACCTCCGGTGGGTCTTGGAGATCGGCATCCATGATGATGACGCCCTCTCCGCGCGCATACTCAAGTCCGGCGCTGATGGCAATCTGATGTCCAAAGTTTCTGGAGAGTTCAACCAGCGTAATCCGCGCATCGGTGGATGCAAGTTCGCGTAAAAACCTTACGCCAGTATCGATACTCCCATCATCAACAAAGACAATCTCCCACGAGCACCCGATTGTATCCAAGACTCTCTGTAAACGCTCAAATAGAACTTGGAGATTCGGGGCTTCATTGTAAACAGGGATCACTACTGAAATAACGGGGATTCCATCAACGACATCCCAGTCTGTCTCTGATTCCTCGGACAACAAGCGTCTCGCCAAATCTCGACAAAACTCAAGCGCCGTCTGCGGATCGTCCGTGGGAATTACATCCACAATGTCTTGCGTGATCATGATGCTCCATCAAGGTTGAATCTATATTCCCCGTTTTGGTGAACAGCTAATTATCCCCAACATTGCTTCAGATGGGAACGCCGCTCATATTCTTATGGGATCGGATAGCCCAACACTAAGTGAAGCAAGCCGTGGCCATCAAAGTGTGCACTTCCAATATTCATACCATTCCCTATCCATCATATCAGGATTTTTGGCTAATGCGAATCGCTCACAGCCACTGACTTTGAGCATAAACCCATCTGATTCCTAAACAGGTTGTTAAGACAGGCTACGTTCTCCTGGTACTCGCTCATCGTCGAAGATATGCTTCTCAGCGGTGAGACACAGGTAGACTTCGTAGAAACTAAACGTCAGGATGGGCACGCTGACTTGGATCGCAAAAGATAGCGCGCGCCACTGCAACAACGTCAACGGGCCACTGAGGAACGTCGCCAACCAGACCAACGCATACAGCGTGCGCAACTCCGTATGCCATGCGGGGAGCGATTGCCAGAAGAGCACCACCGGGATCAGCAACACCGCCCAATCGTAGATCATGGCGTGCGGCGTGATCCAGAAGGTCAGGCAGATAGCAGCAGCAAAGGCAAGTGGTTTCTCCAACCGGTTCTTCACGACCAGATTCCAGAAAGCGAAGATCCCCACGGCAGCAAAGAGCCAGGCCAACACATCCGCCACCGTGTTAAAGGGGAGCAGCATGCGCCAGAAGCCGCGCACGGTGTGCAGATGCCAGATGGGAAACTCCTGCCACGCCGGCAGATCAGGCAACACGTCCCGAACAAAGGCGACATACGCCCAACTCGCGTCGGGCAAGAGCCCAAAGGAGAGCGCCGCCAGCCCCAGACCGCTGACCGCGAATCCGGCAAGCGCCGGCCCATCCTCGCGCCAGCGAAGGAGCCAGAGCAAGCCGAGGCCCAAGGTCAGCTGGGGCTTGTAGAGCAACAGGCCCAGCGTCAATCCGGCCAGGAAGCGACGGTCCCGCTGCCAGAGCGCGTAGGTGCTCGTCAGAAGAAACAGACTGAGCAGCGCGTTCTGTCCGAAACTGACAGAGGCGAAGACGGGAAACCACGTCAAGGCCCACAGAAAAGGGCGGGTTGATGACTCTGGATTGAGAAGATAGACGCTGCCCCACAGCAGGAACAGACCCAGCACACTCCACGCCGCAAAACTGACGCTGTAGGGAAGTGCCGCCAACGGCACGAAGAGCCAGGCGAAGAAAGGCGGCGTGATAAAGGCATGATAGCTCGCCAGATCAGGGCCGATGATCGATTGCTCTACTTGGCTTTGAAACTCCAGGTCGTAGAGGCGCGGGCTTTCCCCCCACAGCAGCGTCTGGCCCGCCGCGTAGAACTGGACGTAATCCGTGCCGATGGGTTG
>DAOTUH010000013.1:0-3518 GCA_034437255.1 Anaerolineae bacterium
GTCGCGGCTCCCGGTGTAGCCGAGACCTTGTGTGTCCCGGCGCTGATGGATTCGCCGCCGGTCTGGTCGCCGGACGGGGAGGCGGTACTGGTCACAGATCTTCGCCTGGAAATCGGGGCCGCCAGCCACATCCTGCGGCTGGACGTGACGCGCGGCGTCTTTCAGAACTTGAGCGATGTTTTCGGCGTCGAAGATGACGCCCCGGCCTGGTCGCCGGATGGGGCGTGGATTGCCTTCCGCCGCCGCTCCGCCGGCACGGGGATGGGCAAGCAGATCTGGCTGATACGCGCCGACGGCAGCGATGCGCGTCCCCTCACCAAGGACACCACGTCCCATTATGGGGTGCCGGTTTGGCTGGACGATGGGGAGACGCTGTTGATTGCCCGGTACGCGGGGGGTAGCAGCGAAATCTGGGTAATTCCAACATCAGGAGAGAAGGCGACGCTCGTGGTTCCTGACGGCTATGCGCCTCACCGGCTGGATGAATAGTTGGATTGGGGCGAGCTTCCTGATTATGGTGGCTGTCCACGACGACTTCGAGGCCACCAGCAACGGTCACGGCGCGCTGGCGGCGCTTTCGTACATGCTCTTCGTCCTGCTCTACACGCCGTGCATGGTCGCCGTCGCCGCTGAGCGCCAGGAGTTGGGCGCCAAGTGGACGTGGGTCAGCGTAGTAGGACAATTGCTCTTAGCCTGGCTCCTCGCTGCGGTGGTCTTCCAGGGCGGCGTGCTGCTGGGACTGGGATAACGTCATGCTCAAAGAGCTCCTTCAGGAAATTGCCGAGGGTCAAGGGTACAGCCGTGCCGGTTTAGCCCGACGTCTGGATATCAGCGAGGACGCTTTGGAACAGATGCTGCATGATCTGGCCCGCAAAGGTTATCTCGCGCCTCTGACATCTACGCAGAAGACATCTTGTAGTGGATGCAGCCTGCGTTGAGCGCGTGCCGGCTGCCCGGTCGACAAGGCCTCGACGCCGCCTGGTTGGGTCTTGACAGCCAAGGGGCGTCGAGTAACAGCCGATTGAGATCTTGAACAAAGCACCGGAGCCGGACGTCTTCCTCATGTAGGCGTCCGGTTTTATTTTCAACGTCTGCTTTCCGTCCTACCCGTTTCTAGGTATAATGCCCCCATGAGCAAAAAGAAAACGACCCCGCTCCGTAAACAATACCTGAGATTGAAGAGCCAGCATCCCGATACCATCCTGTTCTTCCGCCTCGGCGACTTCTACGAGACCTTCGACGAGGACGCAGAACTGGTGGCGCGGGAGTTGGACATCACGCTCACCTCGCGCCCGGTCTCGAAGGGCACGCGCGTGCCCATGGCGGGCGTCCCGCATCACGCCGCCCCCGGCTACATCGCCCAGCTGATCGACAAGGGCTACCGCGTCGCCATCGCCGAGCAAATCGGTGAACCGACGGGGCGCGGCCCCATGGAGCGCCGCGTCGAGCGCGTCGTCACGCCGGGCACGCTCTTGGAGCCGGAGATGTTGGACGAGCGGCGGCCCAACTACGTCGCCGCCATCGTCGTCGATGGGCAGCGCGCGGGCGTGGCCTACGCGGAGATCTCCACCGGCGAGTTCGCCACGACGCAGCTGCAGGATGGCAACGACGTCGTCAGCGCCGTGCGCCAGGAGCTGACCCGGTTGCAGCCGCGCGAGCTGTTGATTCCGCGCGCCGGCTCTTGGAAGGAGCGCGATCCCGATCAGCCGGCCGAACGGCCCGAAGCCGAGCTGGCGGAGCAGCTGCAGGCGCTGGTCACGGCGTGGCCCGTCTACCGCTTCGAGGAGACGGCGGCGCGCCAGACGCTGGTCGAGCACTTCGACGTGCGGACGCTGGAGGGCTTTGGCTGCGAGGGCAAGCCCTTGGCGATCTGCGCGGCGGGCGCGGTGCTCTCGTACCTGCAGGAGACGCAGCAGGGCGTGCTGCCGCAGATCACGGGGCTGGCGACCTACGCCACCGACCGCTACATGGCGATTGACACCTCGACGTGGCGCAACCTGGAGATCACCGAGACGCTGCGCGGGCAGAAGCGCGGCTCGCTGCTGGGCGTCATCGACGCCACGGTCACGCCGGTGGGCGGGCGGCTGTTGTTACACCGGCTGGCGCATCCGCTGTTGGATATCGCCGCGCTGGAGCTGCGTCTGGATCAGGTTGAGGGCTTCGTCGACGCCACGGTGCTCCGCGCCGAGGTGCGCGAGACGCTCAAGGGCGTCACGGACCTGGAGCGCATGTCCAACCGCGTGGTCGCCGGACGGGCGACGCCCCGGGATCTTGTGGGCATCCGCACCGCGCTGGACGCGGTGCCGTCGCTGCGCGAGCAGCTGGAGGAGGCCGCAGCCGACGCGCCGCCGGGCTTCGCTGCGTTGCTGGCGGGGCTCGATCCGGTGCGCGAGGCCGCCGAGCTTATCGCGCGCGCCATCGTCGACGATCCGCCGGCGCAGGTAAGCAGCGGCGGGCTGATCCGCCCCGGCTTCTCGGAGGATCTGGATAGCATCGTCAACGCCAGCCAGGACGCTCGCGACTGGATCGCCGGGCTGGAGAAGCAGGAAAAGCAGCGCACGGGCATCAAGAGCCTCAAGGTTGGCCACAACAAGATCTACGGCTACTACATCGAGGTGACCAAGGCCAATCTCGATAAGGTACCCGACGACTACGAGCGTAAGCAGACGCTGGTCAACTCGGAGCGCTACATCACGGCGGAGCTCAAGGAGTACGAAAGCCGCGTCCTCAACGCCGAGGAGCGCATCGGCGAGCTGGAGTCTCGGCTTTTCAAGGAGATATGCACTCGTGTAGCGACCCACGCGCCGGCGCTGCTGCGCACGGCGAAGGCGCTGGCGCGATTGGACGTGGCCTCGTCGCTGGCGGAGGTGGCGCTGCGCAATCGCTACGTCCGCCCGACGTTTGATGAGGCGCCGGTCTTGCGGATCGAGGCCGGGCGCCATCCCGTGGTCGAGCGCACGCAGCGCGAGCCCTTCACGCCCAACGACCTGGCGATGGACGCTGACCAGCGCATCCACATCATCACCGGGCCGAACATGGCGGGCAAGAGCGTCTTTCTGCGGCAGGCCGCGCTGATCGTGCTGATGGCGCAGATTGGCAGTTTCGTCCCGGCGGACGCGGCGCACATCGGGGTGGCGGACCGCATCTTCACGCGCATCGGCGCTTCGGACGAGCTGGCGGCGGGTCAGTCGACCTTTATGGTGGAGATGGTGGAGACGGCGAACATCCTCAACCACGCCACGCCGCGCAGTCTGCTTATTCTGGACGAGGTGGGGCGTGGCACCAGCACCTACGACGGCATGGCTATCGCCTGGGCCGTCATCGAGTATTTGCACAATCACCCGGAGCGCCGCGCGCGCACGCTCTTCGCCACGCACTACCACGAGCTGATCGAGATGGAGGAGCGGCTGCCGCAGGTGAGCAACTTCAACCTGGACGTAGCGGAGGACGGCAAGGACGTCATCTTCCTGCACCAGGTGGTGCCCGGCGGCGCCGACAAATCTTATGGCATCCACGTG
>DAOTUH010000014.1:0-7367 GCA_034437255.1 Anaerolineae bacterium
CCGGCTGGTGGTGGTGCTGGAAGACGCGCAATGGCTGGGTGCCGACCTGCTGGACGTGTTGCCCACGCTGGCGCGGCGGCTGAAGGATGAGCGGGCGCTGATCGTGCTCAGCTACCGGGGAGAAGAGGTACGGCAGGACGCGGAGAGCTGGCGGGCGTTGCAAGAGATCGGCCACCATATACGGGGGCGCATCGCGCTGGGGCGGCTGGAGGCGGAGGCGAGCGGGGCGCTGATGCGCCACGTGCTCCAGTGCGAGGAGGCGGCACCGCTGTTCGAGGCGCGGCTCTACCGGGAGACGGAGGGCAACCCGTTGTTCCTGCTGGAGACGCTGCGCGCGCTCTACGAGGAAGAGTTGCTGTACCGGGAGGAGGACGGTGCGTGGGCCACGCCCTTCGACGAGATGACGGTCGACTATGGTGAGCTGCCGCGGGCGCGGAGGGTGGAAGCGGTCATCGCGCGGCGGCTGGAGATGCTGGACGAGGTGCAGCGCCACGTGCTGGGGGTGGCGGCCGTGCTGGGGCGCGAGAGCCGCTACGACTTGTTGCGGGCGGTGGTGGACGTGGACGAGGACACGCTGCTGAAGGCACTGGAGGCGTTGGAGCATTGGCACTATCTGGTCGAGACGCGGGAGGGGGGACGCTTTTGCCACGACAAGCTGCGCCAGGTGGCCTACGAGCGGCTCCCCGAGGATGAGCGGCGGCGGATCCATGGGCGGGCGGCCGGGGCGCTTGAGGCGGAGCAGGGGGGGCAGACGGCGGCGCTGGCGGAGCATTACACCCAGGCCCAGGTATGGGACAAGGCGGTCACCTATCTCGTGCAGGCGGCGGAAGAGGCGCAGGCGCGTTACGCCTATGGCGTGGCGTTGGAGAGGTATACACAGGCCCTGACGCTCCTGAAACAGCACGCGCCCTTTACCGGTTCGCGCAACGTCGAGCTGCGCTTCGACGTCCTTTGCAAGCAGTATTATCTATTGTGGGACAGGGGCGAGTGCCAGCAGGCAGAGGCGAGCCTTCGGTCTCTACAGCAGACGGTGCAGGGGTTGGACGATCCACAGCGCCAGGCGGAGGCCCTGAATCAACATTTGGATTTTCTGTATCGCGCGTCCCGCTTTGACGAAGTTGTTGCGGTTGCCGATGAGGCGCTGGCTCTGGCTCAGGCGCATGGCTTGACACGGCAGATGGCGCGTACCCTAAAGACAAAGGGCGAGGCGTGCTCAAAGTGTGACCGTGAGGAGGGTGAGCAAGTATTACATCACGCACTAGACCTGTGGCGGAAAGTGGGATCGGTGAACAGTGGTGAAGCGGTGCGTATGAGAGCAGAGATTCTCATGTCGTTGGTCTTTTATTACGTGCAGCGAGGGTTACATACCCCAGCTGAACGAGCCGGTCAGCGGCTTGCCGCCCTGGCGCAAGAGTCGGAATCGCCGATGGTAGCGGTGAGCGCTTTTTACTCACAAGCCCAGTTGGCAGAGGCGCGTGGTGATTATGAGGCTGGGTTACATTATAAGCAGGATTGTCTGGAACTGATCAGGCGGGTAGGGTTGCGCCGATGGGAGCAGGCGATATTGACGAGCCTGGGCAATGCCCTGGCGGTACGACGGGCGTATGGCCCAGCTTTTGCTCATTACCGCCGGGCCCTGGAACTGGCCCGCCAATCTGCCGATGATTATGGCATCGTAACGACCCGCTACAACCTGGGCTTTTTGCTTTCGATTACCGGCCGCCATGCCGACGCCGAGGCCCACTTGAGCGCGAGCCTAGAGCTGGCGGGCGAGCGGGAGTTGTCGAGCTGGAAGGCGCTTGCGTTGAGCGGGTTGGGGATATTGTATTTGCAGGAGTCTCAGCCAGGGCGACGAGAACGCGCCAGGGCGGAACATTATCTGCAAGAAGCGTTAGAGATTCTTTCCGCACAGCAGCTTGAATATGGAGCGCCAGGTGTTCATTATGGGCTGGGATTGCTAAGCCTATCGCGGCAGAGTGTGGAAAGGGCAGCGACTCATTTTGAAAAAGGTCTAGAAATAGCCGAGCGGAGTGGCGATCCGGTAGCAGCTATTTGTTGTTCCTATCTGGCGCTATGTCATCATTTGCAAAATCGGCGCGAGGAGGCGTTGCAGTTGTCGGCCAGGGCGGTGAAACTGGTAGAGTCTGCTGCGAGTGCGTCGTACCCCCAGGTCGTCTACCGGCACCGCGGGCGCATCCTGGACGCGCAGGGTCAAAAGGTGGCAGCCAGAGAGTTGCTGGAAAAGGCGTATGCGTCAATACAGGCGCAAAAAGAGACACTGCCCGATCCCGATTGGCAGCGCGCTTTTCTGGAAAACGTGCCAGCAAATCGAGAGATTGTTGCTATCTATGAGGTAATACAAGCTCAGGTTCAGGCCGGTCGGATTTAAATCTAACAAGTATTGGCTGCACTGAAAATATATGTAGTGGTTGGACCCTAAGTGACTAATATGTTGGGCAGTGTCCGCGATTTTAGCGGACACTGCCCACTTGGAACATGAACATGTCTCATTCCTCGTCTCAGCAGCACCGAGCAAAAGTTAAAATAGTTTTCTGACCTACTTAGCCCCAGGCCCCTTTGGTTCACAAAAGTCCAAAACTGAGAATCTCACTCCTTTAAGGAACGTGCGCAACGAAACCCAAGACTGTCGTCGCGAACGGAGGGGGACTCGTGGATCCGAGAGGCAACACGGACATAGCTCTCGTAGCTGCTCCAGCTCCCTCCGCGCACGACCTTGTCGGTGCCGCTCGCCGGGCCAGGTGGGTTACGGGGCGGCGAGACGTTATAGTAGTCGCTCTGGTACCAGTCTGCGATCCACTCCCACACATTACCCGTCATATCCACCGCGCCGTAAGGACTGGCACCGTCGGACAGAGTCCCCACGCGGCTGGTGTCGCCCCCGCAGTTATGGTGACGGTAGTTCAGCCGCGAACAGTCTGGGCTTTGATCTCCCCAGGGATACATCCGCCCGTCGCCGCTTCTTGCTGCCTTTTCCCATTCGGCCTCGGTGGGCAGACGCTTGCCTGCCCAGGTACAATAGTCGTTGGCGTTGTGCCACGAGACATAGATGACTGGATAGTCGGCGTAGGTCGGGTCGTCGAAGTAATGGCCTCGTGTAAAAGACCCCATGTCCGCTGGCGGGTCGCAGGCCCCGGCTGCCACACACTGCGCATACTGGGCATTGGTCACTTCGCACTTGTCGATATAGTAGGCGTCCAGATAGACGGTGTGCAGTGGCTGTTCGTCACTTTGGCAGCTCTCATTTGGGTTGGTGTCGTCGCAACCCATTTGAAAGCTGCCGGCGGGGATAAAGACCTCCCCTTTCACCGGTGACTGACGCTGCTCGCTCACACCCGCCTCGTCTTGTAAAGCCGTTGCGTGTGCTTGTGAATCGGATGTCCCAGACCGAGTGTTGCTACAAGCTGTGACCACGAAGATCAGCACGAGCAAAACTGTAATCCAATGGTGTCGCATGTTGTTCTCCTAAACAAATCAGGACCAAGCAAATTTTACAGGGCCCTCGGCAAGACAGAAACTTGCCTCAGGTTGGGCAAACGAAGCGGTTCCAAGGGTTGGATACCACCCGGCGAAATCCCAGAGACCCTGTTCGGTTCGTAAATGACGTGGCACGGGCATCACGCCGCACGCCAGGCTATTTTACAGACAGCACCCATAGATGTCAAGTGTCTTTCCCCCGTTCTCAATCGCTCACGCAGCTATCTCGACCGACCAGAGGTGAGGCTATTGCGGGCTGGAGTGACCGTGACTGCTAGTAGTTTGTCAAGCGTGATCTGATGAAGAGAAGCGAATTAGCCTGAGATTTGAGCGGCGGTCTATTAACCGTATACATAGTAGCGCGGGCGGCCCGCCTGCGTGGACAGTAGCCTGGTAGTGAACCACCAGGCGGCCAGCTGTACCATGGGAGGAGGGGCAAATAGCCACGCCGTTGAACTGGAAGCGAGCCTTGTCCGGTGAAATACCGGGTGAGAGTAGTAGGAACTGCCAGATACGGCCCCGTATGCCTGGAGGTGTGGGAGAACTGAGATTCCTCCTCTCCGTTTGCTTTGATCATGCCTAAGCGGTTTTGGGATAGCGAGGGCGGTTTCGGTGGTCCGATCTGCTTCGGAATCCTACCTGTGCTATAATAAAAGTCTATACCGTCGGGCACACGGGTCCATGGCCGGGCGCAACAGCCAGAGAAAAGGGCTCCACGCCCTGAGTCGCAAAGGACCATAACCAGCATTTGAAGTTCCTTTGCGTTCTTGGCGCCTTTGCGTGAGGTTGATGGTTATTTCAGTGGTCCCAACCTTGACTTACCTGAAAAAAGGTCCAAGAAATCGGATTTTTAGGTGGCCATACCCCACATCTAGTAATTTTGGTCATGAGAAACCCACATATAGTATCAAGTCGTAGAAAAATCCGATTTCTGCTAGTTATTTCAGTAGACCCAACATTTGGACACCCGGTGGCATGACTTTACGAAACTCCAGACCGGTATGACTTTACAGGATTCAACAGCAGATTATAATCTAAGCACGTAAACCTTGCGCCGGCCTCATAATCGGCCCGGCGCGATGGAGGTGTCGGGTGAGCATTAGCACGACAACGGTATTGGAAGCCAGCGCGCAGCAACTCTTCCCCAATCAAAGCCTGGATGAGGTGTTGGCCGAGTTGTTGCTGGAACGTGCAAAGAAAAATCTGATCAAGTACCAGGTCATGGCGCGCCAGTTCGCGACCAAGTATGACCTGGATTTTGAGGCGTTCCGGCAAAAGGTGCTGAACACGGAGCCAGATTTCGACGTAGAACAAGATTACTACGATTGGGAAATGGCCGTGACCGGTATCGCCGATATGACGCAAGAGATTGAGCGCTTGCGAGCGCTGCGCGATCAGCTGTGACCGTCGCTGACCTGGTTAAGGCCCTGCGCCAGGAAGCCGCAAGCCGCGCCTACATCAGTTACCTGACCGTACTCGATCAGAGTGCAAACTTGCTCAAAGCGCGACTGTACATTCTTCCTGAACTATTTGTCCAAGTATACCGCAACGACAGCTTCAACACGACCAATCTGGTCTTGATCCATAATGGACAGCGGCTCTACGCGCGAGATCAGATTGGCGATGTCTGGCATCGTCACACAGCTACCGCCCCGCAGCAGCACGATCACAGCGCTGAGGGCCGCCGTCCAGTAAGCCTGTCCGAGTTCCTGGACGAAGTAGAAAGCGTACTAACCCGCGCGGGCTTACCTTGATGGCCAAAGGCCCAAAATGGGCAACCGAAGCAGTTCCAAGGGAGCCTGGATACAGCAGGTGGTCTCCAATTACGTTTGCCAACCGTATCAACCCCACCTTCGTTTGCCTTGATCACGTCTAAGCACGTTTTAGGGTAGCGAGGGCGGTTTCGGTAGCCAATCTGCTTCGAAATCCTAAAATGCTCAGGCTTGTGACTGCCTAATGACGACGTTGAAAGATACATCTCCTCGCATTTATTGACGCCTCACGTTGCGTGAGCGTCTCGTTTATCCTGTCAAACTGCAAGGCCCGGGCCTCAAAGTTTGCAACTCCACTGGTATCAATCTCCGGTTCACCTTCGTCAAGAGGATTGATGCCTCTAGGACACGAAGGTGCAACCCAGTAATGACAGCTCGGATTACTTTTTCGTCTGTGTGTACTTGATAGCACTCAGACGGTGAAGGCATTGTCAGATCTCATTCGCATGCTCGTGCACAGGTGCAACCGCCCGACTAGAACGCTTGCATCCCCGAGGGGCGTAGGCGTTCGATGGCGACGAAGCCGACGACGCAGACGAGCATCAGTATGGTGGACATCGCCAGCGCCTGCCCGTAGTTGAGCGCGCCCGGCTGCGAGAGGAATCGGTAGATGGCGATGGGGATGGTGGGCAGCTCGGGGCGGGCGATCATGGACGTGGCGCCGAACTCGCCCATGGAGACGGTGAAGGCGAAGACGGCGCCCACCGCCAGCGCTCGCCAGATGATGGGCAGATCGACTTCGACGAAGACGTGGCGCGGCGATGCGCCCAGGCTGGCAGCGGCCTCCCGCAGCGCCGGTTGGATGGCCTGGAGCGCGGGCAGCAGGCTCCGCACGACGAAGGGCAGCGCTACCAACGTGTGCCCGATGACGATGAGCGTCGGCGTCCCGCGCAGATCGAGCGGCGGCTGATTCATGGCGACAAGGTAGCCAAGGCCCAAGGTCACCGCCGACGTTCCCAGCGGCAGCATGAACAAGGCATCCATCCACCACCCGCCCCGCCGTCTGTAGAGGGCGAGTGAGGTGAGCAAGCCGAGCAGTAAAGCCACGCTCGTGGTCGCCAAAGCAAACGTTACCGAATTCTTGACCGCGGCAAAGGGCGGCACGTAGAAGATGGAGCGGCGCGGGTTCTCGAAGAGCGCCGCGTAGTAGCGCAGACCGGCGTCGAAGGAGCGCGCCACCAGTGTCAGCAGGGGCAGGCTCAGCAGCAGAAGTAACACGATGACGTTGGCGGCGACGAAAGCGCGTTTACCCCAGGTCTGCGGCGCCCGCTGCGTCGCCCGGCGGGAGCGTAGATCGAGGGGACGCGAGACGCGAGACTGCAGCCGTGTGTAGACCAGCGTCAGCGCCAGCGTGAAGGCGATCTGCAGCAGGGAGAGCGCCGCCGCCGTGGGCAGATCGGCGAAGTTGACGGTCTGGCGGTAGATCTCGACCTCCAGCGTGGCGAAGCGCGGCCCACCTAAGATGAGCACCACGCCAAAGCTGGTGAAGCAGAAGATGAAGGTGAGCAATCCGGCGGCGCTGAGGGCGGGCGTGAGCAGCGGCAGCGTGATCTCATGGAAGGCGCGCCACGGCGACGCGCCCAGCGTGCGCGCGGCTTCCTCCAGGTGCGGGTCGAGGTTGGCCCAGAAGCCGCCCACCATGCGCAGCACCAGCGTCACGTTGTAGAAGACGTGGGCCAGCAGGATGGCGCCCAGCGTGTAGCGCAGATCGAAGGTTCCACCGAACAGGGCATTAAGCGGCGAGCGCGGTCCAATCACGGCGGTGAAGGCCGCCGCGACGACGACGGTGGGCAGCACGAAGGGCACGGTGGTCAGCGCTAGGAAGAGCCGCTTGCCGGGGAAGTCGTAGCGGGCGACGACGTAGGCGCCGGGCAGGCCCAGCAGCAGCGTCAGCGCCGTGGAGAGCAGCGCTTGCCCGGTGGTGAAGCCCAG
Source organism: Anaerolineae bacterium (assembly GCA_034437255.1). Classification (GTDB taxonomy): domain Bacteria; phylum Chloroflexota; class Anaerolineae; order B4-G1; family SLSP01; genus G713. The sequence goes on from DAOTUH010000014.1 coordinate 7,200, forward strand.
GACTCGCAGCGTCGGAAGACTGACGAGCTCGGCAAGCAGACCGGATAAGCCCGCGCCCCAGGTCAGGCTGGTGCGGATGATGGCGACCAGCGGGTAGAAGTAGAAGAGGAGCAGGAAAAGAACGGGCAGGAGAAGAAGAACGTAAAACGTGAAACGTGATGCGTAACG
>DAOTUH010000015.1:0-10458 GCA_034437255.1 Anaerolineae bacterium
GGCCTTGACGCTCGTGTGCAGCCCTGCGGGTGCGCAGCGGGGCTTCAACCCTAAGCCACTGGTAGGTGGCGTGGGCGGCCTCGGTGTCGCACTTCTATTCTTTCAGTTCTGTCAGGGGGTGTGTTATGTCTTCGGTTGGTAGTTCGGTTCCGTTGGTCGGGTTCACAGGTTCGCGTAGTTTGCCGTCCCGGTTCTCGCCGTTGGTCGGGGCAGTCGTGCAGTCCGTGGTGCAGTCAGGCCGGGGCGTGGCGGTCGGTGACGCTGCGGGCGCTGACGCTTTCGTGCGGGCGCGCGCCGTGCAGTGCGGGGTCACGCCTCGCGTCTTCCGTCCGTCGCTCTACGGCGGGCGGCGTGTGGCCGGTGCGTTGGCACATCGTTCCGCCGTCATGGTTCGTGCCGTGCAGCAGTCCGGGGGGCGCGCGGGCGTGGTCGGCTTTGTCTCTTCTGCCTGCCCGGTGCATCCGCGTTCCGGCAAGCGCCTTGTGCCGGCCCGTTCCTCGGTGCGGTGCTTTGGGGGCTTTGGCTCCGGCACCTGGTCCACGCTCGCGTTTGCGGTCGCGCTGGGCTTGCCCGTGGTCGTCTTTGCCTGCGGGGTCAGCCATTGGGCCGCGTTGCCTAGTCACTGGGGCGGCATTTGGGTCACTACCGGTCTCGGGGGGCCGTGGGGCCAGGCGCAGCGCTTCGTTCCGCTCCAGCGCGCGCAGGTGGGGGTGGCGTACCCGCAGCCGTGGCAGGCGTAGCTGCCACGGCTTCTTTCATATCATTCGCAGTTTTGAGTGAAGCGAAGAACTGCGAACGAATGGTGGAGCGCAGCGAAACATTTGCAGCAGCCTTGAGTCGGCGCAGGCCGACTTTGTAACCGTGGCCGCGATTTCAATCGCCGGGCCTGCGGGCGCGCATCGCCGAGGCCCTCAGCGCTGATGTTCACGATCAGCCTGGGGTTTTTGGCCTTGCTCGTGACCGGCTATCGCTCCCAGCAACTCTACGCCGCCGTCGTCCTCGCCGTGTTGGCCTCGATGATCGTCACGCCGCTGCTGCAAAGCCAACAAGCCTACGCCTTCTCGCAAAAGATGGAGGAAACTCGCGCCGAACAGGAGCGGGAGGCCAAGGGGCAGGCCTCCCGCCGCGAGGCCGAAGCCAACCTGACCGCCTTGACGTGGCATCCCCATCAAGATCCAATGGCAAATCGCCAACGAGGAGATAAAATCGTGCATGAACGTAGGTCGGAATGGTATTCCGACCCGGCGGATTAACAATCCGCCCTACACCCCTCCTCATCTTCCACCGACGCGCTCGATACCGACGCCGACGGCCTGAGCGACGCGCAAGAGAGATTCCTCGGCACGGACGCCGCCCGCGCCGATACCGACGGCGATGGCCTCAGCGATGGCGCCGAGGCGCTCATCTTGGGTACTGATCCGCTCAGCGCCGACAGCGACGGCGATCAGATCCTCGACAACGTCGAGGTAGCGGGCTTCGAGTACGCTGGCAAGCATTGGTATCTCGATCCCAACAATCCCGACACCAACGGCGACGGCCTCTCCGATCTCTTTGAGATGCAAATCGGCAGCGATCCCACGCTGGTGGACACCGACGGCGACGGCCTGACCGACTACGAGGAGGCCCGTCTGGGCACCTCGCTCATCCGCCCGGATACGGATGGCGACGGCCTGAGCGACTACGAGGAGGTGACCGGCTGGGAGATTCTCTACGATCTCGCGCCCGATGGCAGCGGCCTCTATACCCAGGTCGCGTCCGATCCGCTGCGCGTGGACGCCGACGGCGACACTCTGACCGACGTCCAGGAGAAGACCTACGGCCTCAATCCCAACCACGCTTCCAACACCACCGTGCTGAGCATGGCATCGGTGGTGCAGGAAAATGGTGCAGCCTCCGACGGTTTCGTGCGCCCTGATGACACCTTCCACTATGAGGCCACACTCAAGAACGAACTCAACAATCGCTACGCTCAGGGCCTGCTCAGCACCGAGTTCCCGCAGGCCGTGGAAACCGGTGACGTGCCGCCCGCCAGCTTCACGCTCTATCCCCAGGAAGCGCTGACGATGACCGGCGATGTGCGCGTCTCCCCGGTCGCGCCCAGCGGCCCCTACAGCCTGACCCAGGCGGCGGGCGCGTCCATCTTAGATTGGCGCACGATCTCCAGCGGCGCGCAGCTCTGGATTCCTTTTGAGGATGAGGCCACCTCGGCGACCAAGACCTACCAGGATCGCTCCGGCAATGTGCCGCCCCACGACGGGCAGTGCGTGGGCGACGGCTGCCAACTGAGTAAAGATGTCGGCCGCTACGGCGGATCGCTGCGCTTAAGCGGCGGTTACGTCGGTGCCGATCTCGACCCCTCCGAGGAGAGCTACGCGGTCTCGCTGTGGTTTAAAACGAACGAGCCGAATGGCGGGTTGACCTCGGTTGAACACAATAAGGGCGCGCAGCTCTATCTGGAAGCGGGTAAAGTGTGCGCGCGGATTTATTCTGGCTTGATGCCCCAAACGATCTGTTCCCAAGCGACCTATCACGACAATCAGTGGCATCACGTCATCCACACCTTTGATGATGCAGGTGGGCAGCGGCTCTATGTGGATGGCGTTCCGGCGACCGTCGGCTTCAGCCTCTTCACCGGGAAAATTCCCGCCAACACCGGCCACATCGCCTTCGGCCACAGCCGGGTCGATGGCGTGCCTGACTTCACCGGCTATCTCGACGACGTGCGCGTCTACAACAGCGCTATGAGCGAGGCGGAGGTGAGCGCGCTCTTCAGCCAGCCGGTGCTGGCTCTGCGCTTCGATGAGGACGCCGGTTGGCCCGATCACAGCAGCTTCGGCAATGACAGCGCCTGTGAGGAGGCGGCGTGCCCCGATCACGGGGAGGGGATCGTCGGCGGGGGCGCGAGCTTCAACGGCGCCGCCTGCCTGCGCGTCGGGCCGGACGCCAGCCTCGATCTGAGCGCGGGCCGTTTCAGCATCGCGGCCTGGGTCTATCCCCAGAGCGGGAGCGGTGAAGCGGAGACCATCTTGGGCGCGCCCGTCGAAGGGGATAAAGCCTACCCCACACTCCAGCGCGTGGGCCGACGGCTGCGCTTCGGCTTTGGCGTCGGCGATAGCTGGACCGGAGATTACGAGAGCGACGAGGTGTTGACCGAGGATGCCTGGAACCACGTCGCGCTCACCTTTGACGGCGCGAGCGGCGCGCTCAAGCTGTACGTCGATGGCGCGCTGATCGATACGGATGCGACGACCTTCGCCGGGAACGTGCCCAGCGCTGCGGCGCAGTCCTTCGGCGTGGGATGCAGCGCCGACGCTACAAGCGAGCAGAGCGACCACTTCTTTGGCGCGTTAGACGAGGCGCGCGTCTACCGTCAGACCCTGGACGCCGATGCTGTGCAAGACCTCTACGCGAGCGCGACGGTCATGCTCCGCATGCCCTTCGACGAGCCGCCCGGCGCAAAAAGCTTCTCCGCCGCGAGCGGGCAGCACGTCGGCGCGTGCAGCGGCGATGCGTGCCCAACCAGCGGCGTCGCTGGGCGCATCAACCAGGCGGCGCGCTTCTGGGGCGATCCGTACAACCCCGAAAGCGACGACGACAGCATCCGCTTCCCCAACAGCGAGATCAACCGCCTGACCAACGACTTCACCTTGGCGGCGTGGGTCAAACCGGCCACTCTAAGAGACAACTACGACCACATCCTCCTCGCCACCGGCGATTGCAACAGGGGCGGCTTCCGCTTCTACCTCGACGGCGCGGAGCTGCGCCTGGAGACCCACGGCGTGCAGGATTACGCCTCTGAATTCGACCTCACCGAGGGCCGTTGGGCACACGTGGCCGTGGTGCTGGACAGCGCGAACGATGCCACTTTCTATGTGAACGGCGAGCAGGTCGGGCAGGCGACGCACACGGCCCCGGCGAACGCCAGCAACTACGATCCACTGCTGATTGGGGCAGCGACCTGCGGCAGCACTGCGCCGCGCAATCACTTCGACGGCGCGATGGACGACCTCGTGATCTTCCGGCGCTCGCTCGCGGCGGAAGAGATCGGGCAACTCTATCGCCAAGCGCCGATCTTCCAGATGCACTTTGAGGCGACGCAGGGCGCGACGACCTTCACCGATGATTCCGGCAACGACAACCATGGCGAGTGCGTGGAAAATGCGTGCCCGCACAGCGGCTTCGGCATCGCGGGGCGAATCGGCCAGGCGGTCGCCTTCGCCGGCGATGACGCCGACGGCGCCGCCCTGATCGCCGTGCCGGATACAGACCTGCTGGACTTGTCCACCTTCAGCGTCGCCGCCTGGGTGCGCCCGACGGCGGTCAAGGACAGCGACCAGACCATCGTAGAGAAGGGCCGATGGGGGCAGATTACCAATACCGGCGAGCGATTTTCAAGGACTAATTATCGCCTCTATCTGGCGGGCGGCGGCCTGACGCCGGTGATCGAGTATGCTCACCCCGGCGATACGCACACGTACGTCCGCGCGACCAGCCCCGCGCCGCTGATGCTGAACCAGTGGAACCACGTCGTCGGCGTCTACGATGGCGATGCGCTCGCGATCTACGTCAACGGCTACGAGCAGGCCAGTATCACCACCGGCGTGGGGCCAGAGACGAACGATGACCCGCTGCGCATCGGCGGGACGGTCTTGGAGTTACAGGCCGAGGATGTCGCGTTCCAGGGCTTCGCCGGTCGCATCGACGAAGTGGCGATCTACGACTACGCCCGCACCTCACGCGAAATTCACGACGCCTTCGTCACTCAGGCCAGTTGGGTCGAGGATCGGCAGAGCCACAACATCACCGTGGACGCCGATGCGCCCGTCGCATCGCTCTCTCCGCCCGCGCCGCACTGGCCCCTCCAATCCGGGCAACTGCTGGCTTTCGCCTACGATCCCACCTCCCGCATCGTCCGGGCCGAACTGGGCATCCAAGCGCCGGGCGCGAGCGATTTCACCTGGGCCGACATGCCCCAATGCTTAGATGCTTCTTCTTCTACATCATCATCATCGGCGGCGAGTTGGTGTCCCATCTTCACGCCCGACGCGGCGGGCGCGTACACCCTCAAGACCCGCGTGACCGATCAGGTCGGCCACGTCACCGAATCCGCAGCGCGGGCCATCAGCGTGGACGACGCGCCGCCCGCGCTCGACATCGTCGGCGGCGCGATGATCAACATCTTCCCCCATCCGCGCGTCAAGGACGCCTGGCTGGCCCGCATTGAGGGCACGGTCAGCGATCCCGCGCTGCCCGATGGAACACTGGGCAGCGGTATCCCGGCGGATGGCGTCCGCGTGTCGCTCTACACGGTAGACGACGAGGCGTTAGTTGGCGAGAGCGCCGTGACCGCTGAGATCGACGGCGCGACCTGGACGGCGGATTATCTGATTTACGCATCGCAGCTTGCCAACGAGTACCGCGTCCGCGTGGATGCGGAGGACAATGCCGCGCGCTATCCCGGCATCGGGCAGGCGCAACTCGACCGTCACACCGCCGAGGCCGAAATACAGATGACGGTGGACGCCGTCGCGCCCGCCGTGCAGGTCGATCTGGCCGATCTCCCCGCCGCCGGTGCGGATGATCTCTTGAATGGCGCGACGACCCTCTCCGGCGACATCACCGAGCGCCCCGTCCCGCTGAACATCGCCTGGGAGACCGGCGCGCAAGGCGAGCAGGCCAGCTTGGTGATGACGTGCAATGGACAGACAATCCACACCGTCCCGGCGGGCGCGATGGCGCCGAGCGCATCCTACACCTGGCGCGGCGACGTTCACCAGGGCGCCACGTGCGAGGTCACCGCGCCGGCGGGCGATCTGAGCGGCAGCGTCGCCGTCTGCGGCGCGGAGATCGCGGCCTGGACTTCGGCGGAAGGCGGCGCGACCTTCACCGCCGATAGCGACGCCTGCCCCGCCGAAACCGAGGTCGCCGGCGTGGATCGCGTCGAACTGGGCTGGCGCTCGCTGCTGCCCGGCTCGCTCTTCCACAATCAGCCGCCGCCGGAGGGTCAGGCACTCCACCTGCCCTTCGAGGACACACCGACGGAGGAGGGCCACCTCTCGTTTCAGGATGTTTCGGGCGCGGGACACACGGGGCATTGTTCCGGCGCGAGTTGTCCCACCGCCGATACCGGTCACGCGGGCAACGGTATGCACTTCGATGGCGTGGACGACGTGGTGACCACGGATCTCAGCGACGTCGAAACCCCGCCGACGGGCGACGAAGCCTACTGGTGGCATCGAGGCTACCGGCGCACCGTGGCCTTCTGGTTCAAGGCCGCCGATATGAGCGGGGGCGAGCATCAGGTGCTCTATGAGCAGGGCAGCAAGCCCATCGGGTTCAACCTTCACTTTCAGTATGACCGGCTGTACGCGACTATATGGAGCTGGGATTGGGGCAGCGTGGACTATCCCGGCTGGCAGTCTATCCAGACCGAGGTCGCGCCCTTGCAGTGGTACTACGATGACGCGCCTCAATGGCATCACGTCGCGCTGGTGATCGCGGCCGGCCGTGATCCCTTCGATGATCAGGGCATAATCAAGCTCTACTTGGACGGGCGATTCGCGGCAAGCTCAACCACCTCGCCGCTGGGGAGCGCCGCAAGCTGGGAGCATGACCAGCAGATCGGCCTGGGGCGAGCCAGCGAGGGAACCCGCGCCGCCTTGGGGGCCACCGACGACGGCTGGGCGTTCGAGGGTATGCTGGACGATGTGCGGGTCTTCGCCAACGACCTGAGCGCGGACGAGATTCAGGAGATTTACGCGGGCGCGGGGGCCGGGCCGGCGCTGGTCCTTGCCTTCGACAAAGATTGGCTCGCCGATGGGGACGCGCTCGCCGACGATTCCGACTGGGCGCACGAGGTCGAACTGTACGCCAGCGATGTGGTCACCGATCTCAACAACAAGGCCGCGCCCGGTCACGTGGGCACGTATGCCTTAGAGCTGGACGGCGTGGACGATTATGTCGGCGTCGCCGGGCATCCCGGCCTGGACTTGAGCGCGGGCGAGTTCACGCAGGCCGCTTGGGTCTATCCCACAGACGACGCGGGCCTGCAACCGATTCTCAGCAGCAGCGCGTATGAAATCGGCCCGAAGTGGTATCCCTTTGTCTACGTCCGCGACGGCGCGCGCCTGCAGGTTGGCTTTGGCGATGGCGTCGACCTGATTAGCCACACCACCGGCAGCCTGCTGACGCCGGACGCCTGGCATCACGTGGCGACGACCTTCGATGGCACAACCTATCGGATTTACGTCAACGGCCAGGAGCGGGCGACCACGGCGGCCTTCGCCAGCAAGTTGCCCTACGACAGCACGGGCGATCCCAATCACAGTGTGAGAGACTACCGCCTCGATGTCGGGCGGGGGACCGAACCCGGCCTGCCGCCCTGCGCCAACGTGACCCAGATGACCTTTCAGGTTGATTTTGGCCTGGCGAAGCAGTACCGCGTCATTCTCAACGGGGAGACGCTCTTTACCTCGCCGCTGTGGCCCGCTCCCTATCGCAGCATCGACATTGACCAGACCGTCGAGTTCTGCGGGGACGGTCAACTCGATGTCGAGGTGCGCCAGGGCGACGCCTGGGTCTCGATGGCGAGCCGTGATGGCGACGACACGCACGCCATCAGAACGTCCACGCGGGGCAGTCGCAAGGTTTCGTTCCACTACCAGGCGGCGAATGGCGTACAGCAGGCGAGCGTCGGCTACGATGTGGTCAACGCGGATACACCGACCTTCGCGGGCCGGCTGGACGAGGTGCGCATTTACCCGCGCACGCTTTCGGCGCTGGAGATCGCATCCCTGGCCGGGGCCAGCGGTGGAAGCTGGCAGGCGGTCACGCCGACGCCGAGCGGCGCGGGGGTGGATTACGGGACGTGGAACACCGCGCCGCTGGAGGGTCTGGAGGGCGAATATCGGCTCGACCTGCGCGGGTGGGACGTGGGCGGGCACGCGGCGCAGCCCGCACAGAATGTGTGGCGCGGCGCGGTGGATACCTTAGCGCCGCGTGTAAGTGTGACGCGAAGGGATGACGAATACGAATTTTCCGAGTGGACGTCTAACATGCCCGTCTACCGCTACACCACGTTGGCCGAGGACTATAACCTGGACGCGGATAGCTTTCGCTCCCCGTGCGGCGGAAGCGCCGTCGCCGAGCGCGAATATTATCAGACCCCGGCCTACGTGGCGTTGGCGGGCGAGCCGCCGCTCTATCGTCTGCGCACCGAGTGCGTGATCCCGAAGCCGGGCTACGTCGGCGCTAATTTCAGGACGCCGGGCATCGCGCAGGGCCTCGCCATCTCCGGCACCCTCGTCTACGTCGCCGATGGCAGCGCGGGCGTCGAGATCGTGGACGTATCCGATCCCATTGCCGAACCCAGCTTAATCGGCCGCTACAGGGATATGGAAGGCGCGCGCGCCCTCTCCATCCTCGTCGAATCCACGCCGCCCACCACGACGCTGCGCTCGCCACACATCACATCTCTGGGAATGACGGCCCACCCCCCCGCTCTGCCCCTATCCTCTACTCTCCATACTCCATCCTCCAATCTCTATTCTCCATCTTCTATTCTCAGCCCTCTGGCTCCCACCGCCGTCGTCACCCACCACGTCACCCCGACCGGCGCCGGTGGCTGCACCACCTGGGCCGACGCTTGCGATTTGCAGACCGCCCTGGCTGCAGCCACTTGGGGCGACGAGATCTGGGTCGCCGAGGGAACCTACACCCCCACCACGGGCCTCACGCGCACGATCTCTTTCCCGCTTAACAGCGGCGTCGCGCTCTATGGCGGCTTCGCTGCCACGGAAACACAGCGCACCCAGCGTGATTGGAATGCTAATCCCACCACGCTCAGCGGCGACATCGGCGCGGCCGGCTCCACGGTCGATAACGCCTGCCACGTCGTCACCATCACCACTGGCGTGACTGAGGTTGCGGTGCTGGACGGCTTCACCATCACAGGCGGCAACGCCGATGGGAGTGGAGACGATGGCTATGGCGGCGGAATCTATAACGCGGGCGGCAGCCCCACGCTGCGCAATCTCGTTATCCAGGGCAACAATGCAAGCAACGGCGGCGGCATGTACAGCGCGTCTGGACGTCCCGTGCTGAACAGCGTCAGCTTTATCAGCAATACCACCAACGCCAACGGCGGCGGCCTGATGGATAATGGCGGCGGCTTCGTGCTGCGCGATGTTACATTTGAGCGCAACACCACCCTGGGGTACGGCGGCGGTTTGAACAGCTCCGGCGACAGCGACCTGGTCAACGTCACTTTCGAGCGCAACGTCACCGACGGTTACGGCGGTGGCATGTCCAACCAGGGTGCCAGCCGCCTGGTCAACGTCGCGTTTTATGGCAACGTCGCCTCTCAGTACGGCTACGACGGCGGCGGTCTTTATAATTACGGCGATGCCACGCTGGTCAACGTGATCTTCACCGGCAACGAGGCGGCCAACAGAGCCGGCGGCGGGTTGTACAACGACGCCTGCACTCCGACGCTGATCAACACCACCTTCAGCGGCAACCAGGCGGCCTCCGGCGGCAGCGCGATTCACAACAACAGCAGCAACGCCACCGTGCAGAACAGCATCCTCTGGGGCAACGGCGGCACGGCCATCGCCAACGCCTCCAGCACCGTCACCGTGACCTACAGCCTGATCGAGAACGGATGGACGGGTGCGGGCAACTTAGACACCGATCCGCTCTTCACCCGCGCGCCCTCGCCCGGCGCCGATACGATGTGGGGCACCGCCGACGACGACTACGGCGACCTGAGCCTTCCATTCGGATCGCCTGCGCTGGACGCCGGGGACAGCACGGCCCTGCCCGCCGACGCGCTTGACCAGGACGGCGACGGCGTTCTTACTGAGACGCTGCCGCTCGACTTCGCGGGCCATCCGCGCCAACTGGATGTGGGCCGCGCGCCCGACGTGGGCAATGGCAGCGCGCCGCTCGTCGATATGGGCGTCTACGAGCTGGCCCGAATGGACCTGGCGCTGACCAAGGCGGTCACGCCCACCGGGCCGGAGCTGGGCGACGCCATCACCTACACGCTCACCTTCTCCAATCCCGGCTCGCTGACGCCGACGGCGACCTGCGTCATCACCGACACGTTTCCCGCCGCGCAGGTCATCAGCACGACCGTCATCAGCAGCGGCGCGCCGCTCACGCCAACGGGAGCCTACGTCTGGGAAATGGCGCCGCTGGCGCCGGGAGCGGGCGGCCTCATCACCATCACCGGCGTCGTCAGCCCCGACCTGACCGATAGTGCAAGGTTCACCAACACCGCCGTCATCGATGTTATTACCGGCACGCTCGGCGACGTGGATCTGACCAACAACAGCGACGCGGCCGCGGTCGCCGTGAGCAACCTGCCGCCGGTCGCTGCCAGCGATGTCTATACCACGGACGAGGACGTGCCGCTGGTGATCGCTGCGCCCGGCGTGCTGGACAACGATAGCGACG
>DAOTUH010000016.1:0-10256 GCA_034437255.1 Anaerolineae bacterium
CATACGGAGTCTTGTAAAAGTGATAGGTAGCTAGGGCCAAAATCAAGGCTTTGTCGTGTCTTTGGAATCATCATCTCCGAGAGCTAGCCAGGACGCGAAATGCATTTCACTTGAAAACCCATAAGAGCCTTGTTGTTTACCTGTTTGTCCGCAATTCAGCAGCACGAGGAGTGTATGTCCACGTCAGACGAGATCAAGCGCGATCCACTGCTTTTCCGTTTTTCACTGTATGGCTTTCTCAAGAATCTGCGCTTCTTCGAGCCTTTTCTGGTACTCTTCTTCCGTGACGCGGGGCTGAGTTTCTTCCAGATCGGCGTGCTCTACGCCGTGCGCGATATCTCCACGAACTTCCTGGAAGTCCCTGCCGGCGTCATCGCCGATGCTTTCGGGCGGCGCAAGTCGATGGTGCTCTCGTTCTCATCCTATATCGTCTCCTTCGTCATCTTCTACGCGCTGCCGGGATTCGCGACGTTCATCCTGGCGATGATCATCTTCGGCGTCGGCGAGGCGTTCCGTTCTGGGACGCACAAGGCGCTGATCCTGGAGCATCTGCACCTGACGGACAAAGAGCATCTCAAGGTGCCCTACTACGGACGGACGCGGGGCGCGTCGCAGTTAGGGTCGGCGCTCAACGCGCTGGTGGCGGCGGGCCTGGTCTTCTTCACGGGCGACTACCGCTACGTCTTTCCGGCGTCGATTCTGCCCTACGTCATCGATCTGGTGAACCTGGCGACCTATCCGCCAGAGCTGGACGGCGATCTGGAGGCCTTCGTTTGGCAGAAGGTACCGGAGCAGATCAAGGCGACGGGGCGCACGTTTCTGGGCATCTTTCGGAATCCTCGCGCGCTTCGCGCCATCTTCAACAGCTCGGGCTTCGACGCCTACTACAAGGCGACGAAGGATTATCTCCAGCCCATCCTGGAGACCTTCGCGCTGGGTCTACCCATCTTCGTGGCGCTGGAAGCGGATCAGCGCTCCTCGATGGTCATCGGCGTCGTCTACTTTGTTATCTTTCTCCTCAGCAGCTACGCCTCGCGGAAGGCGGGTGTGGTGAGCGGATACTTCGGCGACGTAGGACGGGCCATCAATCTCACCTTCTTTATCGGCGCCGGTTTCCTCTTTGCGGCGGGGTTTGCTTCCTGGCTGGATACACCGGCGTTCTCTATCCTCGTCTTCCTGGGACTTTATCTCTTGCACAACGTCCGCAAGCCGCTCAACGTCGCCTATATCAGCGATCAGATTGAGAACGAGGTGATGGCATCGGGGCTGTCGGTCGAATCGCAGCTGGTCACGCTGCTGGGCATCGTCATCGCGCCGGTGCTGGGGGCGCTGGCGGACGCGCTGGGCGTCGGCGGTGCGCTGGCGGTGCTGGGCGTTTCGATGCTGGTGCTGGCGGCGCTGACGCAGGTGGCGGAATCAGGCAAGCAGAGCAATGCTGAAGTTGTGACGTCCTGAATGAAAATCAGAGACAGCGGCATGCCTGAGGAAGATTGGTGGACGTCCTTCTTCGACGTCGACGTGACGCTTGATCGACTGGGCGTCCGTGATCTGACCGGCGACGTCGTCGATCTGGGCTGCGGCTACGGGGCCTTTACCGTCGCCGCAGCTTCGCGGACTGCAGGCACGGTCCACGCGCTGGATATCGAACCCGCGATGGTGATAACGACGTTGGAGAAGGTGGAGCGGTTGGGCCTGGATAACGTCAGCGTCCGCCAATGCGACGTTCTCGCAGATGGCACCGGGCTCCGAGCCGCGTCGTGCGCCTACGTCATGGCCTTCAACATTCTACACGGTGTAGAGCCAGAGGCGCTCTTGGAGGAGGCGTGGCGGGTGCTGGCGCCAGGTGGTCACCTCGGCATCATCCACTGGAACCCAGACCCTACAACGCCGCGCGGCCCTGACCTCGCCATCCGTCCCCGCCCAGAACAGTGTCAGGACTGGCTGCATGCTGTTGGGTTCGTCCTTGAGGCGCCTCATCTTCTGCTGCCGCCCTATCATTACGGCGTTGTCGGCCGGAAGGCGTGAGGGGGATGTTCGTGTTTGTACGCCCTTGATTATTCCAAGGCTTCTTGTATACTGAAGTGTGCGCCTCATATTGTTTACCAAAGGAGATTGATATGGTTGTCAAGGTCGTGACCGACAGTACCTGTGATCTGCCCTCGGAGGTGATCGAGGCGCAGGGGATCACCATGATCCCCTGTTACATCAACATGGATGGCAAGAGCTATCGCGATGCCGTGGACCTGAGCCGGGATGAGTTTTACGAGCGGCTGCCGGAGCTCAAGACGCCCGCCACGACCTCCGCGCCGGGGACGGGGACTTTCGTCGAGACGTATACGCAGCTCCTCGAGGGCGGCGCCGACGAGCTCATCTCCATTCACATCTCCGCCAAGCTGAGCAACGTCGTTAACGTGGCGCGTCTGGCAGCCGAGGAGATTGGCGTGGGCAAGGTTCACGTACTGGACGCCGGTCAGCTGACCATCGGCACGGGCCTGCAGGCCTGGGAGGCGGCCCGCGCTGCCGCCGCCGGTCTCGCCACACCGGAGATCCTGGAGCAGGTCAAGTTGCTGGGGCGGCGTATCCATACGGTCGCGGTGGCGGATACGCTGGAGTATCTCAGGCGTAGCGGGCGTCTCTCCACCTTCCAGGCGCTGCTGGGCACGCTGCTGCGGATGAAGCCGCTGTTGGCGATGAACGATGACGTCATCGAGATGGAGCGCACGCGGACGCGGCATCGGGCGTTGGATTGGCTCCTGGAGCGGGTGCGCGATCTGGGCTCATTGGAGCAGGTGGTCATGGTGCACACGCACGCGCAGACCGCCATCGAAGCGCTGCGCGAGCAGCTCGAAACGCTCTACCCGGAGCTGCCCAGTCCCATGATCGTGGACGTGACGCCGGTTCTTGGCGCGCATCTTGGGCCCGGCGTGGTGGGCATGACCTGCGTCGTGGCGAATCCAGAGTGAGCGTCGGTTATGTACGTCGTGGGCTACGTCGTGATCCTGGCGCTGCAGGCGTTGGCCTGAGCGCGCGTGATACTGAAGGAGCAAAAAAGATGAAGATTGCCAAAGCCATTTCTCTGCTGGGTGTTATCGCCATGACCGGCATTCTGATCTATGGATTCACCGCCGGTGATTTCCAGGGCGAGGGCGCGCGCCTGCTCGCCATGCCGTGGGGCATCGTCTCGCTGGTGGATCTCTACGTCGGCTTCACGCTCTTCTCCGCCTGGATCGTCTACCGCGAGCACGCGGTGCTGCCTGCGGTCATCTGGGTGGTGCTGATGATGACGTTGGGCTTTTTTACCGCCAGCCTCTACACGTTTGTAGCGCTTCAGCGCAGCGGTGGGGATTGGCAGCGCTTCTGGATGGGGACGCGCGCGCCGGAGAGATCGGGCACGCTATGAGCTCCGACAAGCTGCGCGAGCTGGTGGAGCAGTTCCGCACGGTGCTGACGGGGCGGGGCGGTCTCATCGACCTCTTGCTGCCGCCGGTCGTCTTCCTGGTGATCAACGCGCTCTTTGGCCTGGAAGCCGCGGGGTGGGTGGCCCTGGCGCTGGCGCTGGGCTTCACCGGGTTGCGCGCGCTGCGTGGACAGCCGGTGGGCTACGCGCTGGGCGGCGTGGGCGGCGTCGCGTTGGCGCTGCTGCTGGTGCGCCTCTCCGGTCGCGCCGAAGGCTACTTTTTGCCGGGCATCATCACCGGCGGATTGACGGTGCTCCTCTGCGTCGTCAGCCTGCTTGCCAAGCGTCCGCTGGTGGCGTGGACCAGTCATCTGACGCGGGGCTGGCCCCGGGCCTGGTACTGGCATCCCCGCGTGCGTCCCGCGTACGCGGAGGTCACCGCCGCCTGGACGCTCTTCTTCGCCCTGCGCTTGTTGTTGCAGCTCAATCTCTTCCTCGCCGCCGAGGTCGATCAGCTGGCGTGGCTCAACGTGCTGACCGGTTGGCCCGCGACCCTCGTGCTTCTGGCTGCAAGCTACCTGTACGGGCAGTGGCGTCTCCAGCAGTTGCAAGGTCCCAGCGTCGAGGAGTTCAAGGGGGACGAGCCGCCGCCCTGGGAGGGACAGCAGCGCGGCTTTTGAGAATTACGCGGTAATCTTTAGAGTTGTTCTTCTTACATTGTGCGGATCTTCGTGTAGATCTTCTCCCGATCAATTCGCCCCGACGGCTGCCCAACGGTCGTGAGGGTGTCCTTGGTGATTTCGCGCCCGAAGCGCACACATCGCTCCGGCGTGTGCCCGTCCAGCAGGGCAGTCAGGAATCCGGCCCAGAAGGCGTCCCCGGCCCCCGTGGCGTCCACCACATCCACCTGGGGCGCCGGGATATGGATCATGCCGTCTGATTGCGAGAGTAGCGTCCCCTGATCCCCCATGGTGAAGACAACGAGCGCCGGCCCCATATCGTGGTAGTGCTCAATGTACGTCTCCGGGGTCTCGCCCGGCCCAAAAAGGCGCTGCGCGTCGTCCAACGAGGGCTTGGTCAGACTCACGTACCGGAACAGTTCCTTGAGCACGGATAGTGCTTCCTCCCGGTCAGGCCAGATAGGTGGATTGTAGTTGGGGTCGAGCGAGATCAGCTTGCCCGCATCATGCGCCAAACGAAAGGCCCTGGCGATGGCCGAGCGGGCAGGTTCCAGGGAGAGCGCGAACGTCGAGGCATGCACGACGCACGCCCGCCGGACCATCTCTGGATCGACGTCGTCTGGCGAGAGGTGGTAGTCCGCGTGACGCAACGCCAACGACTCGGCGGTGCCGGGCGTGCGTGTCATGAAGATCGTCGTCGTGTGCAGATTGGGGTCCATGATCAGCGCATCTGTGATGACGCCCGCCTGCGCCAGCTCTGCTTTGAGGAATCGGCCGAAGGCGTCGTCGCCGGTCTTCGAGACGAGCGCCGACCGCTTGCCCAACTTGGCGACGTAGACGGCGAGGTTGGCGGGTGATCCTCCCTGGTACTGCTGGAAGCTGCGCGCGTCACGCAGCCGCTTCACTTCCTCGTCCGAAATCATGTCGACGACGGTCTCGCCGATGGCAAGCACGTCCAGGTCGCCCTCGGGGATCTTCATCGGTGTCTATGCCTCATCCGACGCTTCGCAAGCCGTGGTCAGCAGCTCCCGTAGCCGCTGCGCGACCTCTTCGGGATCGCCCTGGCAGACGTAGAGGCCCAGGTGCTCTAGCCCGCCGGTCTCCTGAGTGTAGGGCAGGAATTCGAAGTAGAGCCCGGCGCCCGGCCCGTTGTGCGTCGCCACGTTGTAGGCCAGCTCGCGCCCGATGGACGGCATGACGGTGCGGATAGCGCAAATGGCGTCGTGCCAGCCGTCGGCGATGGCGGTGATCTCGTGAGCGTCGAGTTCGTGCAGATAACGCTTGCGGACATCCTTGATGATCAGCAGCATGTCGTAGGGCCGCCGCATGAAGTAGGGCACCAGCAGTACTGCCGGGCCATAGTCGTGTACCATCAACGCCTCGGGATTCTCGCGCAGCATGTAGGCCGCGAAGGTCTCGCCGTGGGTCTGGACGAAGCGCCAATTATCTAGCAAGCGCCGGGGGATCAGGTTGCTCAGCGCGATCTGTTGGTGTCCGTGCACCAGCGATCCGCCGACCAGGTGCCCGTAGTTCTTGATGATGGAGACGAAGACCGGCGCGCCGGTGGGGTTGTGCGGCGAGACGGGCAGCCCTTCGGCACCTTGCTCCAGCAGCGTTTTCTCCAGCGCCGCCAACCGCTGCATGACGACGACGCGGTCTGCCTGGGCCATGTTGTGCCAGTCCTTCTCGTGGTGTGACGAGGTCCACTGGAGCAGGTGCAGACCGGCGGCTGGCTCCGGCGAGACTGTGACTTGTGACGGCAGCGTTTCCTGCAGATCGGGATAGAGCACGGGGTAGAGGTTCTTGTTGATGAACGTCACGCCCTCGCTCAGCGGCGCGACGTCGAGGACGCCCGTCGTCTTTCCCTGGCAGACCACGCAGTCGCGCTCCGGCGGCTCGGCAGGCGCCTCCTCGTCGGGTCGATTGTCGTGGGGGCGCCGGGCGCGCGCTGCGTTGAAGACGATGCGCTCGCCGTTGCGCGGGTCGATCTGATAGACGCCGTCGGGCTGGAAATCGGCTACCCCCGGCTCCTCCCGGACAGACTGCGCGAGTTGCTCGAAGGAGAGCGGGGTGACGTCATCTGCTTCGATGAGAGCGGTAAGTCGTTCAGATTCAAGCTGTTGATCAGATGGCACGTCCTATCCTCCAGTATCAACGGATTGACCGGATTCAACGGATGCCGCTATCAAATGCAAAAAATCCGTTTAATCCGTTGATTTCTCAATGGCTTCCAGAAACGCCGGCACTTGCTTCGACCACGTGAAATAGGGCACGGTGATCTCCACGGCCCGACAGCCCATCCTACGTGACAAGACTTGATCCGTCAAGAGGCGCGTGAGGGCAGCGGCGAAACCGGCAACGTCGTCGGCCTGCACCACGATGGCGCCTTCGCCTTGCCGCAGCGGATCGTCGCTACCGGTGATGTCCACGGTCTCGACCTCCTCGCCCAGCAGATACTCGGTGGCGAAGGGCACCCGATGGCTGGCGATGACGGGCACGCCCGTCGCCGCCGCCTCCTGGGCCGACATGCCGAAGCCCTCCATCACCGAGGGCGTGCAGTAGATGTCGGTGACGGCGTAGACCTTGGGCAGCCGCTGTGGGATAGAGCCGACGACGGCGACGTCGTGTTCTAGACCGCGCGCGCGGATCAGCGCCAGCAATTCGTCCGCCAGGGGCTGGCGCTCATCAATGGCGACGATGAGCAGGCTCTCCGGCACCTCGGCGTGAGCGCGTGCGAAGGCCTCGATGAGCACGTCCTTGCGCTTGGTCGTATCGGTGCGGCTGATCTCGGTGACGATGCTGCGACCGCGCACCTCGTCGGGCGAGAGGCCTGCTTGCTCGGCCAAAAAGGCCCAGATGGGGTCGCTGGCGTCGATCTCGCGGGGATGGTAGCGCTCGGTGTTGACGCAGGGCGGCAGGAAGAGGTCAGGGCCGTCGTAGCCGTAGTCCTCACGCAGCGACTCGCGGATGGTGGACGAGGTCGCCGTGACGCCGTCCACCTCCGTGACCAGGTCGTGCTCCATGGCGATGCGCTCGTCGATGCGCAGGTCGGCCCACTGCTCGGGGGCTACATTGCGCTTCTTCACGGCGCCCAACGAGTGCGGGATCCAGACGTGGGGCGCAGGCGTCGACCGGCGCCGATTGTAGCGCACGCCCAGCGCCGCGCCATCCCAGTAATGTGAGAGGATCAGATCCACCGGCGTTTTTTCTAACGCCAGCGTCTCATCCAGGGCGGTCGTCAGGTGCGGCAGCCGCTCTGCCATCTCCTCCTTGCGGACGAAGGCGTTGAGGCCGTCCTGGAGATAGAGGATGCGTTGGAAGTCGTCCCGGTAATGAAACCCGCGCCGCATCTCGTGAGTGATGGGATGCTCGTAGCCACCGCGATTCGCAATCGTGATCTTGAAGCCCTGCTGCGCCAGTTCCGCCGTGAACCGGTTCACGAAAACGTTCTGTCCGCCGGTGTCGGGCAGCCCCGGCTTGACCTCCCACTGGTGGATCCCGTGGTTGGTGATCATCAGCACGTGCGGCCGGGGGGACAGCCGGAAGCGCGTCGCACTTTTCGCCATGTGTGCTCCTCCCTAGGCGCCCTTGATGCCGCTGGTTGCCACGCTCTGCACGAACCACTTCTGGAATATCAAGAAGACGATGAGCACGGGCACGGTGATCATCGAGGCGAAGGCCATGATGTCGCCCCAGAGCCGGGGATCCTGCCCGAAGAAGGCCTGCATGCCGATGGTGAGCGGGCGCACGTCACCGCCGCGCGTGACCATGAGGGGCCAGAGGAAATCGCCCCAATGCGTCAGGAACTGCAGGATGGCGACGGTGGCGAAGACGGGCTTGGAGAGAGGCAGCACGATGTTCCAGAAGATGCGCAGCCGGCTGGCCCCGTCGACCAGCGCAGCCTCCTCCAGCTCTTTGGGTATCCCGAGAAAGAACTGGTGAAAGAGATAGATGGAGAAGGCATCGGCGATAAAGGGGATGATCTGCACGTGGTAGGTATCGAGCCACGTCGTGGAGCCGTCGAACCAGGGCAGGTTGTTGACCAGGAGCAGCAGCGGCACGGCGACCGACTGGAAGGGGATGATGATTAACGCGACGATGATCGCTAGAATGGTCTCCCGGCCCTTGTACTCCAGCCGCGCCAGCGCGTAGGCGATGAGACTGTTGACGATCAGGCCCAGCGCCACCATGGTGCCGACGATGAAGACCGAGTTGAACATCAGCTGTCCGAAGTTCGTCTGCTGGAAGACGTCGCGGTAGTTTTGGAAGCCCAAATCGCCCCGTGGCAAAAAGGCATAGAGCGTGCTCATATCGGTGGTGACTTGCATCTCGCTGTTTTTGATGGATGAGATGAGCATGAAGATGATGGGAAAGAGGAAGAAGAACCCTATCACGCTCATCAGCAGGTAATTCAGGGCCAGTCTGATGAACTTACGGAGCCGGTATTCGAAACTATACGGAGATTCCTTTTGTTTTGTCATCTCTATGCCTACCTTTCCGTGGGCAAGAAACGGCGCTGTATGATGGAAACGCTCAGCACGATGAGGAAAAAGACAATGCTGATGGCAGCGGCATACCCAACACGCAAGTTGCCCCATCCCTGGTGAACCAGGTGGACGATGGTCGTCATCGAGGCATTTTGCGGGCCGCCCTGCGTCATCACCTCCACCTGGGTGAAGAGCTTGAAGGCCAGGATCGTCGTGGAGACGACGACGAAGATCGTAGTGTTTTGCAGCTGGGGCAGTGTGATAAAGAAGAACTTCTGGAGCATGTTGGCGCCATCGACCTCGGCGGCCTCGTAGAGGTAATCGGGGATGTCCTGCAGGCCGGCCAGGAAGATGACCATCTGGAATCCCGCCCCCTGCCAGATGGAGAGCACCATGATGGCCGGGAAGACCAGTTTGGTGTTCTTCAACCAGTTAAAGGGGCCTAGGGCGCCAAAGGTCACTGTCTGGATCACGGTGTTGATGAGCCCCTTGGGGTTATAAAGAAAGGTCCAGATGATGGCCACGACGACCATGGTGGTGACCACCGGGCTGAAGTAGATGGTCCGAAAGACGTTCATGCCCTTGAGTTTCTGGTTGACCAGCAGGGCCAGGAGGAGCGCCAGGCCGGTCTGGACAGGTACGACAACAGCCGCGAAATAAAAGTTGTTCAGCAAACCTCGCAGGAACGCATCGTCCTTCAGCAGACGCAGGTAGTTGCGGAGACCGATGAAACGGGTCGGTAGATTGGGGTTGGGGATCAGGCGCTGATCGGTGAAGGAAAGCCCGATAGCCATGAAAAAGGGCACGGCGAGGAAGATGATCAGTAGCAGGAGCGCCGGGGTGGAGAAGAGCCATGCGATCATCGCTTCGGCGCGTTTGCGTTCTGAGAGACTCGAACTCTCTGATGTGTTTACAGTCATGTTCGCCTCCCTGATGACTCATTGGGAGCAGATTGAGCTGCTCCCAATGAGTGATTTGATGGGTCGCAGCCCCGGGTTAGTTCTCTGGGGCCGGGTATCCCTGGTTGTCCTCGATATCCTGATCGATCTCCTCAACAGCTGTATCGAGCTCGTCCTGCACGTCGGCGCCGGCTACGATGTTGTTCACGGCCTCGGCGAAGGAAGAGGTGATGACGGGGTAAGCCGGTGTCGCCGGGCGCGGAATCGCCACGCCGCCCTGCAGTTGCTGCACGAAGACGTTCAAGGAGCCGCCTTCTGCGTAGAGTTCCGACTGCTCAATGGCGCTCACGCGGGCGGGCACCGCGCCGTTGGCGTTGGTCATGCGCAGAATCTGCTCGGGTTCGATGATGTATTCCAAGAACGCCCAGGCGCCGTCGGGGTTCGGGCAGTTGGTGGTGATGCCCCAGTTCCAGGAGCCCATGCCGGTGGCCGGTTGCTCGGGCCAAATGGGCATGGGGATCAGGACCAGGTCGTCGCCCAGACTCTCACTGTGCGGTCCCCACATCCAGTGGCCGACGTAGGAGAGGGCGGCGGTTTTCTTGCCGTAGAAGTCGTCGTCGCCGCCGGGTTCGGCGATGGCGTAGCCGTCTTCGAAGAGACTCTGGAACCACTCCATCGCCTCGACGGCCTCGGGGCCGTTGAGCACGCCATCGGCGCTCTGATAGTCACTGCGGTCGATGAGGTCGCCGCCGAAGCCCTGCACGATGGGCGAGAAGCCATAGGTGAACCACTC
>DAOTUH010000017.1:0-6927 GCA_034437255.1 Anaerolineae bacterium
CCGGAGCACGCGCCATGATCAAGGAAGGCATTGAGGCCAAGCAACCGCTCTTCGAGGAGATCGAACGCACCCAGGCGCGGATCGCGGCTCTGAAAGGACAACTGCGGTCCCTGGTAACAGTCAAAGTCAGAGAATAGTCGAGCTTCTAAACACACGTGCCCGGCGTATGTGCCGGGCACGCATCGTATCAGGAACTCACCGTTCAAATCAAACCGCAGAGCCTACGGCATCGCGATCCACCAAACGGACCTCGGCTTTGCGCACGGTCGGAAAGACGTAGCCGTTCAATACCACCAAAGCAGAGAGTGCGCCGAACAAGGCGAAAATCAACCCCAAGCCCGCGCCGGGGCCTTGGCCCACCAGATCCGCGAAAACCTCTACCAACGCCCCACCCTCCTGCATCGCAAGTTCAAACAGGTGATCCGCCAGCGGCCCCGCAACCAGTCGCGAGCGCGGCGTGACCAATCACGCAATGAGACGCGGGACAGCGAAGACGCGCCCCTGCACGTCCGGCTGCGACTTTGGCTTGCCAGATAGCCTGATTTGAGGCGTTGACCAGGGGCGAGCAGCACATCATCACAAAGTTGAATGCCAGCCACAGGCCAACTCGTCGTTGCCCGTGCGCACCAGAATCATCGGCGCAAAGAGAGCGTTGGGGATGGTGGAAAATAGATTTCCCACCATTAAGATCAGTTGCAATCCCAACAGGCTGGGCCGATCCGGGATAAAACGAAACCCGTAGAGCGCATCCCGCCAGAACTTGGCAGGTGCATCACGCCCGACATCAGAGGGACGTGGTGACGGAATGGGCACAAAAAGCAACGTCCCAATGGCAAATCCTGCGCTTAGGAGATCGAGTGCCAGTAAGCCGGTCAGGCCCAACGGACCGATAAGCGCGCCCGCGACCATGGGTGCGAAGACGCCCGACGCCATTCCCGCCGTCTCCAGCATCGAGTTTGCGCGCATCCTGAAGCATCTGCGCCTATCAGCGCTCATCTGCGTCCAACGGTGTTTGTTCGGTTTCCTTGGCAGTAGTAAGCTGGTTTTTCTGAAACGGCCCGGGTAGTTCCTCCCCCAGCTCGTCGAACTTGTGCTCTAAAAAGCGTCCGTGGATGAGAAGGCGTTGAGCGTCCTCGTAGGGAAGCCCCTCTTCGATACCCTGGAGCGCCCGATGGAGAATCTCCAGCTGACGCAACAGAAGTTCGTGGGCCGTTTTCCCGCCCCGTAGGGGCTCGGTGATGGCAAACTTACGGGGAAGCGCCCGGTAGTTGTCCAGTGCCTCGGGCAAATATTCGCGGACCGTCTGGCGGGCCACGTAGGCATCGCGGTCGCTGTCGAGATTCCGGAGGCGGGGTAGGATCTTCAAGAGGGAGCGTTCGATGTCCTCCACCCGCATCACGATATCCTCGGGGAGCTCTCGTTGCGCCGTGCGAACCAGGTAACGCAGCTCCTGACGCAACTGGTCAGCGTTGGTGAGCGCAGGAGGAGACGCAGTTGGAGCGGGCAGTGACGGCACTGAGCTCGGTGCCTCCGTCAATTCGTAAACTTTTTTAGCTACGAGCCCCGTCCCGGCAGCACCCGCCACCGCCGCCACGACGCTGGCGACAGGGCCTGCAAGGGGCAGCAGGAAGAAGGCGGAGGCCAGCGCCGCACCCAGCGTTCCCGCCCCTGCCAGCGCCGCGAGGGCCACGTTTCCACGTTCTACCACCTCAGCATAGAGCGTGCCCGTGCTCTCCAGATGCGCCAGACCTTGCAGCCAGGATTGAAAAGCCGGCTGGGAGCGCTCCAGAAGCTCCGTTCCGATGAACGAGAAGGACTCCAGCGCCGCAAGGCCTGTCAGTTCCAGAGGCAGTGGCCCCCAAAGCGGATTCCGGCTTAGAGAAAGATCAATGAGATGACGAAGCTTGCCCAGCGCTGGGGGCACCTCGCCCGTGAGCTCATTGTCAGAGAGGTCAAGATGCTCCAGGCGCACAAGGTCGCCTAATCCCACCGGAAGTAGACCGCTGAGGTGGTTGCCGTGCAGATCGAGGAGGCGCAACTGTGAAAGCAACTGCAAACGGGCCGGGATTGAACCACGCAACTCGTTCTCGGAGAGATCAAGCACGCGCAGATGCCGTAGATGTCCCAGATTCGGCGGAATGAGACCGTGGAGATGGTTATGCGAAAGGTCGAGGTACGTCAGATTGATGAGAAATCCCAAACTCGCGGGAATTGCTCCGCTGAGGCGGTTGTCCCTGAGATCGAGTCGCGTGATCCGGTCTCCTTCGCACGTGATCCCGTACCAGCCGCAAGGAGAGCCCTCCCCCAACCATCCTTCCTTGTGGGACCAGGACTCTCCCAAGGTCTCCGTGTAGAGTTCAACCAGCGCCCGCTCTTGAGTCGGCGGTAGATTCATCATCACATTGGCTCTCGTGAAACGTTACTCCTCGGGCTCCGGCAGAATCAGGTCTTCGCTGACCTCAAGCACACGCTCGTCGCGCACTTTATCCAGATAGGTCTGCGCCTGCTGAAACTGGCCCGACAGCAGACTGATGGTCTGTGTCATGCTGTCTATCGCTTCCACCTTATAGTCAGAGATCATATCGAGCGTCGCGAAGATATTGTCGAAGGCACTTTTCAGCTGCTCCAGACTCACCGTGGCTCCGCTGGCTTGCCGGTGAACCTCTCCCGACTGCTCCTTGAGCATCACCGAGGTCGACTCGATGAGATCACCCGTGGTCGTATTGAGCGCCGAGATCTGATCCAGTACCAGCTTCTGATTGGAAAGCGCCTGAGCCACGATCACGGCGGTGCGCAGAGCGGAGATGGTCGTCGTCGTCGCGCGTTCGACGCCCTTGATAAGCTCCAGGTCATTCTTACGGATCACGTCCAGCGCCAGATACCCCTGCACGCTCACTGCAAGTTGCGTCAGAAGATCCTGTTCCTTCTGCCGCACGTAGAAGAGAATCTCCTCCTTGATCACACGCGCCTTTTCGGGATCTTCCGCTTCAATCTCGGCAATGCGCGCCTCAAAGGCCTGTGCCAGTTGATCCGCAACGTACGCATATTGCTTCAAGCGGTGCATGATGTTCCAGAGATTAACTTTCTCCTGTTCGATAGTGGCGATGTCTTTGTGCAACTCGTCCTGCCCGTGATAGAGGCTGTTAAGGACGGCGTCAATGTGCTGCTGGGCAGACTGATACTTGCGGAAATAATTTGTCGCTTTGCTGCCCAGAGGAATAATGCCGAGCAGCCTTCGCTGGGTCTCCTCCTGGCTCGGATCCAATTCCTCGACAGTATTGCGAAGTGCCAGAAGCGCCTCCGTGACCGCCTCGTCCTCCCCCAAGCCGCGGATGGGTCGATTGAGAATGCGGTTGGAAACGTTCGCTGCTTCCCGAATCTCCTTCGTGCCCATATTATGGATCACGGCCAGTCGCTCCTCGAAAGCCTCGCTATGGACCTCCGACTCAGACAGCGCCGTGACAAACTCAACCGCACGCGCGTCCAATTTGACCAGCGTCTCTTCCTCCAACTTGACCAGTGCCCTGGCCTCGCTTGGGGTGACGTTTTCAACGGTGTCCGGTGGTTCCAGAACTGTATCCGGTGGTTTAAGTGGCTCACGTTCAGAAAGCGTCATTTCGTTGTTCATAGCATACCCGCCTTATCATGGAATAGATACTTCTCATCATGGACCGATCTTGTCCCAAGTTTAACACAGCATGGGGCAGGCGCAATAGGTATTTGCCCCCTGTTAGGATTTTATCGTTTTCGATACAAAGGTGCAACGCACTTCCAAAATTGCTGGCAGAAAGATGTTGACACAAGGGATGAAACGTTTCACGCTCAGTGTTTGTGAGCGAAAGTACGTTGCACCTGGAGAACGATAAGGCCCTAGCCCTCTGGAAACTGCTTCGTTTGCCTATGCGTGTCCCCGCTTGACATCCCCATTTCTTAGGATAGATTATAACCATGAACAAACTCAAGCGCTGGGCCGGCGGAATCTGGCACTTCCTCATGGGGCTGATTCGACCCCGTCCTGTGCCGCTGCCGTTGCTGTTCTGGTTGCTGCTGATCGCCAGCGTCGCTGCACTGATCTGGCAACACCAGACGCCCACATCGACGTTGCCGCCGGAGATCCGTACTATTGTTATCACGCCGACGCCTGGCCCGTCGCCAACACCCGGCCCGTCGCCAACACCCGTGGGTAGTGGCGGAACCGTCGCTTTCAGCATGCGCCACGAGGGCAACAGCGACATCTATCTGCTCTCACAAGATAGCGGCGAGCTTCTGCGCCTAACTCATGATCCCGGCGAAGATCGGGACCCCGCCTGGTCGCCCGATGGACGCTGGCTGGCCTTCGCATCGCGCCGTGTCGAAAACTGGGATCTCTACTTGATGGATATGCAATCCGGCGTCGTCGTGCGCCTGACCCGCGATCCTGCCTTTGAGGCCGGCCCCTCGTGGTCACCGGATAGCCAGTGGCTGGCCTACGAGACGTACGAGAACGGCAATCTCGACATTCACATTATCAGCGTCGACGGAGAGGAAAGCTACCAGCTCACTCAGGACCCGGCGGCGGATTTCTCGCCCGCATGGTCGCCCGACGGCCGTTACATCGCCTTCACCTCACTGCGGGACGGCAACAAGGAAGTCTACGCCATCTCCCTGGACGGCGGCGACGTCTTCAATCTGAGCAACACACCGAATCAGGACGAGGATAACGTAGCGTGGTCCCGCCAGGGCACGTACCTGGCCTACTCCGCCGGTGTGCCCGGCAACGAGGAGATCCGCCTCCAACCCTTTGACCAGGAAGCCATCGTGTCGGGAGAGCTGCGTCCCTTCTTCTTCGGCACAGGTGGCGAGCCGACGTGGGCACCCGACGGCAAGACCCTGGCTTTTGTCTTCCGGCGAGGGCAAACCTCGTACCTCGTCGCGGCAGACATGACGGGCTGGGGCCTGGCCCAGGAGGGATACAGCACGACCGATGATCTATCGGACCCCACCTGGATCGATCAGCCAATCTCCGCCGAACTGGCTCAACATCTCTCACTGCGGATGCAGGAGACCCTCGACACACCGCTCTACACCGAGCTGACGGTGGCTGAGAACAATCCCCACTACGAGCTGATCGGCCTGCCCAACGTCAACGGCGGCGACGGGCGTGAGAAGCTGAGCGATGCGGTCAACGACAGTTATAACGCGCTGCGCCGCGCCATCGAAACGGCCAGCGGATGGGACTACCTCTCGATTCTGGGCGATTCCTGGCGTCCCATGAACCACACACCGCGTCCCGGCCAGGGCCGCATCTCGTGGCACGTCTGTGGGCGCGCCGTGGACATCAACCAGAATTTCCTGCGAAGCGACCGCATCGAGCTGGTGCGCGAGGATATCGGCGGCGTCACCTATTGGCGCGTCTACATCCGGGCCGGGGAGCAGGACGGCAGCCTGGGCGAACCGCTGCGCGCGCTGCCCTGGAGCCTGTCGGCGCGCAACCAAGGCGGTCTGGCTGCCATGCAAGGCGGCGAACTCAAAGCCGAGCCGCCCGAGGGCTACTACGTGGATTTCACCACGTTAGCCGCCGACTACGGCTGGGAACGCCGTAACGCGCTCTCCAACTGGCGTAACTCGTGGTTCGACATCGAATGGTGGCACTTCCAGAAGACCGAAGGCATGAGCTGGTACGATTGTATGCTGGAGATCTACGACGGAGAAGCTATCAAGGAATCGTACGGCGAGCTCCCCTGGTGGACCCGGCGGCCTGAGTCTGAGGTGCAGTCGTATCCGTGGTGAGACGTGGTTCGTAGTGCGTGCCTGTCCTGAGCAAGGTCGAAGGATTGCGTGATGTGTGTTGCGTGTTGCGTGGTGCGTGTTGCGTGATGTTTTGTCGAGAGGGTGGCTCGGTGGGGACACCGGCCACAACTGAACGGAGACGGAATACGGCAAGAAATCAGGGACCGGCCTGAGCATGTGCTTCGATAACAGCACGAGTCTCCCGCCGGAAACGATCCACGGAGAAGCGCTCCGCGTTGGCCCGGCACGCTGAAGGATCGACCGCATCTGCATCAAAAGCAGCGACGGCTTCGACCAGTGCTTCGGGCGTCGGTTCGCGGAAAAGAGCACCCGTCTCCCCTTCAACCACCGTGTCGAGCGCACCCCCCACCCCGTAGGCGATGACGGGACGACCCGCCGCCTGGGCCTCGACCGGCGTGATCCCGAAATCTTCCCGGCCCGGAAAAATCAGGGCACGACACTGCGCGTAGAGCGCACCGATCTCCTCGTCGGGCACGTAGCCCAGAAACTCCACGTTGGATTCGGCCATGGCCTCCAACGCCTCACGATCCCGACCCTTTCCGACGATGCGCAGCGGCAATCCTAGCCGGTTGAACGCGCGCACCGCCAGATCAATGCGCTTGTACGGAATCAGGCGCGAGACGATGAGATAGTAATCGCCGTGTTCAGGAGTAGGCCGAAACCGCGCCACATCCACCGGCGGGTAGATGATGTCCGACGATCGGTCGTAGTAACGGCGGATGCGGGTCTGAATCTCGCGGGAGATGGCGACAAAGCGGATCGTGGAACGCTGCGCGACGGCGTAATCCCACCGGCGGAGCAGCGCCACCAGTGGCTTCAGCGCCACGCGCAAAGCCGCCGGCAGGTTCTCGCGGGCAGCGTAGGTCTCGTACTCCCAGACGTAACGCGTCGGCGCCAGGCAGTAGCAGAGCTGAGGCACGTCGCCGGTGCGGACGGCGTGACAGAAACCACTCTTGTTGGTCAACACGAGGTCGTACCCCTGGTTCCGCAGATCCATCCGCCCAAAGGCCAACGCATAGAACGGAAGATACCGCTGATGGTGATGGTAGACGCCCGGCAGGCGATCCATCCACGTGGTGCGAATATCCCAGCTGCGATAGGCAGACGGCATCCCATCACGCCAGTACATGCTGGTGT
>DAOTUH010000018.1:0-6537 GCA_034437255.1 Anaerolineae bacterium
GTCTGGCGCTTCACCACGCTGCCGCCCAAGGTCGTCTGGACCCACCCGCAGGACGGCGCCGATCTGGTGGACATCGAGACGCCCATCCGCGTCGAGTTCAACCAGCCGGTGGATCTGGATTCGGCCAGCGCAGCCTTTCATCTCAAGAAATCCACGCTGCTGGGCGGGCAGGATATCTCCGGCGACTACGGCATGCGGAACAACACCCTGATCTTCACGCCGACGGAGGCGCTGGCCTTCGACACGGTCTACGCGGCCTCGGTGGACGCCGGCGTCACGTCGCGGGCCGGCGGCGTCGGCATGCGCGAGGCCTTCGACTGGCGCTTCACCACCGTGCCGCTGCCCAAGATCGTCCGCACCAACCCCGCCGACGGGGAGCGTGATGCGCCGCCCCGCACCAGTTTCCAGATCGAGTTCAACACCCACATTGACCCTAGCACCGTCATGCCCAACCTGACCATGACGCCACCGCTCTCACCGACGCAGGTCTACACGCACTTCTCCTCCTACAATAACACCTTTGTCCTCAACTTCGGCGCGCAGCCTTCGACCGACTACACCGTCGTCATCGACGACGATATCGCCGATCCCTACGGCAACACCATCCCGCGAGGGCGAACGGTGAACTTCCGCACCGGGCCGCTGCCGCCGGTCTACCGGCTCCGCACGCCCTCCGACATCGCCACCTACGACGCGGCCCTGCCCGCACAGCTCGTCGTCGGCCACCTCAACGTCACCCGGCTGGATCTGGAGCTCTACCGGCTGCCGCTCTCAGTACTGCAATCCGAGAACCTGCTCTGGCAAGAAGATCTGCCCTCCGGCGCCGACCGAATCCGCGCCTGGCAGCGCAACCTGGAATCGCCGCTGAACAAGCAGGCCTACACCGTGCTCGATCTGGTGGAAGGCGGCGGAACGCTCTCGCCGGGCATCTATTTGTTGAAGGCCGACTCACCGGACATCGACGAGGACAACTACCGCGCGCGCCAGCGCCACGTGCTCGTCGTCTCCGATCTTAACCTGACCCTGAAGACGGCCCGTGACGAGGTCCTGCTCTGGGCCACGGATCTGGCGACGGGCCAACCCGTGGCTGATCTCGACCTGACGCTCTTCTCGCCCTACGGGACGCTGGATGAGCAGGTGACCACCGACGCCGACGGCGTAGCGCAGATCGAACTATCAGCTAACCGAGGCAGCGTCTGGGCGTACAGCGAATCGCCCTTCACCGCCATCGCCGAGGGCTGGGGGCGCGGCATCAGCCCCTGGGATTTCGGCGTGAGCGAGGGCGTTAGCGTGCGGGACTACCGCAGCTACATCACCACCGACCGGCCCATCTACCGCCCGGGCCAGACCGTCAACTTCAAGGGCGTGATCCGCGCCGAGGATGACGCCATCTACCGCATGCCCGGCGTGACCGGGGTGCGGGTGATGATCCGCAGCGCGGAC
Source organism: Anaerolineae bacterium (assembly GCA_034437255.1). Lineage (GTDB taxonomy): Bacteria > Chloroflexota > Anaerolineae > B4-G1 > SLSP01 > G713. The sequence goes on from DAOTUH010000018.1 coordinate 1,444, forward strand.
GGCACCGAGATCTACCAAGAGATGCTGCCACTCAGTGAGTTGGGCACCTTCCACGGCACCGTGGATCTGGAGGAAGGCGCGGCACTGGGCGATTACGCCATCACGGTCGAGTTCAAGGACTTCTATGATGAAAAGCGCTTCCAGGTCGCCGCCTACCGCCCGCCAGAGTTCGAGGTGACGGTGGAGACCGAGGCGGAAGTCCAGCGCGGCGACGACGTCGAGGCGACCATCAATGCCGCGTACTACTTCGGCGGGCCGCTGGCGGACGCGCCGGTCGAGTGGAACGTGCTGGCGGAGCGCTACACCTTCGAGCCGCCGTGGGGCGGGCGCTACAGCTTCGACGACGTCGACGATCCTTACATCTGCTATCGCTGCTGGTGGTGGGAGCCACCCGCGCCGCGCGAGCCGATCATGAGCGGCAGCGGGCGCACCGACGACCAGGGCAATCTCCAGATCACCCTGGACGGCGACGAACTCGACGAGGCACTGCAGAAGGGCGCGCGCCGGCTCACCATTGAGGCTGTTGCCACCGGGCCGGATAACCAGCCCATCGCCGGACGCACCAGCGCCGTCGTCCATCCCGGCCCCTACTACATCGGGCTGCAGGCGCAGGAGTACGTCGGCGACGCCGGGGAGGAGAGCAACATCGATCTGGTCGCTGTGGATTGGACCGGCGAGCGGCTGGAGGACAAGGATCTGCTCGTCGAGGTCTACCGCCGTGAGTGGAAGAACACCTTCGTCCGCAACGAGTTTGGTGGCGGATACTGGGATTGGGAGACGGAGGACGTCTTCGTCACCGATCTCGAGGTCACCACCGACGAGCTGGGCGAGGCCGTGGCGACCTTCGTCCCGCCGCAGGGCGGCAGCTATCACGTCATCGCGACCCCCCTCAATCCCCTCCCAAATGAGGGGGGAAGTAAAGGGGGTATCCGCTCCAGCATCTTCCTCTGGGTAGCGGGGGAAGAGAGCGTCTCCTGGCGGCGCGAGAACCACGACCGCATCACGCTGGTGAGCGACAAGACCAGCTACGACGTCGGCGAGACCGCCGAGATCCTCATCCCCTCGCCCTTCACCAGCCCGCATCAGGCGCTGGTCACCGTGGAGCGCGGCAGCGTCCGCCGCCACGAGGTGGTCCGGCTGGAGACCAACAGCGCCATCTACCGCCTGCCTATCGAAGCGGGCGATATCCCCAACATCTACGTCTCCGTGGTGCTGATCCAGGGGCGCGACGACGGCCCGGCGGATTTCAAGATGGGCCTGCTGCCGCTGGACGTCAGCGCGGCGCCCAAACGCCTTTCGCTGGAGGTCGCGCCCAACACCGAACAGGCGCAGCCTGGCGAGGAGGTCACCTACACCGTCACCGCCACGGAGCCGGACGGCGGCCCCGCTGTGGGCGCCGAACTCTCCTTCGACATGGTGGACAAGGCCGTGCTCAGCCTCCGCCCGCGTGGCGCCGACATCCACGGCACGCTCTACACGCGGCGCGCGCTCAACGTGCAGACCGCCAGCGCGCTCTCCATCTCCGCCAACCGCTACATGGAAGAGCTGGCCGAGGATCTTGATCTGGTAGAGCAGAGCTGGGCGCAAGACGAAGCCGAGCGCGCCTTTAACGTCGGCGACGGGGAGATGGTCGAGGAAGAGGCCATGGAGGTGCCGGCTGCCGCACCCACGGCGACGGTGGAACGCGAGAAGGCGGAGGGCGCCGCGCCGCCTGCCGGCGTCGAGATCCGCGAGGAGTTTGAGGACACCGCCGCCTGGGAACCGGTGCTGGTCACCGATGGGGAAGGGCAAGCGCAGGTCACCGTGACGCTGCCCGACAATCTCACCACCTGGACGGCGCGCGCCGTCGGCCTCACCGCCGAGACGGAGGTGGGCGAGGACACGACCGATCTCGTCGCCACCAAGCCGTTGCTGGTGCGTCCCGTCGCACCGCGCTTCTTCGTGGTGGACGACCGCGCGCAGCTGGCAGCTAACGTCAGCAACAACACCGACGACGACCTGGAAGTCTCCGTCCGCCTGAGCGCCGAGGGCACGTCCCTGTCCGAGGAGACGCCGGGCGAGCAGATGGTCACCATCCCGGCGCGCAGCGAGGCAAAGGTCACCTGGTGGGTGACGGTGGCCGACGTGAAGCAAACTCAGCTGATCTTCAGCGCGACGTCGGGCGACTACGCCGACGCCAGCAAACCGCGCCTCGCCACCGGCCCCGAGGGGTCGCTGCAGGTGCTGCGCTACACCGCGCCCGACATCGTCGGCACGGCGGGCCAGCTGATCGAGGGTGGCGCCGTCGCAGAGGCTGTTGCGCTGCCGCCGGACGTCGACACGCGGCGCGGGCAGCTGACCGTCCAGCTCGATCCCAGCCTGGCGGCGGGCATGCGCGACGGTCTGGATTATCTGGAGCACTTCGAATACGAGTGCACCGAGCAGACGGTCAGCCGCTTCCTGCCCAACCTGCTCACCTACCGCGCGCTGCAGTCACTGGACATCGACAATCCTGAGCTGGCCGAGAAACTGCCCGGCCTGGTCGAAGAGGGCCTGAACAAGCTCTATCAGCAACAGAACCCCGACGGCGGCTGGGGCTGGTGGTACCGGGCCAACGAATGGCGCAGCAACGCCTACGTCAGCGGCTACGTCGTCTTCGCGCTGGTCAAGGCGCGGCAGATGGACGTGGCGGTGGACGGGGACGTGCTGGCCCAGGGCATCGGCTATCTGCAGAACCAGATCCAGGAGGTGGATACCTACGAGAACACGCGCAGCGCCAATCACCAGGCGTGGCTGCTCTACGTGCTGGCGGAGGCCGGCGAAGCGCCGGCGCGCATCATCGACAACGTCTACGAACACCGAGACAAGCTGAGCCACTACGCGCGGGCCTATCTGGCGCAGGCGATATGGCTGCAGGGCGGGCGCGACCGCAGTGACGCCCGGCTGGAGACGCTGCTCTCCGACCTGAACAACGCCGCCATCCTCAGCGCCACCGGCGCGCACTGGGAGGAGGAGGTCCGCGACTGGTGGGCCATGAACACCGACACGCGCTCCACCGCCATCGTCCTGGATACGCTCACCAAACTCGATCCGGGCAACGCGCTCAATCCCAACGTGGTGCGCTGGCTGATGGTCGCCCGCGACGCCGGCATCTGGGAGACGACGCAGGAGACGGCCTGGGCGCTCATCGCCCTCACCGATTGGATGGTGGAGACCGGCGAGCTGGACGCCGACTATGACTTCGCACTCTACCTCAACGACGACCTGTTGACCGAGGCCAGTGCCACGCGCGAGACAGTCCAGGAGAGCACCACCGTCGAGGTCGCCGTGGCCGACCTGCTGGTCGACGCGACCAACGCCTTAGCCGTGGCCCGCACCGCCGGACCCGGTCGGCTCTACTACACGGCGCACCTGGAGGTCTATCGGCCTGTGGAGGCGCTGGAGCCTGCCGATCGAGGCTTTATCATCCAGCGGCGCTACACCGACGCGGCCTGTGCGCAAGAAGCGTTAGCTGAAGGCGGGCGTGTCACCGACTGCCCGGAGCTCCGGGAGATCAAGTTGGGCGACGTCGTCCGCGTCGATCTGACGATCATCACGCCGCACGACCGCTACTACGTCGTGGTGGAGGACCCGCTCCCGGCGGGCGGCGAGGCCATCGACACGGGGCTGGCGACGACGAGCCTGTTAGCCATGGACCCGACGCTGCGCCGTCAGGACTCACGCTATTGGTGGTGGTGGCGGTGGTACAGCCGCAGTGAGTTGCGCGACGAGAAAGTCGTCCTCTTCGCTGACGTCCTGGGATCGGGCACCTACGAGTACAGCTACACCTTCCGCGCCACGCTGCCGGGCGACTACCACGTCCTGCCGACGGTAGCGAAGGAGTTCTACTTCCCAGAGGTCTTCGGGAGGAGCGGCGGTCGGTTGTTGACGATTGGGCAGTGATGTGCGAGTAAATAGCAGAGACCTCGGAGATCTTGAAGATCTCCGAGGTCTTTCTTTATAGCCTCTAACTTGAAGTGTCCGCGTCCCGTTGGGGGAGATTTGACCATGACATTATCATCGTCAATCTCAACGCTTGAAGCCCATATTAAACGACGACCAGCTTATTACGCAGAGGGTTCGGTTTGACCGTGAGAGCGCTTGATTTCAACAATGATCTCATCCATGCTCATCTCGCCAAACAGCGCCTCACACTCTTCCGTGTAGTTACCGTACCCTGTCGTGAACTGATTGACGAAGCGCAAAGTGTTCACAATTCCTATCTCACGACACAAGACGCCGATGGCTTCCTGGAGTATTTCTGCCAATGGTTTAGCTTTGATGGTCATGATTCCAACACTCCTATCAACTCTACGGGATCAAGCACATTAACGCTCAAATCGGAGAAGGTTCGCGCCCGTTTAAGAAAACGATCGTCACACGTACACAAGTAATCAGCATTTGCTTTTTCCGCAGCTGATAGATGTAGGGCATCCAACGGTTGAAGACCACGTAGATGAAAGTCCCTGGCTCTCGTTTCTAGTCTCGCATTCAACCTGATATACGTCGTTGCCGAGGTCAAGACTTCCCTGGCATACTCTCGACGGGCTAAATTGGGTGTCCGTTCAATTTCAAAAGTCAGCGCATCTGAACGAGTTCGACCGCCCCTTTTTCACAAAGCGTCAAGATACCTAAGACGGCTTCCGCTTCTAACGCGATTCGAATTTGCGTCTTACTGTCCAAAGGACGTTGGATGCTACACGTATCCAGATAAATCCGTATCATCCCCACTTTCCTTGCATTTCAAGAACTTACTCTTACTTAGCCAAGGATCCTTCACAACCTTAGTATACCATTGACTTGCGTCTCTTTACAGCTATGCCTTCCGCGCCACGCTGCCTGGCGCCACCCACGTCCTGCCGACGGTAGCGAAGGGTTCACCTTTCCGGAGGTCTTCGGGCGCAGCGGTGGGCAGCTGTTGACGATTGGACAGTAGGTGGTGAGAACAGCCAGACCTCCGAGGTTTTGGAAACCTCGGAGGTCTGGCTGTTGGTACTGGCCGGGGACGCTGCGTTTATCACAGCCCGACCCTTTTGAGGTGTAGCCGAACGTCGTGTCTGATAGGCGGTTCTCGAC
>DAOTUH010000019.1:0-4657 GCA_034437255.1 Anaerolineae bacterium
CAAGCCGCGCAGGCCATACCCTTCTTGTAGATCTCCGAGGTCTTCCGAGGCCTCGGAGGTCTGGGAAACACCGTCGTTTTCCACCGTCAGGGAAACGGTCTCCGCGCTGTATTCCAAGCGCACCGTTACTTCTTGAGCCGCCGGCGCGTGGCGTCGAACGTTGGTCAGCGCTTCCTGGGCAGCCCGGTAGAGTGGGATGGCCAGGCGTGGCGGGAGAGGGAGCACCTCGCCGTCCACCCGCTGGACGATGTGGAGATGCGTACTCTGCTCGAAGTCAGCGACCAGCGCGGAGATGGCCTCGGGCAGCGAGAAGGTCTCCAGCGCGGCAGGACGCAGTGCCCGCACCGCCCTCCGCACGTCGGTCAGCCCCGCTTTGACCAGCGCCTGCGCCTGTTCGGTGATCTTTCGGCGCTCATCGATCTGCTCTTGGGGGAGCCGGGCCAGCATTTCCAGTTGTACGTCGAGGGCAGTCAACGTGTGGCCCACCGAGTCGTGGATCTCGTGGGCCAGGCGGGCACGCTCGCGGGTGATGACCAGCTCCTCCGCTTGGGCTGCGTAATACTTAAGCTGCCGGTTGGCTTCTGCCAGCTCGGCAGCCATCGCTTCTGCCTCGGCTCGCGCCTCACGTTCGCGCACGGCTGTCTGTGTGATCAGAATCACGAACACGATGGCCGTTAGGTAGCCAGGGCTCGCCAGCAAGGCTGCCTCCCAGCCACCGCGCAATCCATAGGACAGGCCCAGGGCGATGACGAGCAGAGCGCTCACCGTCAGCATCCAGCGGCGGGGGAGCACTTGCACGCTCAATCCGGCCAGGGGCAGCATGATCAGGCCGGCGAGGAAGAAACCTGCCGTCTCATAGACGATGAATCCGGCCAGCGGAATCTCAAGCGCGTAGAAGACGACCAGGGCGAGGCGCGCACCTGTGCGAGTGTAGGTCTCGATGACCGCGAGGCCTACCAGCACGTAGAGTCCGCCCACGGCGATCAGACGTATGATCTCGCCAGGGGTGAACGGCTGTTGCGGGAAGACAAAGGCAGTGACGTATACGGTGACGACGGTCGCGATAAACGTCTTGCGGCCCGCGCGGATGTCCTGGTGAGCATCCGGCCGGGGCGACGTTTTCTGGGTCATCGCTCATGGGCCGTCGCTGGTCAGCAGGCCCCACTCCATCGCCAGGCGCGCCGCTTCCGCCCGGCTGCGTGCGCCCAGCTTGCCCAGGATGTGGCTGACGTGATTTTTGACCGTGCCGACCGCCAGGCACAGTGTTTCGGCGATCTCGGCGTTGGTCGCGCCTTCGGCGACCAGCTGCAACACCTCACGCTCGCGGGGCGTCAGCCGCTCGGTCAGCGCCGGGTCTGTGTCTGCGCGGTTGGCGCGGCAGATCACCTTCTGGGTGACAGCCGGATCGAGGATAGACGCCCCGGCATGCACGGCGCGGATGGCGTCGGCCAGGCGATCAGGATCGGCGTTCTTGAGCAGGTAGCCGGATGCCCCGACACGCAGCGCTTCGAAGACGTACTCGTCGTGGTCGAAGGTGGTCAGCACGATGACGCGAGCGCGGGGATAGCGGGCGCAGATCTTGCGCGTGACGGCGACGCCGTTCATGCCCGGCATGCGCACGTCCATCAGTACCACGTCAGGGGACTGTTCGGCGACGAGATCCAGGGCCTCACGGCCATCGGCAGCGGTGCCCACAATCGTCAGATCAGGCATGGGAGCAAGCAACGAGGCCAGCCCCTCACGGACGAGGGTCTGATCGTCAACGACGACGACGCGAATGACGTTTGGCTCTGTGCAGTTCGTCGCACGCTTCATGTCCTTAGTCCTCAGTGGTCTATGTCGATCTTTGACCGAGGCCGGTGTCCTCGACCACATGCTTCGTATCTCGCGCTCTTCACGTCCTTTGGGATGTCTAAAGTGATTTTAACTCGTTTCAGTGGGTTGCGCAATCTCAGAAATCTGAACGTATAAAATGCCTTCGGGCACGGCCTCGCCGCCGTGCCCGAAGGCGTTCATATCCGGTGGGTGATGTCTAGTGATCCTTGAGCACCAGCGGCAGATAGATGTATTCATACGGCGGCTCACCGGTGACGACGACGGTGCCGGTGTTGCCGTGGGCGTCGGTGTAGTCGTAGGGGCCGGGCCAGGCGAAGGTGCGCCGGTAGGTGCGTCCCGGCTCCAGGAGGCCCGCGTCGAAGCCGCGCGTATCAAGCAGCGGATCGATGTCGCTCCTGGGCTGCAGGATGGGGTTCTCGCTCCAGGCGATGAGGTTGGTGATGGTGTCCGTCGCACGCAATATTGCCTGCCACTCTACCGTCTCGCCCACGGCGATGGTGACGGTCTCGGGATCCGGCCCGTCGGGCGTCAGGGTGACGCGCTCCGCCACCTCCTCGGCCCACGGCGTGTACGGCACGTTGACGTGGACGATCTGCGTGATCACCTCGACGACGGGGCTGCGCCACGCCTGGTAGCCGGGAGCCTGCCCTGAGCCTGTCGAAGGGATGCCCTCGACCTGGATGTAGTAGTGGCCGGGCGGCGTGAAGAAGGCGTAGTAGCCGGGGGTGGTGATGCCATCGGGGTAGACGTCGTCGGTCACCTGCGGGTTGACCTGGTCCTCGTAGAGGTGCGCGGGCCAGGGCACCCAGCCGCCCCACTGCGGCGCGGACATCATACAGGTCACGGTGACGCCGGGGATGGGCTGCACGGGATCGAACATGCCGGTGGTGGCGTCGTAGTCGCCGCCCTCGTCCACGTTGAAGACGTAGCCGTCGGGGTCGATGAGGATCTCGCCGCTGCTCGACTTCGTCTCGTCGCCGCATTGGCTCTGGATGGTGACGTCGTGGGCGCCGCCGGTGACGTTGAAGTGATACCAGTGCCCGTCGCGGCTGCTGGGCGTGTAGACCCTGCCGTCGGCGGTGACGGTCATGGCCTGCGTGGCGTCGGTGCAGCAAGAGTAGAGATGCAGTCGGGTATGCCAGAAGCCGTACTCGCCGGGGATCTGCCAGTTGCGCGTGCGCCGCATCCCGGATTTCCCCCGGAAGACGTAGGTGCGATGCTGGCCCTCGTTAGGCCCGGCTTGGAGCGTCCCCTCCCAGTAGGACCGCTGGGGGCACCATCCGCCCCACGTGGGCGCGCCCACCGTCACGCGGTTGGAATCCTCACTGGTCTCACCCGCACGCTCGGCTTTGGCGATAAGATAGGTGACAGCAAACTCATCTCCGGCCGGGATATTCACCACCGCCGTAAAATACCCTAGTGCATCCGGCTGAATCTGGGCGACGGGCGTCGTCGGTTCCAAGTCGTCGTCCATATAGAGGGTGACGGTCACACCGGATTGAGCGAAGCCGCGCACCTCCAGCGAATCACCCGCGCACGTGTTGCCCTCCTCCGGAAAGATGATATACGGCGGGGTCAGCGGGGCCAGTATCTCAACGCGAGCGCTGTCGGTATAGACCTCGGTGCCGGTGCCCTGGGTCTTCTGGGTCTCGTAGGTCTCCTCGGCCTCATTGACGATGACCTGACCCGGTGTGACGACGGTGGTTGCGCCCTGCAGCCGCAGCCAGCCAGGATCGTCGACGCGCAGGTACTCCGTCGCCTTGAAGCGCAAGGTCGTCGGCGGATCGGCCGCTGGCGTTGCTTGCCGCCCGATGATGACCATGTCCAGTTTCGGGTCGCTGGTGTACCTTTCAAAGTTCAGACTACCCGGCCATTGCTCGTCGATGTGGTAACTGCTCACCGGCGGACGATGGGGGTCCGGAGTCTGGTAATGATACCGCAGGTAATAATTGACCAACATACGCTGCGTGACCTCGCCGGTCTCTGGATCGCGCGTCACCGTCCAGCGCGGATTGTCGGCGCGCTTCTCCAATGACATCTTGGTGAGATGGGTCGTCACCGTCTCCTGGTTAGGCGCGTTGGGATCGCACTCCACGCCCGGTTCAGAGGCAATGGTCGCCGTGACGGGCACGCCATCTGCTAACCATTGATACGGCTCCACCTGCACCTGGATGGCGTCGTTCGCGCCCGCCGCCAGGTCGCCCAGCCGCCAGATCTTGGTGCGTTTGTCGGCCGAGGTCTCGTCGGCGATGGGATTGGAGGCCGAGAACTGCGCGCCCGCCGGCAGCGTGATGGTCACGGTGCTGGTATGCGCCACGCCGGGGTGAGTATGATCGTTCTTGTTCTCGTAGGTGAAGGTCACGTCGTAGCGCTTGAAGGTGCCATCGCTGAACTGCGGACTGCGCTCCGGTCCCGTGCCGCTGATGGTCAGATCGGGACAGCGGACGACGGTATCCACCTGCGCCTGCCAGAGGTAGGAGACGCCGTCGATCTCGGCGGTGGCGACGTTGCGGAGGGTGCCGCAGGCGACGCCCTCACAGGCCACCACCTTGACGCCGAAGGTGACCAGCACGTCTTCGTCCACCTCTAGGGTGCCCTGCCACTCGATGCCGTCACTGTCATCCAGGGTGCCTGTGCCGCCGAGGGCCAAGGCAGAGCCTGCCACGTACTCCGTACCGGCGGGGATAACATCCCGCAGTGTGACGTTGGCGGGCAGCTCGCCAGTGTTGGTGACCCAGAGCGCATAGCCGATGGTGTCGCCCACCTCGACCTCGGCAGGATCGGCCTCCTTCACCAGCGCGAGGTCGTAGCCGCCCAGCGC
>DAOTUH010000020.1:0-12758 GCA_034437255.1 Anaerolineae bacterium
GTTGCTGCATTGAAGGACGACTCACCTGAAAAAAAGTAGAAAAAATCGGATTTCTAGTCGGTCATCCCCTATATCTGGCGGTTTTGGCCGCGAGTTTTCCTGCATGTAGTGGAAAGTTTTGAAGAAATCCGATTTTTAGGGTTTATTTCAGTGAAGTCAAAGATGACTCACCTGAAAAAAGGTCCAAGAAATCGGATTTTTAGGTGGCCATACCCCACATCTAGTAATTTTGGTCGTGAGAAACCCACATATAGTATCAAGTCGTAGAAAAATCCGATTTCTGCTAGTTATTTCAGTGAAATCATAATTTGAATTCAAGTTATCGCTGCAACCGGCTCAGGTCGAAGGCATACACCGCCGGCGCACCTACGCCTGCCTCGTAAAGCCGGCGGGCGTAGGTGCGCCGCAGATCGTGGTGAGGCAGGTCACCGTGCACGACGATGGGATAGCGCGCCAGCAGGGATTAATCAAACTCCTTGGGGTCAGAAAAGCAAACGGCGCAGCATACCCGGCCGCATCAGCTGGAGTGGCGAAGCTACCCCCCGGATGATCTTGCTCAGGACACCGGCAATCTCGGGGTCGCGGCGTGCAGATTTTATCATCCGATTGGCAAAAGCTGGTACGCCGATAAAACGTCGAGCAAAGCGCGCTGCCCTATAGAGCGCGTCAAAGGTTGTGTGGAAGGTGCGCCCATAAGCGGACAACTGCTCCGTGGAGAAATCGCCGCGTTCTAGTGCGCGCCGAGCGTGGCCGGCCGCCAGCTCGGCGCAGAGCATGGAGGGCCCGATCCCCTCACCAGTCATCGGATGAACCAGTCCAGCGGCATCGCCGACCACGAGGACGTTATCTGTGTAAGGAATCATGGCATGAGCGTCCATCCGCAGGGGATAACCACGGGCGGGTCCGCTAGGCTGAGCATTTTCGAGGGCTCGGCGGGCGTAAGCGTTGTGGGTAATGAAGGTCTCCAGCAGAGCGTGTAGATTCTCGCGCCGGGTCTTGACCTCGTGGGCGTACATCCCTAATCCCACGTTGGCGCGGCCGTTACCCAGGTGAAATATCCAACCGTATCCCGGCAGAATGCGTTTTTCCCAGTGGATCTCCATCAGTCCGGGGACCTCGTCGTCAATGCCCTCAAAGTAGCGACGGACTGCAACCGTTTCCGCCGGCCCAGGGACGAGACCAAATCTGCGGGTAAGCGAGGAGGGCGCGCCCTCCGCACAGACGAGGAGGGGCGCCTCAAAGTGCACGGTCTTATTCATGCGCCTGCCGATGGCACGCACGCGCTGCTCCGAGAGGCGCTCCACGGCGGTGATACGCGTGCCCTCTACCAGATAGGCACCCACTTCAACGGCTTTCTGCACCAGCACATTGTCGAAGACCCGCCGGGGGATAATGAACCCCGCGTAATCGAAAGGCGGATCTCCGGGAACCCCCCTCGCTTCGGCGACCGTACCGTCGGGTGCGCCTAACCGGACCCGCTGTCGGGGATGCTGGGCCTCCGCCCAGGGGAGCAACCCCATCTTTTCCAGGACGTGGACGGCGCGTGGACAGATGCCGTCACCGCAGATCTTGTCCCTGGGGAAAGTGGCTTGATCGACGAGCGCAACGTCTACGCCGGCCTGAGCGAGAAAGAAAGCGGTCGTCGCGCCTGCAGGCCCGGCTCCCACCACGACGACTTCATGAAGTTCAGAATTGGACATTTTTACCTTCCTTGGCAGTAGATCAGATGAGCCGATTCGGCTTTCACCATCGAGATTTGGCACGCTTCCAGTATACTGCAGAAACCCGTCAAGGCGATTTTTCAGCATGAATCCTGGGCTGTTCTGAAAAAAAGGAGCCGCTCCGTCCCCAAGGGAGCAGCACCCTGAAGGGTAGCGTTGCTCTTGCTAAGCCCGGAGGGACGCTGGTGCTGGTACATACTGCTTGCCGTCCTCAACGTGACAGGGTTAGCGGTGACCAAACCCGCGAAGCATAAGCGGCGCTCCCCCTGCGCTTGTCCTGCCGCGGTACTTGTGCGCCTTTCTTTCTTGACTCACCTGAAAAAAGGTTGTGCCTCACGCAAAGACGCCGCCGACCAAAGGGCGGACAGTCGCCAAGATTTTTAAACGGGTCTTACTTTTCTGAATAGTAAAGCCAACCGAGTTCAATAAAATTTACCATCTTATGAATTTCTTTGCGTTCTTGGCGTCTTTGCGTGAGGTTGATGGTTATTTCAGTGAAGTCAATTTTGATAGTCAAAAACGATTATCGCGGCTGGTGACCCTTCCCAGAAACAGGACGGCAAAAATACGCAATACGAAACACGCCCTCTCTCAGACAGATTATAAGCGCCCCCCACCGAGATAGGTTCGATGAGCAGCATCCCCACCACGCAGATGAGACAGGCGACGATCACCGCAGCGATGGTGAGGAGCAACGCGCCCTTCCGTCCCAGCGATTCCTCCAGCCACGCGAAGACGGGAATGGTGTCGGCCAACGCTTCCTCGTCGCCGGAGAGGGTGTCACGGCGCTTCCACACCCGCCAGATGAAGTAGGGTAATCCCAGGAAGAAGAGCCCGACGGCGAAAAAGGCGTCGATGGCGATCTGTAGCTCTTCGTTCGCGTTGCCGGTGACCGGATCGCGGATGTTGGCAAAGAAGACGGTGAAGCTGGTGACGAGGAGCGCGACGCCAAAGCCCAACAGAATGCGACCGCTGCGAGGCAGATACTTTCCATCTTTGTCACTGAAGTTCGCGCCGACACTCAGCACATTGTAAGCCATCAGCGCGACGAAGACAAGCGTGGGCGGTAAGACTCCGGTACTCTGGATCGACATCCCCATTACGTCGCCGATATCGACGCCGCCCAAGGCCATCGCCACGCCTAACGTGAAGACGGGCAGGGTAAAGGTGAGAGTGAGCAGCATCGCCACACGCTGCATTGTCAACCGCTTGAAGAGGGCCAGCCCCACCATCACCAGGATCAACGGGAGCACCAGAAAGCCGTTGGCCACCAGCGACATCACCAGCGGAGCCGCTTCGTCGCCGAGCGCGATGGCAAAGACGAGCAGGCCGGGATAGAGCAACATCACGAAGATCGTGATCGCCCGCAACATACTCTCAGGAAAGATCCGTCGCAACGTCATAGTGAGCTTGCGCCCTGTGTCGAGCGCCAGGGAGACCAGCACCAGACCCGACACCATCCACCAGGGTACAGCCAAAATCGCCAGGATGTTGAAAATGGCCTCCAGGGTCTCGGCGACGGTGATCGCGTCTGGGGCGACCAGCCAGTGACCGGTGACGTAGAAGAGCATCACGCAGAACCAGATGGCAAACTCCACCAGCGCGAGATTGCGCCAGTAGGATTTTCGGTGCGTGAGCAGATAGAGGCCGAGCGTTCCCATCAACAATACCGGGGCGGTCAGGCAAAACAGCAGCTCAAGCCAGGACCCTTCCTCACTGAGGGCGCCCGCTGAAAGAGCAAAGAGCTGAAAGCCAAAGAATCCCAGCACCGGTACAAAGACAAAGGGATGGCAATCCGTCGCACCAGTGAGGAGGAAGGCCCATCCCAGCAGGACCCCCAGGCTGCTGGTGATCATCACCAGCGTGGGTATCTGTTTAGTGACCCAGGCCTCACCTGTAGAAAACGTATAGGTCACCAGGCCAAGCTCTCCCGAGAACAGCTCGAAGAGGAGGGTCAGCACCAGCACCAGGGCGATGCTAAGGTATCCACCGACCGCCAGAATTTTGTGGCCGAGGGAAAGATCCGTGAAATCGATAACGGCCTCTTTCAAAGGAGCCACGTACAACGAGTAGAATATCCGGTTGAGCAATCTCAGAGCGCGTCGTACGCTACGGATAAGCATCGTCGGTCTCCTTCCCTTGCATTGGTTTCCTAACAGTTAAAAGTGATTGCTATATAGGGGCTGTTATAGCATCGGGGTTAAAGAGGTCAACTGGGCTGCGTGGGAGATCAGCTTCCCCCTGGGGTTTCTGAACCATGTTCAGGATTTCAATCGGGTGTGGAGCTCAACACTAACGGGACGTAGATACGGCACCCAACTGCGACGGTGATGGTGAAGGATTGCGTGTCCGTCAGCCCACCGGCGTCGGATACGGTCAGCACGACGGGATGATCGCCCAGGGCCGTGTGGGTCGGTGTGCCGGCGAGCGTCGCTGTGTCGCCGCTGCCAGTCAACGCCAGCCAGGCCGGCAACGTCAGCGCGGTGATGCTCAACGTGTCGCCGTGGATCAGGTCGGGGTCGTCGGCGGTGATGAGGTAAGTATAGGGCAGACCCGACGTAGCCACGGTGACGGGCGTACTGGTGAAATATGGCGCGTCATTGACATCGTCAATGGTAAAAGTGACGGTGGTCGTGCTCTGCACTGTACCACCCACGCCACGTGTGGTCGCAGAGACGTGAGCCGTACCGGCGAGGTTGGAGGTGAGGGAAGCCGATGCTAGACCTCCAGGTACTCCACGGAGTACGGCGCGGGGCGTGATTGTGCCTAGATCAGTAGCGAAGGAAACTAGCGTTCCCTCAGGCGCAGCGGGAACCGTCGCCGTGACGATGACGGCGCCTCCCACGGTCTGGCTTACGGGGTGGGCTGTGAGCGCCGTCACCGTGTAGGGCGCACCGCTCTGCAAGACCGCGTGGTAGGCATCGTCACCCGGCGTGTCCGTGTTCTGTCCGGCGGTCTGTGCCCAGCGATAATCGGACCGCATCACCGCTGCCAATTGATCATTGCTCATCTTCGATAAAACCCGGGTCATCCCGAGGCAATCCTCCCCCGTGCAAGGCGCCGGCCCGTCGAAGGCGTAGGACCAAAAATACAGGTGCTGCGCAGCCAGGTGCTTCTCCGTGTCCTGGAGCGCGTAGGCGGGGTCCATCTCGGCGTAAAAAGTCATCGGTTTGAGCAGGTCGTTGGCGTCGCCCTGCGGCGGCGTGGTCCAGGCGGATGACCAGTACCATTCGAACAGCGTACCCGTGGAGGTCAGGCCGGCGACGTACTCACGAACCACGTCACCCGTGGTACAGTTCTCCAGATAGTCTTGTGAGCCCGGGGACCAGTAGGGATCAAGGAGCGCCACACGCGAGGGCCGCAGATTCTCGGGCACGTTGCCAGCAGCAATGCCCTCGTCCACTAACTTGACCAGCCGCACGGCCATCTGATTACCCAGCGAGTGTCCGGCAATACGAATATCACCGTCGGCATACGGCTGATCGGTTAGCGCAGCGACGTAGGTCTGGTAGAAGAGCATCCCGGCGCTTGGCGTGCCGGGCGGCGGATCACTGTACCCGTCAAACCAGTCGTCCCAGTCGCGCCAGCGCATGCCGCGCGGGCCGTTCGCCGTCCAGATCTTGGCCTCGGCGTCAAGCACGCCCTGCGGTGGCGGCCCGTCGTCAAACCACGAGCTGCTTACCCCGGTCGTCTCGTCGGAAAACTGGTTCCATACGAAAATGCCCACGTTCCAGCCGGCGTCGATCCAGCCGGCGGCAGTGTCGGTGCCGTTGAAATCGAAATCGGGCAGGGTGTACGACAGAGAGGGCTGCCAGCCGTGCACGAAAATGAGCGTCGGCTTATCCGGGTCGAAGTAGGGATTCGCCTCACCGGGCGCGAATTTCTGATGGGCACCGTTCAGGCCGAACCAGTACAGACCGTAGCTCAACTCGGTGGGAGTGTAAGAGGAAGCGGCGAATGTCCCCTGTACCGGAGGTGGGCCCAGTGCCACGAGGATTACACCAACCGTAAAGATTCGCAGATAAACGAACAGCACACGATCTCTCTTTGTCATGGACTCTCCGCTAATGTGCTTCATGGCATGCTGTTGGACTTCAAAGAACCTACACGTTTCGGCATGGCCTTCCTGAATGCCATGACTTCCATTATATCTTCCATTATATGCATATATACATGTATCACAAACTGACCAACTTCAGGCATAGTGGTTAGTTCCAATCAGAGTGAGGAGATCCCCAAGGACGTGACAGAGTGGCAGATCCAGCCCCTTGCTGATACGATAGCATAGTAACGCACCTGCTCACAATTCACCCACCCGTGCCTGCACAAGCCATTTTTCGAGCATTCGAAGGTGCGTTGCACCTAGCTGATTCCTAATGCCGTAATTTCAGAGATCCCCGTTAGCGGCCAAAAACCACTTCGAGCAAGCGTAGACGTGTAGCGAGAATGGTAAAGCCCTGCCCAAAGACGACTTTGCATTCGCTCTTTGTCCTAATTGAAGTATAATTAGCGATTGGGACGTTACGTTTTCCCTCAGATCATCATCTCACCAAAAGGTAGCTTTTGTGGAAAAAGAAGATATTGTATTGATGGAAAATAACGCTGGCAAGATTCGCCAGGTTGATATTGACCGAGAAATGCGCAGCTCGTATCTCGATTACGCCATGAGTGTGATCGTGGCTCGCGCATTGCCCGACGCGCGCGACGGGCTCAAACCCGTGCAGCGCCGCATTCTTTACGCCATGTACGATATGGGCATTCGCCCGTCCTCACCGCACAAGAAGTCAGCCCGCATCGTCGGCGAGGTTTTAGGCAAGTACCACCCGCACGGTGATTCAGCCGTCTACGACGCCATGGCGCGGCTGGCGCAAGATTTCTCCGTACGCTACATGCTGGTCGATGGACAGGGTAACTTCGGCTCCATCGACGGCGATTCGCCCGCCGCCATGCGCTACACCGAGGCGCGGCTGGCGAAGATCTCCATGGAGATGCTGGTCGATATCGGCAAGGACACGGTCGATTGGGTCGATAACTTCGACGGGACGCTCCAGGAACCGGAAGTGCTTCCCTCCACCGTGCCAAATCTGTTGGTCAACGGATCATCGGGCATCGCTGTGGGCATGTCCACCAACGTTCCGCCACACAATCTCAAGGAAGTCGTCGACGCCCTGGTCTATCTGCTGGACAACTGGGAGCACCAGGAAGACATCGGCGTCGAGGAGCTGATGCAGTTCATTAAAGGGCCAGACTTCCCGACCGGCGGCGTCATTATGGGGCGGGAGCCTATCGTGCAGGCCTACGGCACGGGACGCGGCAAGGTCATCATGCGGGCCGTGGCTCACATTGAGGAGATGCGTGGCGCGCGTCACCGCATTGTTGTCACCGAGATCCCCTACATGGTCAACAAGACCACGCTCATTGAGCGCATCGCCTCGCTGGTGCGCGACGGACGGCTGGACGAGATCAGCGACTTGCGCGACGAGTCCGACCGGCGTGGCATGAGCGTCGTCATCGAACTGAAGCGGGGCACGCAGCCCCAGAAGGCGCTGAACCGGCTCTTCAAGTACACGCCGCTCCAATCGACCTTCGGCGTGCGTCTGCTGGCCCTGGTCGATGGGCAACCGCGCCTGCTCTCCCTCAAGCGCTTGCTGCTGATCTTCTTGCAGCACCGCAACGACGTGATCGTCCGCCGGGCACAGTACGAACTGGAAAAGGCCAAGGCCCGCGCGCATATCCTGGAGGGGCTTCTCATCGCCCTGGATCACCTGGATGCGGTAATTCAGACCATTCGCCAGTCCCCCGACGTGGACACGGCCCGCAGTCGGTTGATGGAACGGTTCGAGCTGAGCGAGGTTCAGGCCCAGGCCATTCTGGACATGCCGCTGCGCCGGCTCACGGGCCTGGAACGCCAGAACCTGCTGGACGAGTACCAGGCGCTGCAAGCGACCATTGAGGATCTGGAAGGGCTGCTGGCCTCGCCGGCCCGGCAGCGCGCGTTGACCCGCGAGGAGCTGGTGGCGCTGCAAGAGCAGTACACGGATCCGCGCCGCACGCAGATCAATCCCCACGCCGATGCGACCTTCGACGAGGAAGACTTCATTGACGAAGAGCGCGTCCTGATCCCCATTACGCAACGCGGGTACATCAAGCGGGTGCCGGCCCGCGTCTACCGCAGCCAGCGGCGTGGCGGGCGGGGCGTCATCGGCATGGACACGCACGAGGAAGATGAGATCGTGCACCTCATCTCCGCCGGCTCGCTGGATACGCTCCTTTTCTTCACAGATAAGGGGAAGGTGTACCAGGAGCGCGTCTACCAGATTCCAGAGGCGTCGCGCACAGCCAGAGGCTCGCTGCTGGTGGGCGTGCTGGCCCTGGGCGCCAACGAACAAGTGACAGCCGTGCTCGGCGTCGATGATTTTGACGGTGACGGGCGCTACTTCACCATGATCACGCGCCACGGCTACGTGAAACGGGTCGAGGTGCAAGAGTTTCACGCTGTGCGGCCCAGCGGGCTTATCGCCATCCGTCTGGAAGACGACGATGAGCTGGGGTGGGTCCGCATGACGGAAGGCCGGCAAGATCTGATGCTGGTCACCGAGCAGGGCAAGGGCATCCGGTTCAGCGAGGGCGATGTCCGGCCCATGGGCCGGACGGCGCGCGGCGTCATCGGCATTCGCCTAGAGCAAGGCGACAAAGTCACCGGCGCCGACGTGGTTGAGCCAAACGCGGACCTCTTCGTGGCCTCGTGGAAGGGCTACGGTCGCCGCACGGCGCTGGCAGATTTCCGCACGCAGGGACGCGGCGGCAAGGGCATCTGGGCCTACAAGGTCAGCAAGACGACCGGGCCGGTGGTGGATGCGCACGTCGTCCATGAGAACGACGAGGTTTCGCTGATCTCCGAGGGCGGCATCGTCATCCGCACGCCGGTGGCCAACATTCCCACGATGGGCCGTTACAGCCGGGGCGTCCAGCTGATGGATCTCAAAGAGGGCGACCGGGTTGCGTCGGTGGCGCGGCTGGAAGAGAAAGTGGACGACGAAGAAGAGACAGAGGCATGAAGATGCAGGCGAAATTGCAGGGACCGAGCCAATTGGTGGCGTTATTGCCAGAGGCGGATGCCGACGCGCTGGCGGAAGTCATGGTCGCCTTCGCCAACGCCGATGGCGGGACGCTGTACGTGGGCATCGATAAACGCGGCCATCCGACCGGCGAGGTCTATCCCGACGAGTTCGACACGGTGGTTCACCAGGCCGAGCGCCAATGTCGCCCTCCCATTCCGGTGAAATGGCAGCAGTCCGAAGCGCACGGCGCCTTCATCTTCGCCGGACACATCCGCCGCAGCCCAGAATTGCATGCTCTGGACGACGGTCGTGTGTTGGTACGCACGGGCGACGAGAACCGCCCCTTGTCGGGCGATCAGGTACGCCAGCTGGCCACGACGCGCTCGGCGGGCGACTACGAGGCGGAACCGGTGCCGGGCGCCACGCGCGGAGATTTCGACGAGGAGCTGCTACAGGAGTTCGTCGGTAAATGGGAGGAGCGCCAGGGTCGCCCCCTGACGCGACCGCTGAACAGCCTGCTACAGGAGCAAGGATGGCTGACGGCTGAGGAACAGCCCACGGTGGCCGGGATCCTGCTCTTTGGGAAGAATCCCCAGATTTTCGTCCCGCGCAGCGGCCTGCTCTTCGTGCGCTTCGAGGGCACAGAGATGCGCGGTGCCGGCGGGGAGCCCGGCTACGGGCGCCGCGTCGAAGCGACAGGGGCGTTGCCACGCATCATCCAGCGCACGTGGGAGATCCTGCAGGAGGAGATTCAGGTCGGTGCGGTGGTACGGGACCTGCAGCGCGAGGAACAGTGGCGCTATCCGCCGACGGCCATCCGCGAGGCGCTGGTGAATGCGGTGGCCCACCGCGATTACCGGCTGCGGGGGCGCGCCATCGAGGTGCGTATGTTCTCCGACCGGTTGGAAATCTCCAGTCCGGGCGGCCTGCCAGGATTCATTACCGTGGACAACATCGTCGACGAGCACTTCTCCCGCAATCCGCGCATCGTCAACGGCCTGTTCCAGTGGCGCTACATCGAAGAGCTGGGGTTGGGCGTCGATCTGATGATTGAGGAAATGGTCAACGCCGGACACGGGCCACCCACGTTCCGCGATACGCCATTCTCCTTCACTGTGACCTTTGAAGCGACGGTTACGCGCCGTCCGCGCTTGGGCCGCCGGCTCTCCATGAACGAGCGTCAGGCCAAGGCCCTGGACTACGTGCAGAAGCACGGTCGCATCACCAACGGCGAGTATCAAGATCTCTGTCCCGACGTCAGCTCGGAGACACTGCGTTTGGATCTGGTCGATCTGGTGAAAAAAGGTGTGTTGCTAAAAGTGGGCGCCAAACGCGGCACGTATTATATTCTAAAGTAGAGGGCGTTGGGGCCGATGTGCTGATTATGCCCCTGCTTGAAAAAAACGAAGGTAAGCCTCCAGGATAGGATCTGTCTTGGAGGCTTTTGTTATAGATGAGAATCAACGGATTAAACGGATTGAACGGATCAACACAATTCAGTCCGTTTAATTCGTTCAATCCGTTGAATATTTTTGGGGAGGAGTTGAAACCATGATGTATCATCTACGGCGCTCGGAAAAGGCCATCACCGACCGAGAAACGCTGCTGGAGATCATCCGTGAACAGACATATCTCACAATGGCATTCTGCCGCGATAATGCGCCCTATCTGGTAACGATGAACTACGGCTTCGACGCCGAAGAGGACTGTTTCTATCTGCACTGCGCGAGTGAGGGCAAGAAGATCGACTATTGGCGGGGTCAACCCGTAGTCTGGGGGCAGATTCTAGAAGATCGAGGCTACGTGGTCGGCGCCTGCGACCACGCATATCGTACCGTGCAGTTCAGGGGCCGGGTCACTTTCGTGGAAGAGACGGCGGAAAAGCGGCGCGC
This sequence comes from Anaerolineae bacterium, assembly GCA_034437255.1. GTDB lineage: Bacteria > Chloroflexota > Anaerolineae > B4-G1 > SLSP01 > G713. The sequence goes on from DAOTUH010000020.1 coordinate 10,675, forward strand.
GCTCTCGCTGATGATCGATCAGCTGGAGCCGGATCCTGCGCCGGTCAAGGCCCGCTCGCTAACGCCGAAGCGCATCGCCGGCGTGACCATCGTGCGCATCGATGTCGAAATATTGAGCGGCAAAGATAACAGCCGGCTAGACGCCTGACGTTTACTTTGCGCAAAAAGAGGCCTCCAGAAATTCATCCCGAAGACTTCAACCCTAACTTCCTTTGCAACGAACGCTTTCCCAATAACCCAAGTTATCCCAACAATATCCCAAGTTATCCCAAATTGGTCGTGCATCTGCACAGGTGAGATAAGGTTATGGAATTACGGCATTAGGAGTTAGCGAGGTGCAACGCACCTTCGAATGCCCGAAAAGGGCTTGTTCGTGCACTGTTTGGTGGATTGTAACCCCAAACAACCAGATAAGCGTAGGTGCGTTGCACCTTATACCGTAATTTCAAATAAAATTTAACAGGATCAAGGCGATCAGCAACGGCAGCGCCGTCAATACCTGGTTAATCTACAGCCTCAAAAGCCCGACTGTAAAAGCGTTTCACGTATGCCTTCACCATGCGCCGGGTACTGAAGTTCGGCGCGACGGTCTTGATGGCCGCTTTCATTACCTGCACGAACCGGTGGGGGGCGCCGTCATCGGAGCGCTCGTAGTAGCGTGGGATGATCTCCTCTTCCAGTAAACGGTAGATCGCGTCTGCGTCCTGCTCGCGCCGTTCCTCCCTATCCTCGGTCTCCTGCTCTCCGAAGGCCCAGCCATTTTCGCCAGTGTATCCTTCGATCCACCAGCCATCCAGGATGGACAGATTGGGCACGCCGTTGACACTGGCCTTCATGCCGCTGGTCCCGCTGGCCTCCAGCGGCGGCACCGGATTGTTGAGCCAGACGTCGACGCCGTGAACCATGTAGGCAGCCAGCTTCTGGTCGTAGTCCTCGACGAAGGCGATGCGTCCGGCGAACTCGGGATCCTGCGCGACCTGGAAGATCTTCTGGATCAGCCGCTTGCCCTGCACGTCGTCGGGATGGGCTTCGCCCGCAAAGATGATCTGCAGAGGATGCAGGGGGTCGGTCACCAGCCGTCGCAGGCGCTCCTTGTCGTGAAGAATCAGGTCAGGTCGCTTGTAGTTGGTGAAGCGGCGCGCGAAGCCGAGCGTCAGTACCTCCGGGTCCAGCAGCGCGCCGAAGGAGATGACGCTGCCCGCCGGCAGATCGCCTTCCCGCCACCGCGTTCGCGCGCGGCTATCGATCTCCGCGAGCATGTCGTTCTTGAGGGACTGATGTGCCTCCCATAACACGTCATCTGGAATTTTCGCCACGTCGTCCCAGGTCTCGGCATCATCCTGATGTTCGAGCCAGGAACTGCTCAGATATTCATCAAAGACAGGCTGGAGCCAGCTGGCATTGATCCAGCTGGGCAAATGCACGCCGTTGGTGATAACCTTAATGGGTACCTCCACGCGCTCCTTTTCGGGCCAGAGGTGAGTCCACATCTCCCGGGCGACCTCGCCGTGGCGCTGGCTGACGCCGTTGCGGTATCCTGCCACGCGCAGGGCGAAAACGGTCGTGTTGAACCCGGCGTCCGGTTTCTTGGGATTGGTACCCAGCTGGAGAAAAGTATCACGGTCCGTCTTCAGCCGGTTGAGATACTCGCCCAGGTATTTTCCCATCAGCTGGAAGGGGAAAATGTCGGTGCCGGCCGGGACGGGCGTGTGTGTGGTGAAGATGGTGCTCTTCCGCACGTCGTCGAGGGCGTCTTCGAAACTGGCGCCTGCCTCGACACGGGGCCGGAGGCGCTCCAGGACGGCGAGGAAGGAGTGACCTTCGTTGAGATGCAGGGCAGCGGGCTCAATGCCCAGGGAGGCCAGGACGCGCATGCCACCCATGCCCAGCAGAATCTCCTGGCGGAGCCGCTGCTCGGCGTCGCTGACGTAGAGGCGGCTGGCGATGTTACGATCCCACGGCGAGTTGATCTCCAGATCGGGGTCCAGCAGGTAGAGCCGCACCCGCCCCACTTTCACCTCCCACACGCCGACGTGCAGCGGCGGATCAAGCGCGGGCACCTGCACCGTCAGGGGCTCACCCTC
>DAOTUH010000021.1:0-3075 GCA_034437255.1 Anaerolineae bacterium
AGACGCCATCGGACAGATCCTCAAGGTCCCCTCCCACGTCGAGGTGGTGGGGCTGCTCACGCTGGGTTTCCCGGCCGAGGATCCCGAGCCACCGGCGCGCAAGCCGCTCTCCCAGATCGTGCATTACGGCATCTACGACAACCAGGACGAGGATCAAGCCGCAGAGGCAGGTCGCGTGGTGAGCGGTCCGCTGAGCGTGCTGCTGCGCAAACTGCGCATCAACTTTCGCGGATGAGTCGTCCATTCAAACGATACGTGCGCACGACCTGCGGATGCAGGGCCGTCAAGACCTCGTAATTGATGGTCTCGGCCCACTGGGCCACATCCTCGGCAGAGATTTCGTCATCGCCCTGCCGGCCGATGACGACGGCCTCGTCGCCTAACCGCACGTCCGGGATTCCGCTGACGTCCACCACGATCTGATCCATACTGACGCGTCCCCGGACGGGCGCCCGCTGACCGTGAATTAGTACGGCCCCGCGATTGGAGATGAGCCGATGGTAACCGTCGCCGTAGCCGATGGGCACCAGCGCGGCCCGCATGGGCATCTTTGTGATGTACGTCCGCCCGTACCCGATGCCGCTGCCCGCCGGCAGCGTCCGCACGCGCACCACGATGCTCTTAAGCGTGAGCGCGGGCCGCAAATCGAAGGGCGTACGGCACTCAGAGGAGGGATGCTGTCCGTAGAGGAGGATGCCCGGACGAACGGCGTCCAGGTGCGCGGCGGGCAGCGAAAGCACGCCAGCGCTGTTACAGATGTGACGCACAGGAATGTCAAACCCAGCGTCTGCCACGCCCTTGAGCACGCGCCGGAACGTCTGCCACTGCTCCAGCATCGGGGTGCAGTCGGCCTCGTCAGCGGTGGCGAAGTGGGAGAAGAGGCCCTCGACCGTGACGTTAGGCTGCGCCGCGACCTCGCGCAGGAAGCCCACCACTTCCTCCGGGAACAGTCCGTAGCGGGACATACCCGTATCGACCTTGACGTGGATGGCGACCGGTGCATCGGCCGCGTCAGAAAGCAGCGTGACGAACTCGTGATCGATGGCCGTGGGCGTCAGATCGTAGTCCAGCACCAGGTCGATGCCTGAGGGCGGCGTGTAGCCCAGGATCAAGATGGGAGCGCGGATACCGGCCTCGCGCAGGCGAACCCCGTCAATGGTGCGATGGACGGCGAGCCGCGTCGCGCCGTGGCGCAACACCGTCCGCGCCACCGGCACCTCGCCGTGACCGTAGGCGTTAGCCTTGATGATGGCAATGATCTCCGTATCCGCGCCCACCGTGCGCTTGATAGCGCGTGTGTTTGCGGCAATGGCGTCCAGATCGATCTCGGCCCACGTCACAACGCCGGGCGGCGCCGAGCGCTCCATCTTGACCATATCAGGCATAAACTTCACGCTGTCCCGTACGTTGACCGTTCCCACACATCCTCCTTTTCTCCCGAGGTCAAATCCGCGTCCATCATAGACGATTTTCGGGAGATGCCAAGGAAAGAGAAGGACGATCTGATGAACGGTGTGTATTCCTCAATCAGCACAAAGATAAAAGTTATCGAAATGCACCTCAAGAACATCCCATCCCGAAGTGTAAAGGCCGACTTCTCGCTCCCCTGTAAACATGCCATCCGACGTCTCGGCGACCAGAACTCCATTGATCCACAGTTTGATTTGGCTTCCCGCGCGTTGCACGGCAAGACGGTTGACCGATTTACCGGGTCGAATAGCATCGCTATCACCCCATACCAGAGTATCGACATCATCAAAATCAGGAGCCCAGCGTACTAGACTATAACCACCGCTCTGAGGTTCCACACTGAAAACATAGAACTCAAATGCATCGGGGTTTTGCCCAAATATCAGTCCATACTCGTCACCTTCATTCTCGCTATTGATCAGTTGAGCCTCGACGTCCAGATAGAAATCTGAAGCCTGCCAGCCGTTGGAAAATCTGAAATCAGTATAAGATGGGTAAGAATACTCCACATAGTACTTACCCTCACTGTACCCGATATTGACTCCTCCGTAGAGCGAGCCTGTGGGCCAACCACTTTGGGGATCACTGAAATCGTCCATTTGGGGATTCGCGCACGCAGGACGCAGAATCGCACGGTGTGCCAGAGGAAGGTACGTAGTAAAACTGGACGTGGACATAAGTGACGGGCTTTGATTCGAAACAGAACTATTGAGGGGTGAATAAACACTCTCAGCATCTCTCAGCGCCTGCACTTCAGAAGTACCCGTACCGAAAGCCAAAAGACCAACAGTTATAACTCCCACCCACAATGCAATGAAAAGACAGGTGTACGATTTCTTCACGTTCTTCCTCCCAATAGAAATACCCCAGGTATCCTGACTTTGAATAAATCCAACTCAAAACAAGCGTGTCCAATCGGCCTTTTGGAAAGGAGTGAGACGTACTCGCCCCCTGACGATAGGGAAATGGCCCGGTAAGATCTACCACTCACGAACCCAACTGCGTCGTGCAATGCGGACAGCGTGTCGCCTTGATAGGAATGGTCGTAAAGCAGTGAGGACACTCCTTCGTGGTCGGTTCCGACGGCGCTTCTTCCTCTTTACGCTTCAAGCGGTTGATCTGTTGCACCAGCAGGAAGACGACGAAGGCGATGATCACGAAGCTGATCACGTGGTTGATGAAGATACCGTAGTTGATGGTCGCCGCGCCCGCTTCCTCGGCAGTAGCGCGGCTCTCGTAGCCCTGCCCGGACAGATCAATGAAGAGGTTGCTGAAATCGACGTTGCCCAGCAGCAGCCCAATGGGCGGCATGATGATGTCGTTGACCAGCGACGAGACGATGGCACTGAACGCGCCACCGATAATCACGCCGATGGCCAGGTCGATGACGTTGCCCCGCGCGATGAACTCCTTAAATTCTTTCCACATCGTACCCTCCTTGTATGAGATGGGACACGGATAAACACGGGCTTCGCTCACGGTTTTTGTCTTTACCGTGTTATTCCGTGTTCGCCCGTGTCCCAGAATGACCCTGCCACCAGTGCAATCCACCTTTGCGCTCGTTATCGTAGACTTTCCGTATGGGACACGGATAAACACGGGCTT
>DAOTUH010000022.1:0-17616 GCA_034437255.1 Anaerolineae bacterium
GGGAAAGACCTGTTCCATCGTGCCGACCATGGCCTCGACCAGACGCCAGTCGTCGGGCGTGTGGCCCACGTTGATGGCGACGACGCCCTCGTCGGTCAGGTGGGTCGCGATCTCGGCGAAAAACTCGACTGTGGTCAGGTGCCAGGGGATGTAGGGCAGCCGGTAGGCGTCCACGGCGACGACGTCGTAGCGCCTGTCGGTCTGGTGTAAGAAGGCGCGCCCGTCGGCCGCGTGGGCGTCCAGGTTGGGCTGCGTCATGCCGAAGTACTCGCGCCCCACCCTGATGATGGCCGGATCGATCTCCACGCCGTCGATGGGGATGGGGCCATAGACCTCGGTGTACTGGTCCGGGATGGTGCCCGCTGCCAATCCGATGACCAGCAGCGAGTCCACGTCCTCGGGCGGATGGGGCGGAGCGTTGAAATAGGGCGCGATGAGGAAATAGTCCCACGTTCCGCCGGTGAGGACGCCGTTGGGCACATACATCGAGTGGACGCCCTGGCCCTCGTTCAATAGCAGAAAGCGGATGCCGGCCTCGTTCTCGACGACCTGGATCAGGTTGTGCACCGACTCGTCCTCGTAGATCAGGCCCGGTTGCGGCTTGATGGCGCCTGGCTCCAACAACAGCAGGCCCAGGAGCAGCGGCAGCGTCCAGACCAGGAGCCAGAAACGCGACCGGTGCGCCTGCCACAATCCCCAGACGCCGGTCGTAGCGGTGATCAGCGCCAGCAGCAGAAACGTGCGGCGCGTGCCGATGAGGGGGATGAGGACGAGGTTGGGCAGAAACGTCCCCAGAAAACTTCCGATGGTGGAGACAGCGTAGACGCGCCCGGCTGTGACGCCGGAGGCCCGCACGTCGCGCATGCCCAACCGGATGACGAAGGGCGAGACGCAGGCCAGCAGCGTCACCGGGACGGCGAAGAGGATCAGCACGGCGATGAAGGGGCCGGCGACCTGAGCCGCGTTCCAGCTTTGCATGCCCTGGGCCGCGAGACGCAGGGCGGGTTGCGCCAGAAAGGGGATCACGGCGATGGCCAATCCGGCGCCGACCAGCACCGTGTAGAGCGTGGCGCGGTGCGGCGAGCGGTCGGCCCACCGTCCGCCGATGACGTATCCTACCGAGAGATAGAGCAGGATCAGGCCGATGATAGCCGACCAGACCAGCTCCGAAGTGCCAAAGGTCGGCGCGAGCAGCCGGGCCGCCGCCAGTTCCAGGGCCAGCGAGACCAGCCCGCCCACAAAGGCGGTGACGTACAGTCGAACGGTAAGCGTGATAGGCCGTGTCGCTTGACTCATGGGGAATGTGTGGCGTCAGAGCGCCTGGTCTGGATCGAAATCGGGATGTGGGGCATTGTTGCCTTCGCGGATGACGCGCAGCATGGCCTCGTGGATCTGTGCGTTGCTGGCAACGATCTGTTCACCGTCCAGGGGGAGCGGCGTGCCGCCGAAATCGGTGACCCTGCCACCGGATTCCTGGATGATCAGGATGCCGGCGGCCACGTCCCACGGGCTCAGTCCCAACTCCCAGAAACCGTCGAAGCGGCCGCAGGCGACGTACGCCAGATCCAAAACAGCAGCGCCGGCCCGCCGGACGCCTTGAGAGCGGCGCAGGAAGTTATCAAAACGGCGGACGTTGTTGTCCTCGGCGACGCGGCGGTCGTAGGGAAACCCGGTCGCCAGGAACGCGTTGGCCAGTTTGGGGATCTCAGAGACGTGGATGGGTGCGTCATTGAGGGTTGCGCCTGCTCCCAGCCGGGCCGCGAAGAGCTCGTCCCGTAGGGGATCGTAGATGATGCCGATGTGCGGCGTTCCATCGACGACCAGGGCTATAGAGATGCCGATGTGGGGAAAGTTGTGGGCGAAGTTGTTGGTGCCATCGACAGGATCAATAATCCAGATAGCGCCGGGCGTGTGGAGTGCGTCGCCGCCCTCCTCCTCGGCCAAAATGTGATGATCGGGGAACGCCGCCTGCAGGCGCTGCACGATGTGCGCCTCCGACTCTCTGTCGATCTCGGTGACGGGATTGACGTCGCCTTTGAACTCGACGTCGTGCGGCTTGTTGAATGCCTCCGAGACGATATCGCCAGCCTCATAGGCAACCTCAACAGCGATATCCAGGATTTTCTTTGTGTTTTCCATCTTATTTATCTTCCTTTGATCTGTTCCCACCACCGTTGCCAGAAAGGTTTTGGCGTTGGGGTGGGTATCGGCGTGGACGTCGGCACGGGCGTAGGAGTCGGGGTGGCGGTCGAGATCAACGGGATGACCAGCGTCTCTTCTGGGTGAACCATCCTGGCGTCACCTTGAGCCCAAGCGCCCACGTATTCGTCACTCTGCACGTAGGTCAGCTGGGCTTCGAGCGTGGCGTATTCGTTAGCCTGGGCCGTGAGCATGGGGATCAGTACGGCTTCTTTTTCTCGGAGCGCCTGCTGTAAGGCCCAGGCCCGCGAGAACGCGGCGAATAACAGCACGACCAGCACGGTCAGAAGTCCCCAGAGAACCCAGGAAATGTGCTTGATTTTGAGGTTGTTTTCTTTTTTGGTCACTTTGTTCCCCCGACTTGCGTCCCATAGCGTCCTATTGACGACGTAAGAACGCGCTTGTTGTTGGTCGTGATAGAATATATCTCATCCAGTATAGCACGCTCCAGGGTCATTTCAATTGTTTGATCGACCCAAGTGCGTGACACAGCGGGCAAATGAAGCAGTTCCAGGATTTGGCCTTTGGACAAATGCCTGTTTTCTCTAACTTTGGCCGATTTTTATCTGCCCGTAGGGGTTTGTTTCCCTAAGTGACTAATTATTATATATGTTGGGCGGTGTCCGCTGACGTCGCGGATCTGGCGATCCGCTCGAAGCGAATGAGGTGATGTTAGGTCATTCAGGGGGTTTGTTGGTTCGAGTAAAGCCTATCTGTTTCGGCCACACGATCTCAGAAATAGCAGTTTATCGTTAGGGATACCGAGATTAACAGATTTCCACAGCAGGATACAGATTTCTGAAGGGAAGTCTAGAAACTGTTAGATCTTCTATGGCTTTGCATAGCTCATTATCTCTTATACTTAAGAAGGCAGGTTCCACGATAGGGCTTTATCATTTCTAGGTTGAGGTGCAACGCACTTGCGAAAAACGTTAGTCTACGGCGTCTTATGTCGGTCGTCAGCCGTTCTCGCTCTAGTTTGTAGCCGAAAGTGCGTTGCCCCTGGAAAATGATAAACTCTGGTTCCACGAGGGTAACAGTTTCATCTATCATATCTTGAGGTATACTTATACTTTATGAGCAAAGCTAATAAAAGTAAGCCGTCCCTAGATGCTGCTGGCAATATCCCGTTATATCGTCAGCTTTATCGGATTCTGCGAGAGCAGATCATGTCCGGAGAATTGCATCCTGGCAAGCAGTTGCCTTCCGAGCGTCAGTTAGCGGCGAGGTATGGTATCAGCCGATATACGGTGCGCAAGGCAACGGAACGCCTGCTCAACGAGGGACTCGCCTATCGGCAGCGAGGTAGTGGTATTTACGTAACTGCTTTTGGCAAAAATCTCGGATCGCATCTGCTAGGCTTCTCTGAGGAGATGGAACGCTATGGGCTTTCTTGTCGAAATCGGGTTGAACGTGCCGAGACCATTGAAGCAAATGATGAGCTTGCCATGCACTTGATCCTCGACCGGGGAGATCCGGTGTACGCGCTCAAACGCGTGCGCCTGATGTATGGGAATCCCATCGGGATTGAACAGGCTTATTTGCCGCTTGATTATCTGCCTGATCTTCCCAACTATGATTTTTCTCAACGTTCGCTTTATCAAACGCTAGAGCGGGAGATGGGAATCCAGATCGATCATGCCGAGCAAGCGATTCGGGCCAGGCGCGCAACACCGGAGGAGCGCGATCTATTGGACATGGAAGATCCTAGTGCTGTTCTGGAGCTGGAACGAGAGACCTTTGATAACTGCGCTCACGTGATCGAATATTGCATCTGTGTCTATCATCCAGAGCAGTATACACTGTCGGTTTATCTATCTCGTCATTGAGGGCAACGTCACGGACGTAAAAAGCCCGCCTAAAGCGGGCTTTTTTGAATCCAACGCTCAAGCCAGCATCAGCCGCCAGTAATCGAGTCCCGAAAGTTGTAGATCTGCCCATCCCGCTGCCACCGGTCGCCGCACTTTGAGCAGACGTACCGTTTCTCGCCCGGCGCGCCCAAGGGCGTACCGCAGATGGGGCAGGCGAAGAACGTGCCTTTGGCAGCGGCCTCCTTCTCCGTGTCCGCCCGCGAGCGCACGAAGACGCTGGGCGACCACTGCCAGAGCGCGCCTGTCGGCTGGACCCAGGCATCGAGGCGGGCCAATACCCCGGCTGGCATAAGTCGCTTAAGCGCACCCACGCGAAAGTGCGAGACGGTGCGCATCGCTTCGCGGGTCAGTCCAGCGTCCTCTAATTGATCCCCTATCCAGCGCGGGTGAAAGTCGAAGTTCAGCTCAACGAACTCCACCGGCTCGCGCTCGAAGGGAGACCACGCCTGGCGCCGCAGCAGGTAGCGCAGCAGCGCCTTGAGGTTGTGTTTGTTGGCGAATTCCAGTACAAAGACGCCCTCAGGGGCCAGGATATCGCTCACGCCGTGCAGCACGGCCGGCGCGTCGACGGCGTGGTGCAGCGTGCGGATCATGGTCACGGCGTCGAAGCGGCCGGCGACAAAGGGCAGCCGGTAGAAGTCGGCCTGCACAAAGAGATAGCGGGGGGATTCTCCAGAAGCGCGCTCGCCGAGACGGGCCACCGCCTGTTCCAACTGCGTCCGGGCGTAGTCGAGGAGGACGACGGTCTCGTAACCCTGGTACAGATCGACCAGCCGCCCGTGACCCGCTCCGATTTCGATGAGCGTACGTCCCGTAGGTGGGAGCAACGCACGCAGCGCCACGCGCTCGGCGCTGTCCTCGTAGGTTCGGGTCCCGTCCCAGAACTCGGTGCTGTATCTGGATCCCTCGTAGCTGCAGACGCGGCGCTCAGTCATTCGGTCGGATCACCTCTTGGGGTGAGTCGGGCAGGCTTTGTAGCGTGGCGTTAATAGGCTGGAAGACGTTGCGCAGCTCGATGATCGCCGGTTCTAGGCCGCCCTCGTTGAGGTTAATGGTGACTGGCACCGTCATGGTGATGGGCACGTTTTCGCTGACCGGCACCGTCATCTGCAGCTCGATGGGCAGGCGCATATCGACGGGAAGCTTCAGATAGACTGTGCCGTTGATGGATCCACCGCCGCCGGGCAGGAAAAACGTCGCCGGCACTTGGAGCGGCACCGCCTCCGTCAGGGTGACGGCGATGTTCTGGTGGATGGGGAGATCGAATTTGATCAGGGGACTTTCCGCGATATGGACGGTCGAGACGATGTCCGTCTCGCCCAATCCCGCGAAAGCCCGATCCATATCGTTCAGCAGCGGTTCGGCAATCTGATTCTTTGCCTGGAAAATCGGCCCCGGTGACAGCAAGAGTATCATCACCAGCACAAAGTTCACGACAAAGGAGAAAACGATTGCGAAATTCTTGAAAGCATTCCAGAAGCGCCACCGTCGACGTCCATTCTCTTCTTCAGCCATCTCTCACCTCCGTATTAAAACCGAAACTATACCATGAGCATACCATGTGTTGCAAAAATTCGCAAAACGGACAAGGGGAGTTAGGTTTAACAGAACCCCTTAACTCGCTTTGCGGAACTGGCTTTATCATTCTCGCTACACGTCTCTCCTTTGTTTGAAGTGGATTGCCAAATCCACGTATGTGAAGTGCTTTTTTGGCCGATCCCGCGGATCCAGCGATCCCGCGGATCCAGCGATCCGTCCGAAGCGAGAATGATAGGGTTTTCGAAGCAAATCGGCTACCAAAACCACCCTCGCTACCCCAGAACGTGCCTAGATGCGATCAAGGCAAATTATGGCAGGGTTGATGTGCGCTGAGGTTAATGCGCATGGCAAACATGACTGGAGGCCGCTTATTGCGTCTGAGCCACCCTGAAACTACTTCGTTTGCCCATGATAAGATCCTACTTGCGGACCCCTTGCCTTTTTGTATAATGGGGCTGTTGCGAGATCACAAAAGGAGGTGCAGCCAACCAAATTATCGTGAGTTTTGATGGGGACAAAGCGCCTGGGCCTGGAGGTCTTTTTTCAGGCTGACGAGGTGGCGGTTGATCGAGTTGTGTTTGGCCTCAGCCAGACCCATCGGCGGATGCCGCCAGGGGATCGGTCCTCCCCTAGTTCCCCCTCTGGAAAGTTGTGGCTCAAAATCGGCGGGTAACCATCGAGACAACGCCACAACAGGATCGTCATCACCGTAGATAGCCAGTGGCAGCAGGCGACGTGGGATTAGTCTGTTGAGCTGTTCATTCTCCTGTGCACTCTTTTGTCTTGTCGCACGCGCCGAGGGCACCATATCACGTTTCTGTCTTGCCGCACGCTGTCACGTCATATTTCTGGTAAACCTATCCTCTATAAGGAGGTCTTATGTGTGGTATCGTGGGTTATATAGGTCCGAAGAATGCGGCTGACGTTATCCTGGAGGGCTTACAGCGACTTGAATATCGCGGCTATGATTCGGCGGGCATTGCCGTGGTACACGCCAACGGCGGGCTGGAGACGAAGCGCGCCGTTGGCAAGCTGAATCACCTGGCGGCGCGCCTCAATATGGCGCCGCTTCGCGGTCGGATTGGCATTGGGCACACGCGCTGGGCAACCCATGGTGGCGTGACGGAGAGGAATGCGCACCCGCATCTGGGCATGAACGGCAGCGTCGCCGTGGTGCACAACGGCATCATTGAGAACTACGCGACGCTCCGGCGCGATCTTCAGGCCGAGGGCATCGAATTCGCCTCAGAGACGGATACCGAGGTCGTGGCCCATCTCGTTGAGGGGGCGTTGGCGGGCACGGACGATCTTGCCACCGCCGTCCGTCGTGCACTGCCCCGGATCAAGGGCGCCAGCGCCTTCGTCTTCCTCAACGCCAACCAACCCGACCGCCTGATCGTCGCCCGGTTGGGCAACGCCGGCGGCATCGTCATCGGGTTGGGGCAGGGCGAGACCTTCATATCTTCCGACATTCCCGCTATTCTCAAGCATACGCGCGACGTGATCTTCCTGGAGAACCACCAGCTGGCCGTGGTGACGGCCGACGGCACCGAGGTCTCCTCGCTGGACGGCACGCCGGTCAATCCGGAGGTACACACCATCTCCTGGGACCCGGTCTCCGCCGAGAAAGGCCCCTATCGGCACTTCATGCAGAAGGAGATTGCCGAACAGCCTCGCGCCATCACCGACACCATCCGCAGCCGCGTGGACTTCAGCACCCACCGAGTCCGCCTGGACACGCTACCGCTGACGCCCGAGGAAGCGCGTTCGTTGAACAAAATCACCATCGTGGCCTGTGGCACGTCGTACCATGCGGGGCAGGTGGGCAAGTTTATGCTGGAGAACCTGGCCAAGATCCCTGTGGAGGTCGATTACGGCTCCGAATTTCGCTATCGCAGCCCGCTCATCAGTGAAAACGACGTCGTGCTCTCCATCACCCAATCTGGCGAGACGGTGGACACGCTGGCGGCTATGGAGGAGGGACGGCGGCAGGGCGCACGGCTCTGGTCCATCGTCAACGTCATGGGCAGCCAGGCCCAGCGTATCTCCGACGGCTATATCCTCATGCAGGCCGGGCCGGAGATCGGTGTGGCCTCGACCAAGGCCTTCACCACGAGCCTCGTCGATCTCTATCTGCTGGCGCTGGACCTGGGCACGAAGCGCGGCGTGCTGGACGAGGCGCAGCTGGCAGAAGCGGTGGACGCGCTGGCGCACCTGCCCCAGCTGGTGGGCGAAGTTGCCGAGGAATCCGACCGCTATCATAACTTCGCCGAGATCTTCTATACGCGCGATCACTTCCTCTACCTGGGCCGGGGCCTCAATTATCCCATCGCCCTGGAGGGCGCGCTCAAGCTCAAGGAGATTTCCTATATTCATGCCGAGGGCTATCCGGCCGGCGAGATGAAGCATGGTCCCATCGCCCTTATCGACAAGATGATGCCCGTGGTCGCCGTGGCGACGCGGGACGGCGTCTACGACAAGATGATCAGCCAGATCGAGCAGGTCAAGGCGCGTGGCGGCATCGTCATTGCGCTGGTTCAAGAAGGGGACGAGGGGGCCCGCAGCAAGGCCGACTACGTGCTGGAGGTGCCAGGCACCACGCCTCACCTGGCGCCGGTGCTCAACGTCATCCCGCTGCAGTGGCTCTCCTACGCCATCGCCGTCCGGCGCGGCGCCGACGTGGATCAACCGAGGAATCTGGCAAAGAGCGTGACGGTGGAGTAAAAGCGCAAAGAATGCGTAAGCAGTTTGTACTGGTAAAGTATCTGTTTAGGCTTCTGAGGTGCAACGCACTTTCGCCGAAGTTGACAAACCAGGACATACTAAATCATACCTGGAGGACTTCGTAGCGCAGTTTTTGGATTCGCAAGCGCGTTGCACCTGGGCTACTCATAAAATGGTCAGACGATGACCTGGCATGACCTTTGACCGCGCTTTGGCAACCGTATAATTAGGGCAGTAAGGAAGTTCTGGGTGGGGAACGTACCATCAAAAATGGCTTCAAAATGTCCTCGCTTCCCTAAAAAGCGGCGCTTTCGTTCCGTCAGTGGGGCTCAGTAGCCTTTGTATCCCTAAGTGCGTCGCACCTCTCAGAATACTAAACGGATATCTTTCCTTTACGCTTCTGTTTACGTCAACAGGGGGCCGATAAAACCAAACAGGCACCAGAGATCCAGCGCCATAAGTCCGAGGAGCAGGAGGCCGCCGAGAACCGGCTGCCAGCGTCGGCCTAGCAGCCCGCCGGCCATCACGATGACGGTCGCCAGCCCAATGAGCGCTAGGGGCCAGAGGGGCACGTCACCGCGCAGCAAGCCGACGCTGCCAAGGATGATGAGGGTGATGATCATGAGCAGCGCCGTGATGACAGCCAGTCGCTTTTCGATCAACCGGTGCAGGCCCAGCGCGCCGCCTAGGGCCAGCGCGGGCAGCGCCGGGAAGAGATAGCGGCCCTGGTGCTGCACAAAGGTCAGGTTGTACCAGGCGGGCAACGCGAAGGTCAGCAGCGTGGCACCTCCCAGGAGGATCAGCGCTTCGCGGTGTTGGGAAGAGTGGTTCGCGTCCTCTGCGTCGATCAAGTACCAGATAAAACCCCAGGCCATAAGCGCAGAAAGGAGCCCCGCGCCGAGATAAATCCGGCGATCCACCACCACGCCCATCCAGCCAAACTGCCCCCAGAAGGAACGAAACGTGGTCCAGAGCGCGCCGGTGATGAAGGGGAACAAACCGTCGCGCGCGATCCACTCGGCGGTGCGGGGTTGCCCCACCACCACGGTATTGTGGCGCGCGAGCCCGAGCAGATCGGGCCACCCGTAGACGACGAGGTTGCGCGTCCACCAGAGGCTGCCCAGCAGAAGCGCGGGGATGAGCAGTTGCGCGGCCTGCTGGGCCGTGCGCTTCCACGAGAGCCGGCTGCGCCTGTGTCGCAGCGCCAGAACCAGCAGCGCCAGGGGTAAAGCGACGTAGCCCGTGGTCTTGGTGAGCAGCAGCGCGCCCAAGATCAAGCCCAGCGTGTGCGGTTGCGCGTCACCACGAAGATAGCGCAGGGCCATCCAGAGCCAGAGACTCAGCAAGACTTCGGTCAAGGCATCGTTGTTGACGCCTGCCATCATGGCGACGTGCTGGGGGATAAAGGCCACCAGGCCCGCCGCCAGCCACGGAAGCCCCGGTTGGTCCGGGAAGAGCGAGGTGGCGATGCGCGCGGTCATGCCGATGACCACGGTGCCCAGCGCCAGGGAGAAGAGGCGCAGCGTGAGAAGCGCGCCGCCCGTTAGCCAGTAGACCGGCGTCGCCAGAAGGTAATAGAGCGGCGGCTGGTGATCCTCGTAGGTCAGCGAGGCAACGGATAGATCGGGTGGGAAGCCCTCCGAGGTCAGCTGCTCGATGTAGGCCTGGTCGTAGTCGTCGGCCTCCATCACGGGCAACCGGCGTCGCTCCGCCAGTGTGCGCACGTAGTTGTAGTGAGCGGGTTCGTCGGGCACCTGCCAATCGGGCGTGTAAACGGCGTAAAGCGTGCCCACGGTCAGATAGGCGACGATGATCACGATGAGGGGCCAGGTGCGTTTCATGGTAAACTCCAGCATACAGTGTTCATTGGTAGACAACGCGCCGGCCGCGCAGGCGTTCCAGTCCTTTTTCGGCCAGGAAGATGAACAGGAAGAATGGGATATCGATCAACAGCGTGCTCCCCCCCAGCAGGACAATCCAGTGCATCGCACGGGTAAGCATGGAGTTGAGGCCTTTGAGCAGGGTGGTGCCCGCCCCGGCCGCTACGCCGATGCCACCGATGATGGTCAGAATGAGGCCCAGGAGTGGCCAGGCGTGCATATCGGCCCGGCTGGGCAGCAGTGTGTTGCCGATGGCGAAGACGAAGTAGGCCCAGATCCAGGCATCGGCCGTCTGAAAGGCCGCGCGCATACCGCGCAACGCACTGAGCCAGTCGCCCAGGGCCATCGCGGCTACCATCTCCGGCGTCCGAAAGACGAGGCGGCCCAGAAGGATGATAACGCCGCTCCCGATGATCAGCGGCGCGGCGCCGATGAGGCTGGCGCGCAGGGGACCGGTCTCCTCCACGGGCACAAAGCCCAACTGAATGCGTCCCTGTTTGCGCTGCGGCAGGATCGAGATGCGACCGATTTTCACGCCCAGCAGCGCGGCCACAAAGGCGTGGCTCAGCTCGTGAAGGAAGACGCCGGGCAGCAGGATCAGTGCGTAGAGCCAGAGCGCGATCTCCCGGTCGTTGGTCAGCAGCAGCATGAGGCCCTGGAGATGGCGGTGCAGCCAACGGTCGGCGAGGAGTAGCAACGCCAGCACGGCGAGCAACTCGCCCAGCGTGATCAGAACCGGCCCTACGACGTCCATAGACAAGGTTCTCCCTCGATACAGCAACGCTTACACTCCTACTATAGCATCGTTTGAGCGACGGACAAAACCGATTTGGGATTTCTAATTTGGGATTTGGGATTTTGGCATTGTGCCTGGAGCAAGATAAGTCCCGGTCGCATGGCAGGTTGCGTTTTTCTCCATTTCGCGTATGCTTCACGTTATGAGAGTCGAGATGAAGTCCGATTATTGCGTGCAGACGGCGCACTTCGAGGGGCCGCTGGCGCTGCTGTTGCAGTTGATTGAAAAGGAAGAGCTGGACGTTACCAAAGTCGCCCTGGCCCAGGTCACCGATCAGTTTTTGCAGCACGTCGATGCGCTGAAGCAGGGCCCCGACATCGAGGTGGTGGCCGATTTCCTGGTGGTGGCTGCGCGTTTACTGTGGATCAAGTCGCGCGTACTGCTGCCCCAGCGGAAGGACCCGGCCCCGGAGGCCAACGGAGAAGAGGACGTGGGCGACGAACTGATCCGCCAATTACGCACCTATCGCCGGTACAAGGAAGCGGCTCAGCGGCTGCGCGAGCGCGACGGCGCGCGACTCCACGCGCACGTGCGGGTGGCGCCCCCGCCGCGTCCCCAAGAGGTCACCCTGGACCTGGCAGGTCTTACGGTCTCGAAGCTACATGCGCTGGCCCAGGCCACCATCTATCCCAGCGAGACGCCGCGACCGGAGGACGCCCTGCAGCGGCCGCGCATTTCTATTGACCAGCAAATACGGTTAATTCGTGCGCGACTCAATCGATGGAAACGCGTGGGGTTCCGTGCGCTGCTGGGAGAGCGCCCGACGCGCGTAGAGGCGGTCGTCACGTTGCAGGCCATCCTGGAGCTCATGAAGCAGCGCGTCATTCAGGCCAGGCAACAGCAGCGGTTTGGCGATATTTTCATCGAGTCTTTGGTGCCGCCGGATCAGATGCTTGAGTCCGTCGGGACATCAGAAGCACCGCCACCGTCGCACCAAGCGCATCAATGAGGACATCGTGTACCGTAGCGTGACGTCCTGGAGCAAATCCCTGATGGATTTCATCGAAGATGGCGTAGCCGACGGTCAGTCCCCACGCCAAGAGGGTGTGATGCGTCGTGTCTGGCCTCGTTTTTTGCAGTGCGTGGTCGTCCAAAGCGCAAAGGATCGCGTAGACCAACGCGTGACCGGTTTTGCGTATAATCTGGATCGTCAAAATCTCTTCTGGCCCGGGTAATTGGGGCAGGGAAGAGAGGTAGAAAAGGAGGGCCATCCAGAGCAGAGAAGGCAGCCAGGCGGTCAGTCTGTCATCTGGAATAATCCCTTGGTGATCCATGTCAGTGTTTGTTTGTCGCTTGTTATCTATAAGATCCTCTCCTTACCGGCATCTTCTGCAGGCTTTGTGACTCATTTCCGGCGTCCGAAAAAGTAGATGACAATTTGAGTGTCGCCTGGGAACGGCGTCTTATGACAAGGTTTATGATGACCTTGCGCGTTATCGTTTGTCTTGTACAGTATAGAAAGACGTGTTCACAAACGTTCTCTTCAAAGGTCAGTGATTGACATGTTGCCTTATTTTATCACAGAAATCAACGTTTCATTGAGGAGCAGCGTATGTTAACGTCGCTGTTGCGATTTATAGGGTTGCTTTTATACATGTGGGGCTTAGTTTACCTCACCCAACGCAACTGTGAGAATCCAATACAGCCCGACGGGGCGTTCATCCGTAGTACTCCTCGGATCATGAATAGCATGAGGCGCATTGCCATCCCGCTCCTGGGATTAGGAGCGATATTGGGCCTAGGAGGGGTTGTGCCCTTCGGTCAAATCATGGGCTCTCTGGGAGATTCTAGTTTATTTACGTTTGTGTTGAAGCCTGTGATATTCCTGCTAAACGTGTTCTTGACTTCGATTCCCTCTATACTGATTGTTTTCCTCTTACTCCGGCGGATGGGACTTGCTCTTTCTCTACCTCTGCGTATTTTGTTGTTCTTTTTGCTGGTTGCTTTCTTGTTTGTTGCGGGTGTGTTGGTCTTGGAACAAATTTCGGCAGCAGGCTCAATAATGATCCAGATGAAGGACATCAGGAATTACATCTGGGTTCTGCCCCTGGCAATGGCTGCATTGGTACCGCCCTTGTTCCTAATCCACATCATCCGCCACTGGTCGGTGGAGCTCTTCCCACTAGGAAAGGAGCCCGTTGAGGACACAGATGAGCAGATGTCATGGAGCCCAGAGGATCGTCGACTGGCAGCTCAATACCTTATCGGCTTCTTCACCATACTGCCAAAGCCCACCCATGTGGTTGTGAATGGCAATCTTAAAAATCGTATCAAGGGCCATACGTTTCTGGGAACCGGACCCGGTATGGTAATTTCTGAGTTAGCAAACATCGTGGCTGTGCGCAGCAGTGCTGGGTTCAAACGTTTCGTTGGACCTGGCGGTGAGTTCATCAGTGTGAAAGCGGCAGATATCCCTTATGAGGTCATGGACTTACAGAAACAGTTCCGCGTGACCCGGATCGAAGCCATGACGCGCGACGGGATCCTTATCAGCGTGCCCTGCTCTTCAATGTTCAAGATTGATGCAGGCAACAAGCAATTCAGGATAGGGAAGTCCTGGCCCTACCGTGAGCGCGGGGCTTTCCTGGCATTACACGCGGCGCAAGAAGTAAATCCGGCTGGAAAATCATTTCTGGACGAAAACGATGCCGTCTCTTGGAAAGAGCTGCCGTTAAACACCGCAACACCCAAATTAGAGCAGTTGGTGGCTCGTTACACCCTTGACGAGCTTTACGCGACCAAAAAGGCTTTCCCGCTCACAACACTGCCACGCAAGGATATCACCAAGGAATTGCGATCTTATGTCCGCGAAAAGATGGACGAGGTCGGCATTGCCATTCTCCGTGGCGGCGTCGGTGCCGCGCTTATCCCCAAAAACGAGAGAGTCGTCAAACAACGAGTCGATACCTGGAAAGCCGGATGGGCGGAGAAACTTGAGGTACAGGAAGGCAAAGCTTCGGCCGTCTACTTGAAGGAATCAGAACGGGTCCGTGTTCGCATTTTGAATGAGCTGATCGAACTGGCCCACGAGTTGGGTGAAACCAGCGCGGAGAATAAGAGAGTGCTCCTGGCAGCCCGTCTGTTGGAGATGTTGGAGAATATCGCGCGCAACCCAGAGATGGAGAGGCTGCTGCCTGAACAAAGGGTTGGAGACGTCAAGGAAGAAGAGCGCCGGATCCTTCAGGATGAGTCAGGAGAATCATGAAGTTGCTGAAACAGCACGTAAAACATCTTCTAACCCTCGGGCGCCAGGGGGTTGCTGGCCCCTCTTACCTGAGAAAAATTCTCGTGATCATCGGGAGTAGCGCCGCGCTTTATAATCTTGTGCTTTGGTTCACAGTAGCCGAAAGGCCAATCTATCCGAATCGAGTCTCTGATCCTTTGGTTTTCTTTATCGTGGGGGTGGCAGGAGCGTGGTGGGTGGCCTGGGGGCTTATGGTTCAAATAGCACAGGCTCTCTACAACCTCTCCACCGAAGATGCCGCAGGCTTTGTGTTGCGATTGTTTTACGGTGTGCCAGCCAATCCCCCTAAAGGGCCGACCATCGTTATTCGAAAGGGTCAGGTTCTGCCCTCCACCCCTGACGTGTTGCGCAAAGTCGGCGGTCCGGCTTTTGCCAGCGTGGGACATGAAAGCGCCGCCGTCATGAGTCGTCGAGGCCGGATCAGCCGTGTTCTGCCCCCCGGTTTTCACAGACTCTACGCCTTTGAAAAAGTCTGGGATGTGGTGGATCTTCGTCCCCAACGCCGCGAGGTCAAGACAGAGACCCACACCCGCGATGGGATTCCGGTCTACTGTGAGGCCGAGATCCGTTTCAATCTTGACAATGGACAAGAACCTGGACATCATGCGCTGCCTTTTACAGAAGTGAGCGCGCGGACGGCGCTTGAACTCACCACCGGGAAGGTGGTGCTAAAATCGGAAAAGGGTGTCAAATTCACGCACTGGACAGGGAGGATGTCCAAAGCCATTTTGGACGGCACGATTCGAGATTGGATTGAGCAATACCGACTCGACGATCTGATCTCCCCCACGTTGGCCGGCGAGCCCATGATCGCCCGACTGCAACAGGACGTGGAGGAAGAGATCAAGAGAATAGGCAAATCGTTGGGCGTCTGGGTCGAACGGGTTGAGATCAAATCTCTGCGTCCCGATAAGGAGCACATCTCCGAGCAATGGTTAGAGCTGTGGCGCTCCGACTGGGATCTCTTCGAAAACGAGCTCAAGGCACAAGCCAAGGCCTTGGGTACCGAGGAAGTCCGGCTGGCCCGCTTACGCGCACGGACGAACCTGATCAAAGAGATGATACCCTACGTCGAGGATTCAGAGACCGAAGAGACGGCAGTCCGCACGTTGAGAACGAGCAAGTTTTTGGAAGCCGTACAAGCCATGGTGAATATTAAAGACCCCATTGTGCGCAGCACAGTGTTTCACCAGGCCAAAGATCTCTACGCTTTGATTCAGAGTCTAGAAGAGGACATAGAGAGTATTGAAGACGCACCCAAGGATGTTGTTGAGGAGGAAGAAGCCTAGTGGAGATGTCGGAAAGACCTCCAGAGATTTTCATCCCGGAGGAGGTGCGTCCTCTCTATCTCGTCGCCCTGCCAGCAGATCTCCCGGCGGTCTACGCCGAAGCCCAGGACATTTTCGCTCGTTACCGCGAATTGCCCTATCGCACCCTGCTGGCGCAGGCCGAATTGCTCTATCATGACGCCTGGGGCGTGCGCGACCGGCACGTGGCGGCGCTGGCGCGACTCTATCAGGCGGATCTCTACCAGCGGCTGGGGGAACGCACGGAGGCCTTATCTGCCTCACACATGAGCGCCAAGTGGTTGGCGCTGCAAGTCCCGGCTCACGCCCGCTATCAGGAAGCCGTCGCCCGCTACTTCGGCGGCATCCTCTGGTATCTGGATGACGAGCCGAAGCGCGCCATGCGGGCACTCAACGCCGCCGCGAATCTACTGGCTGAGGCGCAGCGCGCGTGGCGCTTCAGCGGTGGACACCCGCAGCTGGCTCACTGTGAGCGGTTGCAGCGCTGGATCGCGGACTTGATGGCGCTACGGGTTGAGGCCTGGCAACATTCCGATACCATGATTCTGCCCGTTTACCGACAGCTAGAGGACGACCGCGTAGAGTTGGATGGCGCCACAGCTGTGGATTGGCGCAGGCTCCTACCGTCGAACGGAACGCCCTCGCGGCTTGTGCCTCGACAGGAGAACGCGGAGCAACGAAAGAACGAGCTGCCCACGTCGGATATGTACTATTTTGCGGTCAGGGTTCAGACGGCGCGTCAAGCCGCCGGCAAACCGCCGCCTGGTTCCAACGCCAAGAACTTAGTTTACGTCGAAACCGAGCCAGTAGAAGACACTGTCCAGAAAGAAACAGGGAAGAGAAAACCCTTCAAGTTCATCACCGGAAAAGTGCAGGGAAAGCTGATTATGGGAAATGAGGACAAACTATGAACAACGGAGAGCATCAGGTGGTGGTGATCGGAGCCGCTGCGCTGGACGTGAAAGTCCAGGCTGATATCGAAGAGATCAAGACAGAACAATCTAATCCCACCGACATCCGATCGAGTTGGGGCGGCGTTGCCCGGAACATCGCAGAGAATCTGACGCGCCTGGGCGCCAGCGTGCAGTTTATCACGGCTCTGGGTGATGATGAAACGGGTCATAATCTCATCGCTCACCTGCACAGCGTTGGGGTCGAGACGGATGCAACCTTGCTCTGGACCGACTGTAGAACGCCGGCCTACGTCGGCATCCATCGTTGGGGACGTCTCTGGATGGCCTTCGACGACATGCGCATCGTTCAAAAGATTCCCCCTGAGCATCTAGAAAGACACCAGGACTTGTTTCAGAACGCCGATATGGTCTGCCTCGATGCGAATCCGTCCTTACCGACGCTGGAGATGATCTTCCGATTGGCGCGGCAATACGAAATACCGGTTTGCGTGGATCCTACCACGGCGGTGCTGGCGCCCAAACTCCGCCCCTTCCTCAGCCATATCGAAGCGCTGACGCCTGGGCTCAAGGAGGCGGAGGCCCTGATCGGCGAGCCCCTCGCGGATGCCGACGCTATTCTGCGAGGCGTCCGCACCCTGGCCCAGCAGATGGGGGTTCGGCTGGCCATTATCACCCAGGGGGCCAATGGGTTGTCCTATGCCACCGCCGAGGAGAGCGGGCGTCTCCCGCCCTTTGAAGCCGACGTCGTCGATCCCATTGGCACCGGGGATGCGCTCACCGCGGCCGTCGCGTACGGGCTGTTGGAGGATCTGCTCCCTTCGGAAGCCGTGCGACTGGGACTGGCCGCCGCTGCACAGACCATCATCTGTCAGGAAACCGTTTGCCCCTATCTACACCTGGGCATGCTCTACGATCGTTTGGTTGTTTGAGACTGCTAAGTGAATTAGCACCACTTTGCTCGCTTTGAGCGGATTACCAGATCCGCGACTACAGCACAGACGCATGTGATCATGAGTCATTCAGGGGGTTAAGACATCACGGAGGGATACGATGTTGACCGCAGACCAGATCATCTCTTTGCTGAATCTCGAGCCGCATCCTGAAGGCGGCTATTTTGGTGAGACCTACCGCGCAGGCGAAGA
>DAOTUH010000023.1:0-2508 GCA_034437255.1 Anaerolineae bacterium
ACGCGGAGATGGCGCGCGCCTCGCGCTCGAAGCGGATGGCGAAGCTATCGTCTGTGGTAAGATGCGGATGAAGGATTTTGAAAGCGACGTACCGTTCCCGTTCCACGTCGTAGGCTTTGTAGACCTGGGCCATGCCGCCGTGCCCAAGCTTCTCCACAATGCGATAACTGCCGATGGTTCTGCCTGTGAGATCGAATACCGCCTGGTCTGGTTGCTCTCTGGCTGAAGTCATGGTTGATGCTCCTGGAAAGATTCACCATGGAGAAATTCACGAAGGCCCGGATGGTTTTGTGCTAAGTACGTCCGTAAAAGTTTCTTTACGTTGGCCTTATTCACCTTTTGCTCCTAGTCCCCGTCTTGGGGATGGCTAACCGTGAACGTCTTGGTCTTAGGAAGACTGCCTCGAGACGGGGGCTCCGAGCATTGGTTAACATACTTTTTCTGGCCTACTTAGCTCGAGCCAGGCAGAGTTTGACTTTGCGTTCCTGTCCCTATTTTAGCCTTTTTTGTGATTTGGGGAAGTTTCCCTGGATCATATTAGTGGCAGGAGTCGCCTCTCCAGACGCTGGCTCTCTTGAATTTTGCAGGATCAGACCGAAAACTTAACCACGGATTCTCACAGAAAATGGGAAAATCAGTGGAAATCCGTGGTGAAAATCGGAAATCGTTTTGGGTCACCTGGCGGAACCCCAGATTTACGTTACGGGTGCCAGTTTCTCTTTAATCTCAGCCTGTGTCTGGCTCTCCGCCCCGGCCTGACTGCTGTTGGCATTCTCTTCGATCTGCATAACGGCAGGGATCAGGAGCCCGGCCACGCCGACGGCGCTCGTGAGCACACCGGCCGTCACGAACCAGATTTGTAGGCCAAACCAATCGCTCAGGGGGCCGGCCAGCGCCAGTCCGATGGGCGATGAGAGCGAAAGCAGGCTGCCGATCAGCGTGAAGACGCGCCCCTGAATCTCTGGTTTGACCGCGCTCTGCATGATCGCCATGATAGGGCCATCGACCATGGGAATCAGGAAGCCCACGAAGAAGAAGGCACTTACCGCCAGCCAGAACATGCTGGCCGGTGTAAAGCCAACCACAGCCATGCTGATGCCGATACCGATAAGGCCCATTAGGTTGGTGAGAATTTTGCGCTCGAAGCCGCCCCACGCGCTCAAGATCAGGCCGCCCGCGACGATGCCGATGCCAGCAACCGACTCCAGGAGACTGTACTGCGCTGCGCCGCCCTCAAAATGTTCGCTAACCAACAGCGCGGTCAGGGAGAAGGCCGGTGTCAGGGCGAGTTTGAAGAGTAGAGCCATGCCAATCAGCGTGATGGCCCCTTTCCAGTCGAGGAGATATTGCAAGCCGTCGCGCATGTCGCTCCAGATTGAGCGCACGTTGGCGTCGGGCGCGCGTTTGGGTTGCGGGATCTGGACGAAGAAGAGTGGCAGGATCGCCAGCGTCGCCGTGCCTACGTCGACCATCATCGTACCGTGGAAGGGTAGCAATTCCAGCAGCAGCGCGCCCAGCGGTGGTCCGACGATGTTGAGGATGCCGTAGAGCGTCTGGTTGACGCCGGCGACGCGCGTCAACTGCTCTTTGGGCACCATAAGCGACGTCGAGGCCTGCATGGCGGGCCAGTGGAAACTGCCGCCGATAGCCCGCATCGCCATCATCACGTAGACGTGCCAGATTTGGATGGCGTCGAGCCAGAACATCGAAGCCAGCCATAGCGAGGCCAGCGCAATCAGCCCGTCGGCCACGATCATCACCGTGCGGCGGTTCCAGCGGTCCACGTAGGCACCGGCGAAGGGCCCCAACACGATCTCTGGGATCAGCGCTACCATGGTGGAGGTGGCGAGTACTGTGGCGGAGCCTGTTGTCTCGGTCAGCCACCAGACCAGCGCAAATTGCACGATCTTGCTGCCCAGCAGGGAGAGCGCCTGTCCACTCCAGATGGTGAAGAAGGGCGTTTTCCAGTTGGTCGGTTCAATTTGCGTTTCGGATTCCATAGACATCTCCTTTAGCGATATTAAAATATTGTAACTATCAACTTGATTATTTTAATATAATATCGCCGAAAGGTCAAATTATAGATCATAAAATTAAAAATATCGTATCTGTTTAGTTTTCTGAGGTGCGACGCACTTTCACCCAAGTTCATAAGTCTGGGATTTCTAATCCATGTAGGGACCCATCCCGACCTCTCTTTCCTTAATCTCTTTGATCTTCTGCTCTACCCATCGGCGCTGTATGGCAAAGGAAAGTGCCAAGGCCAGGGGGAACGTGACAAAGACACCGTACGCCATAATCAGGTAGATATGCATCAGAATCTCTCCTCACGATGTGCGCGCTCCATCCTCAAAGCTTCCAGCTGATCCTGCGCCTGCACCAGGAAGATCCGCTGCCGGAGCAGCGTCACGTAGAGCAGTGTGAAGGCCGTTAGCGAGACCATCAGTGTCTGCAGCATCTTGGGCGTGATCGCCATGCCGCCTTCCGACAGGATCTGGGGATGGAGCG
>DAOTUH010000024.1:0-5342 GCA_034437255.1 Anaerolineae bacterium
ACGGCTGGACCGTGGAGATCTGGAGTCCCCGGCGGCAGGCCGGCATTGAGGATTATCATTTCATCGATTGGTACCGCGAACATCCGTTGGAGGACGATCTGGCGCTGCTCAAATGGAGCGACGAGGCGCTGGACGGTAAGGGCTATGTGGGTTGGTATCCTTTCGAGCATCCGCAGTTGGGCGAGGTGGAGTTGGGCGGCTGGGACAAGATCTACGCCTTCCGCAATCCGCCGCCCCCTTTTCTGGAAAAGGAGGTCGCGCGCTTCCCCAAATGGCTGATCTGGCACCTGCTCATCTCGCCGAGCCTGGAGCTCTACGAAGCCACGGCCAAGCCGCTGGGCGAGGGCGCCTATCGCGTCCGCCTGGTGGTCCAGAACACGGGCTGGCTGCCCACCTACGTGACCAAGAAGGCGCTGGAGAAAAAGGTCGTGCGCGGCATCATCTGCGAGATCGAACTGCCGGAGGGCGCGTCGCTGGAGACCGGCAAGCCGCGCGAGGAACGCGGTCAGCTGGAGGGCCGCGCCTACGTCCGGGCCTTCCCCAGAGACGAGGACGCGATCAACGACCGGCTCAAAGTGGAATGGACCGTCCGCGCTCCGGCCGGCGGCGAAATCAAACTCACCGCCCGCCACCCCCGCGCCGGCACCATCTCCACCACCTTGACGTTAGCTTAACTCATGAGTCACGAGTCAGAAGTCATGGTTCACGCAATCCTTCGACTGCGCTCAAGACAAGCACGCAACACGCAACACGTATCACGCAATGGAATTGAATATCCATGACCCTCACATTTAGTCCACGTCCCAAACAATCCACCGTCCTGGCCTACCGCGACGGCAAGATGGGCGTTTCGGCGGTGCCGGGCAGCGGCAAGACGTGGACGCTCTCGCTGCTGGCGGCGGAGCTCGTCGCGCGCGGCGCCATGGCTGACACGCAGGAGGTGCTGGTCGTCACGCTGGTCAACTCCGCCGTGGACAACTTCGCCGCGCGGGTGGGGCGCTTTGTGCGGGAGCGCGGATTGCTGCCCGGCGTCGGCTATCGCGTCCGCACGCTGCACGGGCTCTGCCACGACATCGTGCGGGAGCGTCCGGCGCTGGCGGGCCTCTCCGACGACTTCGACATCGTCGACGAGCGGGCGGCCAACGAGATGCTGCGGGACGCTGCCGAGGCCTGGATGCGCGATCATCCCCACGCCCTCGACGGCTACCTCGCGCCGGAGCTGGACGAGCGCAAGGCCGACTGGGTGCGGCGCGATCAACTGCCCAATCTCGTCAGCAACGTCGCCCTCAGCTTCATCAAGCTGGCCAAGGATCTGCAGCTGACGCCGCCGGAACTGCGCTACTTCTTAGATCAGTTCCCGGAGCCGCTGCCGTTGCTGGAGATGGGGCACGCCATCTACGCCGACTATCAACGCGACCTGGCCTACCGTGGCGCCGTGGACTTCGACGATCTGATCCGGCTGGCGCTGCAGGCACTGGGACTCGACGCGGAGTTCCTGGCGCGGCTGCGCTACCGCTGGCCCACCATCCTGGAGGACGAGGCCCAGGACAGCAGCCGCCTGCAGGAGCGGATTCTGCGCCTTCTGTCAGGCGAGGATGGCAATTGGGTCCGCGTCGGTGACCCCAACCAGGCCATCTATGAGACCTTTACCACAGCCAGCCCCAAGCATCTGCGCGATTTTCGCCGCCAGCCCGACGTCGTGGCGCTGGATCTCCCCAACTCCGGGCGCTCCATGCAGAGCATCATGGATGTGGCGAATTACCTCATCGACTGGACGCGGGAGTCGCATCCGGTCCCGGAGGTGCGCGACGCGTTGGCGTCGCCCTATATCCGGCCGACCCCCCCCGGCGACCCCCAGCCTAATCCGCCGGATCACCCGGAGAACCTGCAGATCATCGGGCGCCGGTTCTCGCCGCAGGCCGAACTCAAGGCCGTCGCCGATTCGCTGGAGGCGTGGCTGCCGGCGCATCCCGACGCAACCGTGGCTGTGCTGGTGCCGCGTAACCAGCGCGGCTTCGAGCTTGCCAATATCCTCAAGCAGCGTGACCTCCCTTATCTGGAACTGCTGCGCAGCACGCGCGCCACGCGGGAGACGGCGGGCGCGCTGGGCAACGTCGTCAACTATCTCGCTGATCCCACGTCGGCGAAGAAACTCGCCACGGTCTACCGCGTCTGGCGGCGCGATGACCGCGAAGACGAAGAACGCAGCAAGCAGCTGCAGTGGGTAGCCAAGCGGCTGCGTAAACTGCGCCGTGTGGAGGACTTTCTCTGGCCCCGCGCTGACCGCGACTGGCTCGAGGAGAGCGGCTGGGAGATCGACGTGCCCGCGCTGCACGCGCAGCTGGTCGAGTTCCGCCGGCTGGTGCGCCGCTGGCAGGCCGCCACGTCGCTGCCCATCGACCAGCTGATCCTCACGCTGGCGCAAGATCTCTTCGAGGCGCCCGCCGATCTGGCCGTGGCGCATAAACTCGCCAGCGTGCTGCGGCACTACGCCGCGCTCCACCCGGAAGCTCGCCTGCCCGAATTGACGCAGGAACTGGCCGTCGTGGCGCGCAATGAGCGCAAGTTTCTGGGCCTCAGCGAGGACGACACGGGCTTCGACCCGGAGGCTTACAAGGGCCAGGTCGTCATCTCTACCGTCCACAAGGCCAAGGGGCTGGAGTGGGACAAGGTCTACTTGATCTCCGTTAATGACTACAACTTCCCCTCGGCGCTGCCCGGCGACCCGTACATCTCGGAGAAGTGGTTTGTGCGCGACAGCCTCAACCTGCAGGCGGAGATGCTGGCCCAGCTGCGCGCGCTCCATGAGAACCCCGAGCTCTTCCCCTACGCCGAGGGCCAGCCGACGCAGGAGGCGCGCTGGGACTACGCCGCCGAGCGGCTGCGCCTGCTCTACGTCGGCATCACCCGCGCCAAACGGGCGTTGGTCATGACGTGGAACACGGGCCGGCGCGGCGAGGCCCAGCCGGCGGCGCCCTTCATCGCGCTGCAGACGTGGTGGGAAGAAGAGCGAGACGTGATGCGTGATGCGTGATGCGTGTTGCGTGTTGCGTGATCAGGTTTCGATTCTGGGAATGTTTGTTTTGTCCCGTATGAGCGCAGTGAGGTCTTGAGCAATGCGAAGGTCAGTTTCGAGGATAGCTGGCTGAAACAGCGTGGTGACGCCGACCGGATATCGAGCTTCGATGTAGTATTCGGGATTTCGAAGCGAGTCCGCTGGTAGAAACGCCTTCCTTACCGTAAAAGTTGCGTAGACGAAAGCAAGGCAAACGAAGCTGAGGTTGATGCGGGAGGGAACCATGATTGAAAGCCGCCTATGGCGTTTGCGCCATCCTGGAACTGCTTCGTTTGCCCGTATTCTGTGATGCGTTGGCAATCTGATAGGAAAGGGGTAAAACTCACGTCGTGAGCGATAGCTTCGCGTAGCAGCACTTCCAAGTCATGAATGCGACGCAGGGGATCCCCAACGGAGAGTAGATAGCCCTTGAGATATTTCTCAATCGTCTGTTGAATATGGAAGGCTACGACAGTAGGTGGACCATCCTGGCTAAGCAGTAGTTCGGCGGCTTGAAGGTCCATATCGCCTTGCGTGAACCATGCTTCGGGTACACTGGCATCAGCCACTGGAGTAGAGCTCCTTTCCACGTGCTAGGATTTCACGGTAAAATGGGTTGCCAACATGTAGTTGATGTTCTAGTTCAGTAGGTGTCAATACCAGGGGTGAGAATGGGATACGTCTTTTGGCATCCGCCACCAGACGGCGCACCTGTACGCGACGCTCCAACGGCGATGCGTCGGTTTCCTTGACGATGAGCAGATCTATATCGCTGTGTTCATCGGGTTGCCCATAAGCCCACGAGCCGAAGAGGATGACCCGCTGTGGGCGATAAGCGCTGATCAATTTGTACATGATTTGCTCAAGGGCGATTTCTTGAGTGGTGGATTTTGACATCCCAGGCTCCGTTTCAATTTCTGATCAGGTGCATTCTGACGCCTATTTTGTATCATTATAACATGAAACGTGGTACGTGACCTATTGACCGTAGACCGAGGACCGAGGACGGGGGACAGGTTCGTCAATCCGGTGTTCGGTCACCCGTCGCCGGTCTGTTTCTCAGTCGAGGACTTCTGACTTTATGAATCCTGACTCATGACTGAAGGAGGGAATATGCCCGAAAGAAGTGTGATTGAGACGCACGGTTTGAGCAAGCGCTACGATGACGTCCAGGCGCTCAAGGCGCTGGATCTGTCGGTGCGCGAGAACTCGATCTTCGGCTTTCTGGGGCCCAACGGCGCCGGCAAGACGACGACGATGAAGCTGCTCCTGGGCCTGCTCAAGCCCACGGCTGGCGGCGGCACGATCTTCGGCAAGGACATCGTCGATGAGAGCGTGGAGATCCGCGCGCGCGTCGGCTACCTGCCGCAGGACCCGCGCTTCTACGAGCACATGACGGCGCGGGAGATGGTCACCTTCACGGCGAAGTTCTTCTTCAAGGGCCCGGAGGCCGCCATCGACGCGCGGGTGGAGGAGACTCTGGCGCTCGTGGGACTCACCGGCAAGGCCGACCGGCCCATCAAAGGGCTATCGGGCGGTGAGCGGCAGCGGGTGGGCATTGCGCAGGCCCAGGTCAACTATCCCGACCTGTTGATCTTAGACGAGCCGGCGGCGTCGCTGGATCCCTTGGGACGGCGCGACGTGCTGCAGGTGATGGAGCGGCTGCGCAAATACACGACCATTTTCTACTCGACTCACATCCTGGACGACGTGCAGAAGGTGAGCGATACGGTGGCGATCCTCAACCACGGCGAATTGGTCGCCCACGGCCCCATCGAGGCGCTGCTGGCGGGTGGCGACGGCGTGGTCTACGTCGTCCGGCTGCGAGGTGACGTCGAAGCGGCCTACGCGCGCGTCGCGGATCAGTCCTGGATCACCGAGATTCGCCGCCAGCCGTTGGAGGAGGGGAGCGAGTGGTCTGTCACCGTCTCCGATGAGAAAGCCGCCGAGCAGCGGCTCTTGCGGCTGCTTCTAACTGATGATGCTTTGGTCGTACGGGAGTTTCGGCGCAAGGCTTACGAGCTCGAGGACGTCTTCACCGACATCGTGGAAGGAGGAAACCATGCCGGGCAATAGCGCGTTCGAGTTGCGACAAGAAGAGGGCTGGCGGCGCGGGCTGGGCAATCTGATGAGCGCCGGCTTCGCCGCCTGGTGGGCGACCAATCTCTGGTGGGTGCAGACGCTGATCTGGACGGCGGTCATCAACTTCATCCTGGCAGGGCTGCTCTGGGGCGCCGAGGCCTTCGATCCGCAGGAAGCGCCGGCGCTATTCGCGCTCTTCGCGGGC
>DAOTUH010000025.1:0-3350 GCA_034437255.1 Anaerolineae bacterium
GCGGAGGGCGGCGCTAACTACGGCGTCAACCCGACGCGGCTAGCGCCGCAGGCAGCGGCGGCTGTACGCGCCTTGGAGCAGGATTTCTAGCGTCAGTGGATGCGCCGTCGACGCCGCGCGGGTTACGCCCAGATCGTTCGTCGGCTTCGCTCTCCCCCTCCTGCGTCGGGGGAGGCTCGCCGACGAACGGCGCGAGTTCACCCTGAGCGTCATCGGCTTGCTGGTCACGCTTTGACGATTGGCTTGGCCACCCGCGCGACCGCTAGGGGGCAAGTTTCACTCGACACGCACCCGCGAAGCCGACGAACTACTCATTGCACCTGACCGCCCTACCGTGTCTGGTGGGCAAGGGCTCGTCTCTAGCCAGGGTGCTTTTCGACAAAATCTAGGCTTGGCTAAGCCGGTCGGCAGGTGAACTCGCGCCGTTGGGCGGCTTTTCGGGTATCTCGGAAAGGAGAAAATGATGAAGAGACTAAAGATATACCGATATTTTCTTTGGTTAACCATAGCAGTCGCTCTAACAGGAACGACCTCTTGTGGTCCCAAAGAGGTCGAGTTGCCTTTTGAAACGATCGAGCAAGGTAACCACCACGGTGACTATTCGATCCAGGAGCCGCGTGTGGTGCTTATCACCAGCCGAGAGGAGCTAGATCAGTTAGAAGGCTTGGTCAGTCAGGCGGCGCTGAGTCAATTGGCGGAACTGGACTTCCAACAGCACTTCGCTATCGCAGTCTTCCGTCGTGTCCAAGCCACTTCGGGCTATGACGTGATTATCGATCGCGTCATCAGGCAAGGTGGCAAGATTGTGGTCTACGTCCAATTCTGGGAGCCAAGTCCGCATTGGGAAGTTCAAAGCTCAGAAACTTCACCATATTACTTAATCAGGGTACACAAGGATGACACTGTGCCCCGAGAGACCGAACTGGTATTGCAGAGCCAGGTAGTCACCCCGACGCCGCCGTTTTAGTTGGCGTTCAGTTTGGACAAAAGAAAGGAATGCCCTATGTTCACAAAGCGTTCGTTCAAGATCGCTCTGCTCGGTGTTTCGCTGTTCGCGCTGCTGGCGCTGGCCGGCCACGACCTGGGAGTGTTGGCCGCCCTGGTGATGTCCCCACCACGGGCTAGTGGACCGTTCACCTCGCCGCTGCCTCCACCTCCGATCTCCTCCGCGAGTCCGTTCGATTCACCGCTGCCCCTGCCAGTGATCGAGACCTACACTCGCGTCGCGTTGGAGTACGTCGCTAAGCGCGATGGTGTCTCCCTCAACGACTTGCTCGTCGCCCACGAAAACCGATGCGAGTATCCCCTGTTGGGGCGACAGTTTATGGCCTTCACCATCTTTGACCGAACCGCCCGTCGTGACTTTCACCTGCTGGTAGATCTGGAAGATGGCAGTGTGGTGGATGATGTAGAAGCCATAGAACGGGCAGAAGCCCGGGCCCGCCGTCTCAACTACGGCAAGTTGCACCCATTACTGTACGAGCGACTCCAGACCGCCGATGACAAAGAAGAACTGCCGGTGGCGATCTGGGTTGGCGGCGAACGCGGGCGCAGTCGCGAAGAAGTTTACGCCCTCTTAGCCCGTCGCTATCCTCAGGTTCGGGACGCCTTGGCACGCCGCACGAGCCTCTTCGATGTGGGTAATCCAGCCCTCGTCCGGCGGATCCGGACCGAGTATGAGCAAATACGTCAAGAGGACATCACCGCCAGAGTTCAACCCCTGGTGACCTACCTCGAAAGCCGGGGCATAGCCGCCAAGACGCACTACTTGCTCCCGTCAGTCACCACCACGCTGTCCAAAGAGGCCATCCTAGCGCTGGTCAGACGGGACGATGTGCAAACCATCTATCTGGTCGAGGGTGAGGAAGAGCCTGCACTGGATACCGCCGTACACACCAACCGTGTCGTATCAGTCTGGTCGGCGTTGGGGATCGAGGGCCTCCCCGAACCTACCATCCCTATCACCATTGCCATCCTGGAACATGGGAATGTGGATCAGGACAACAGTTTCTTGCATCAGGCGCCGGTTAGGCTGCTGGCTCCCAACGGAGAGCAAGATCACCCCACACGCGTTGCTAGTGCAGCCGCAGTTTTCACGATCTCTACCGGGGAATGGCGCCTGGCGCAACTATCCTCAGCGCCGGTCAGGATGGCACGATGCCCAATGTACACTGGGCCTTGACTTGGGCACTTGATCAGGACGCTGACGTGGTCAACTATAGCGCAGGTTGGTATGACAACATTCCTGACCTCGGCTGGTTGGACAGGGCGTTTGATTACACGGCGCGAGAGCGAGGGAGCAGCATCATTGTTGCAGCCGGTAACCGACGCGATGAGTACATTATTTCACCAGCTAAAGGCTGGAATGTGATTACCGTGGGCGGAATTAATGATCGCGATACTACGAATTGGAACGATGACACAATGTATAATACAGGTGGGGGTAGGGGATCGGCCTATCTTGATCCAGGCAGTCCTCACGGCGACCGGGAGAAGCCGGAGGTCGCTGCTCCTGGTCAAGAGATCAGGGTCCTCGCTATGAACGATGTGCCCCAAACCCGGTCAGGCACCAGCTACGCCGCACCACAGGTGTCAGGACTGGTTGCCCTGTTGATGCACGACAATGTCGAGCTCAAGAATTGGCCGACAGCGGTCAAGGCCATCCTGATGGCTTCAGCGATGCATAACGTCGAAGGGGATAGTCGTTTGAGCGACGAGGACGGAGCCGGCTCTATTGACGCAACCCGGGCGTATACCATTGCCCACCACTACAGGAATGACGGCACCACCTGTTGGGGATCGTCTTGCTGGTGGGCCGTCAACACGACGAGTACCTATCCCGCGCCCGGTGACTGGCTCTACCAGCACTTCTCCGCCGAGCAAGGTGACTTGATTCGTGTGGCAATTGCCTGGTGGTCAGAAGCCGACCCGCCACCATCCTATCCTGCACTCGATGATGACGCTTTGACCAGCAATTTCAATCTGTGCGTTTGGGACCCGGATGATGATCTCCTGCAGTCAGGATACTCGGCGAGTTGGGACAACAACTACGAAATTGTGCAGTTTAGCGTACCGAAAACCGGCTTGTACGAGATAGGTGTTTACAAATCTCTGAACGGCACGACAGAAAGTGATAATCAAGTAGGCGTTGCGGTACTCAGGATTCGTATGCCGTATCGAGTTTACTTGCCAATGACACTAAGAAATGCTCCTTTCGACCGACGCCGCAGCCTT
Organism: Anaerolineae bacterium; assembly: GCA_034437255.1. GTDB lineage: Bacteria > Chloroflexota > Anaerolineae > B4-G1 > SLSP01 > G713. Next base: position 3,235 of record DAOTUH010000025.1, read on the forward strand.
CACCCACACCTCAAATTGTCTATCCTCCATTGCTAGAAATTGAGGCAGAGATAGAACTACGGAAGTCAATTGGTTTTCGTAGTGATATTGAGTATGTAAAGGCTGTTCGCTCTTCA
>DAOTUH010000026.1:0-12985 GCA_034437255.1 Anaerolineae bacterium
GCAAAGTCGCTCCGGACGGATGCGTCCTGGATCTACGACCTTCGGCGACTGAAAGGTAATCCGCGTAGGCGGATTTCGCAACTGTAGCCGCGAATTCATTCGCCGGGATTTGAAGTTAACATTGTCAAGATAGTCACATCCGATAATGACAGGCCAAGTATAACGCAATCGCGCTTCACGGCCAATCGAGTCCAGTATTTTAATACTCTGAGTCCCCGGGACGAGGGCGGCTCACGCGGTAAGGTTTGTATAGAACACTCCCGAGGCCGCGGGCTATGAGCGTTGGAGGCGTGTCTTTAGCTTCCTGAAGTTTGAACGCTGGAGAATCTGCGTATAATGAGAGAGACTATGAAGACGATTGAAGACTTGCCGCTGTTTCCGCTGAATACCGTGCTCTTTCCGGGTATGCTGCTGCCGCTGCATATCTTCGAGCCCCGTTACCGGCAAATGATCCGCGACTGCATAGATCAAAGCCGGCCCTTTGGCGTCGTGCTGATCCGTCCGGGTACCGAGGCGCTCGGACCGCTGGCGATACACTACGATATGGGGTGCACGGCGAAGATCGTCCAGGTGCAAAAACTGAAAGAGGATCGGATGAACATCGTGACCGTGGGCCGTGAACGATTTCTCATTATAAAATATCGCCACGAGCACATGTATCTCAGTGCCGACGTCAAGATCACGCCTTTTGAGATGCCTCACATCAAATCGCTGCTTCGACTGGGAGAAGAGTTGCGTCCCTGGATCCAATACTATCTAAAATTGCTCTCCCTGTTCAGCGAGTCGGAGTTCGAGTCGGATTTTCTCCCAGAATCCCCCTTGCCGTTGGCCTTGACCGGGGCGCAGCTGCTGCAGATCGAGACGTACGAAAAACAGCCTTTGCTGGCGGCGAAGGACGCTGTGGACCTGCTCCGGCAGCTACTACGCCTCTACCGGCGAGAAACGGCCCTGATTCGCCACATGCTAGAAAGTGATGTGCAGGAACTCTTCGGAGATTTCTCCCTTAACTGAACCGCCGACAACGGTTTACAGCCCGAACTCCCCAACCATGCACAGCGGAGACAGCATGTCCCCACCGTGAACGCCGCAACGTGCCCTGCTCTTCAGATAATCGCGTTATCCGGGATCGTGATGTTCTTCGGGATGACCACCAGGCCGTCCCGAATCATATAGCTCTTCGTCTCTTGATCTTCTTCACCCTCGTGATTTCGAATCACCACGTTTCGTCCGATGCGCACGTTCTTATCGAGAATGGCGCCCTCAATGACGCTACCTCGTCCCACACCGATGTCGGGTAGGCCCATCTGGGCATTCTCGGCCTTATCGTCATCGGTCTCGTAATAGTCCGCACCCATCATCATCACGCGGTGCAGGTGCGCGCCCGGCCGGACGACGCTGCGCAGCCCAATGACACTCTGGCGAATCGTCGCCTGTTCGATGACCGTGCCCGGCGCCACGAAGACCTGTCGCATATCCGAATCGATGATGCGGCTGCCCGGCAGATAACGTGCGCGGGTGTAAATCGGCCACTTGGCGTCAAAGAAATCGAAGGCCGGATCAGGCGAGGCTAGGTTCAAGTTCACCTCATAGAAGGAGCGCATGGTCCCAATATCGCGCCAAAAGCCCTCGAAGGGATAGGCATAAACCGGCACGCCTCCCTCAATGGCAGCCGGGATGATGTGGTGACCGAAATCGGAACCCTCCTCGGTGCGCAGCATCTTGATCAAGGTCTCGCTGCGGAACACGTAGATACCCATGGACGCCATGTAGGGCTGATCTCCCTCGACACTCTCCAAACCTTCCAACTCGTCTTGAGGCGGCTTTTCGACAAAACTCTCAATACGACTGTTCTTGTCCGCCTTCAGAATTCCAAAGCGTGGCGCGACGGCAGCGCTGACCGGCTTGACGGCGACCGTGATATCGGCATCGTGTTCGATGTGGAATCGCACAAACTCAGAGTAATCCATGCGGTAGAGATGGTCACCAGATAGAATGACCATGTGCTTGGCCTGCGGCACCTGCAGCTGGAAGAGCTGCTTGCGCAGCGCATCCGCCGTCCCCTGATACCAGGAGGTGCTGGAGGGCGTCTGCTCGGCCGCCAGAATCCGCACCCATCCGCCGGAGAAGCTGTCGAATTGATACGTGCGGGTGATGTGCCGGTGCAGGGAGACCGAGTTATACTGCGTCAGCACGTAGATATGGTTTAAACGAGAATTGATGCAGTTGCTGATGGGAATATCGATCAGACGGTAGTGTCCCGCCAGCGGTACCGCCGGCTTCGCCCGCAGTTTGGTCAGGGGATAGAGCCGACTGCCGGCTCCACCGGCCATGATAACGCCCAATACGTCTTTCATATCTATTGCCACCTGTGCGCCTCCTTAGATCAATAGCTGGATGGTTGATAGAGATTGGATGCAGAACGTGTTAAGGTTGACGTTCGAGTTCTTCACGATACATTCTGACATACGGAAAAGCCTCGCCCTCTATCGAGAAGAAGATGATCCAAACTGACAGTTAAATTATAGAGAACCCCACCGAGAAAGCAAGAGAACGTTCTCATGGGCAAACGAAGCGGTTCCAGCGTGGCCTAGATGCAATAGGCGACTTCCAGTCATGTTTGCCATCCGCATCAACCCCGGCTTCGTTTACCTTGCTTTCGTCTATGCAGATTCTACGGTGCAGAGAGCGTTTTTACCAGCTGACTCGCTTCAAAATCCCCCCATCACTCAGGGCTTTAAGCCACGTAGGTGCAGTGGTTTTTGGCTGCTAACGGGGATCTGGCGATCCTCTCGAAGCGAGAATGATAAGACCCTGCCCATCTCTTATCAGCCGTTGACAGACAATCTGAATCGGTTATAGTAGCTGCCATGCACCTATCACGTCAGAATCGTCACATGGACATCGTTATACTCCTGATCACCATGCTGGCCTTCGGCCTGCGGACCGGATGGCCCACCTTAACAGAGTTCAAATACGACGAGGCCAACGTCGTTCGGCACGCTCTGCAGATTGCCTACGAGGGAGCCCGGCCCATGGTGGGCGTGGACTCCTCCACCGGCGTGAAGAATCTCCCGCTGATGCTCTACCTGATGGCGCTGCCCTTGCGCCTCTGGGCCGATCCCGTTGCTGCCGTGCTCTTCACCGGCTGGCTCAACACGCTGGCCGTCGCCGCGACCTATCGGCTGAGCAAATCCTACTTCGGTCTGACCCCGGGGCGCATCGCGGCCTTTCTCTTCGCTGTAGGCGGATGGGCCGTGCTCTACGGGCGGAAGGTCTGGTGCCGGACGCTTCCCCTCTTCACACTGGCGTTCATCGCCTCGCTGCTCGCGACCGTCGTCAAGGACAAACGATGGGCTATCGTGGGCGCCTTCGCCGCGCTGGCCGGACTCATCGGCCTACAGCTGGAAGGCCTGATCTTCGGCCCCCTCCTGGTGCTGACCCTGATGCTCTTTCCTAAGAAGGTTGCGTGGCGACCGCTGCTCGTCGGCCTGGGCCTCTTTGGGCTGCTCATGGCGCCCTACGGCATCCACGACGCGCTGCACGGCTGGGCGAACGCTCGGGGCCTGCTCACCTACGCAGGCGGAGAGACGATCTTTTCCTGGGACGCGCTGCGCTACGCCTCCCGCTTGATAGGCAGCGCCGGCATGGAAAGCATGGCCGGCGTCTTTGCCGACGACTATCTCGCTATCCTGCCCAACATGGGCTGGCTCAACGACGTCATGTACAGCCTCCTGGCCCTGGCACTGATCTACGCCGTGATCCGGCTGATCCGTGGTCCAACGAGGGACCGCCGCCTGATGGGCGTGCTCCTGCTCTGGTTCGCCGTCCCTATTCTGTCACAGATTCGCTCTTCCTCCCCCACCCAGCCCCACTACTTCGTGCTGCTCTACCCGGTGCAGTTTCTGCTGATCGGGATGATGATCTCTTATGCCTGCTCTCGTCTCAGCAAGATGACCCGACCGCGTCTCGCTAATGCCGCCGTGATCCTCCCGCTCATGGTCTGGGGCGCCTGGCAGGTCACCCACGTCGCCGCCCTCTTTCCGCTGATGGTAGCGCATCCCACCACAGGCGGTTACGGCATTCCGCTGCGGTATACGCGAGCGGCGGCCAAGATGGTGGACACAAGCGACTGCCCCGGCGCGGTCGTGGTGCTGAGCGACGGGACGACTCCCGACTTCGAGGAGACGCCCGCCGTCTTCGATGCGCTGCTCCATGGTCGCCCTCGCCGCTTTGCCGACGGCGCGCTGGCGCTGCCCGCGCCCGCCGGAGAGCACGTCGCCTATCTTGTCGGACCTATCGCGCCACAGGGGACGCCCTTTGCGCCACTCCTGCGTCGCCTGGACGCCATGCCAGAGACGACGAGCGCCACTCTGCGCCTGCCCGACGGCTGGCGCTACCAGCGCTACTGCCGTCAGCGCGCCGACCGCGAGGATCTGCTGGCAGACCTGAGCCGTCTCCCGACCGACGTACCCTTTGCCAACCAGGTGGTCTTCACCGCCTACGATCTGCCGGAGACCGCCATCGCTGGCGAGACCCTCGCCGTCTGGCTCGTTTGGTGGCTACGGGAGAGACCGCCCGCGCCGGCCACGACGCAGTTCTACGTCCATCTACGCGACGAGAACGGAGAGACCCAGGCGCAGTTCGACGGCAACGGCTATCCCACGACCAACTGGCAGACGGGCGACCTGGTCATCAGCCGCTTCCCCCTCACGCTGCCGGACACGCTCCCGGCGGGCGCGTACGAGCTGCGCGTGGGCATGTACACGCTGCCTGACGTCGCCAACATCCCCGTCGTCGACGCGACAGGCGCGCCACTGGACGACGGCATCACGTTGGGCCACGTCCGCCTGCAAGCGCAACAGCACCAGGAATAGCCCGTTGATCAAACCAAAGGACCTTCAGATCATGCAATCAACCTCCAAGCAGAACCTGTTTAGCAACCCCACCTTCTGGCTCGTCGTGGTGCTGGCGCTGGGTGCGCTGCTGCGATGTGCAAATCTGACCCTGCCGCCTGTGGACTATCACAGCTGGCGGCAGACCGAGACCGCGGCCATGGCCCGCAACTACGCGGAAGAAGGGTATCGGCTTTTTCATCCCAGCGTGGACTGGCGCGGTCACACCGCCGGCTACGTGGAGGCGGAACTCTCCATCTACGCCTACCTGGTCGCCCTGCTCTACGGTCTGCTGGGCTTCAACGAGGCCTGGGCCAGGCTGCTGAGCATCGTGATGACCACGCTCACCGGCTATCTGCTCTACCAGATTGCCCGGCGGATCTGGAACGCGCGCGCCGGTCTCCTCACGACCTTCGTCTTCAGCTTCCTCTCGCCCTTCAGCCTCTTCTTCGGTCAGGCCATCATGGGCGATATGACCGTCCAGATGTTCGTCACCCTGGCGATCTACGCGGGACTCCGCTGGGTCGAAAGCGAGCCGAGACAAACGTCCGGCCCGCTTCCTGCCGGCTGGCCCTGGTTCACACTGATGGGCGCGGCAGCTGCGGCGGGTGGGCTTTCCAAGCTGCCCACGCTCTACGTCATGGCGCCGATCGCCGTGCTACTGCTGATCCGCGACGGCTGGCGCGCGATCTTAAAACCTCGCAACTGGGGGCTGGGCCTGGCCGTCGTAGGCATCGTCGTGGCCTGGTACGCCTATGCCTACCGGTTGGGCCAGCAGACCGGCCTCTCTTTTGGCATCTGGAGATCGGCCAAGGTAGGAAACGTCGCTCTGCTGCGCGACCCTGGATTCTATCGCGCGCTGTGGACCAACTTCTCTCACCGCGTGCTGCCCCCTGGGACGCTGGCGCTGGTGGGACTGGGCTTCGTGCTGCCCAAGAAGCCGCGTTACGAATACGCCCTCTTCACCTGGGTGCTGAGCACACTGGCCTATTTTCTTTACGCCGGGCAAGGTGTGCTAGGACAAGACTACTACACCCTCGCCATCCTGCCGCCCTTGAGCCTCTTCGCCGGACGAGCGTTGAGCTGGCTCAGCAGGCGAATTGCAAGATGGGCCAAGACGCCCGCCCTCCCCTACCGGCTGGCGGCCCTGGGTTTGTTTGTGCTGTGGGCCACGCTACTGTGGCGGGCAGCACGACCGGCAGGCGGCATTGCCTCGGGCATGTACCGAGGTATGGATCACGCCTGGGGCTTCTGGGAGGCGGGCCAGTGGATTCAGGCCGCGACGCCGGAGGACGCCGGCCTGATCGTCATCGGCGGTGCGCCGCCCGAAGGACTGTACTTCAGCCACCGGCATGGGGAGTGGTACGCCGATCATAAGTTAGCCAAGGTGAAGACGGGCGACTGGCCATACGCTCTGCTGCTCATTCCTTACTACAACGAGGCGATAGACCTGAGCGAGGTGCCGGAGGAGTGGCGTCTGCTGGGCGGCAACGAGTGGTTCATCGCCTACGACGCGCAGGGCGACCTGCCATCGGCACCCACCCGCCCCTTCGACGCGCCGCCGCAGTGGGGCGATCAGATCTCACTGCTGGGCTATGACGTCATTCCAGCGCACCTGGTCAATGGGCGCCTCTACCTGACCTTGCACTGGCAGGCGGATGCTGTCCCGACCGAGCCGCTGGTCGGCTTTGTGCACGTCTGGGACGGCGAAGGCAACTTCTGCGGACAAGATGATCATCAGCCCCGATATGGCCGTCTCCCCACGCAGGCCTGGACGCCGGGACAGGTGGTGCGGGAACCTTACGAGGTGAACATCTCCGACTGCGGCGCCGATGTGACGGAGGTGCGGGTCAGCGCCGGGCTGTACCACGCGGCGGATACGTCCCGCCTCCCGCTCACGTCCTCGCCCAGCCAGGATCAACTCCATTGGTTTAACCTGGGTTTGCCTCCGGAATAAGCGCCCCTCCGACTGGCGCCTGCGTGCCTACCTACGAGCAAAGACGCTCTGAGTCAAAAAAACTCCAGGAGGTCTTTTCCTCCCGGAGTCTAATCATGACGCGTTGCTTTCGCGTTACGCCTCCAGCGTCTTGGTGACCTCCTCAATGACACCGTCGAACTCGGCGTTCTCATAGAACTCAATCTCGCCCGCGTCAGAGAGCCGGGAGAGCTCTGGGTCGAGCGGAATGTGGCCCAACACCTGCGTGTCGAAGTTGGCCGCCATCTCCTCCGCATTTCCCTCGCCGAATAGACTATATCGTTCGCCACAATGCGGGCAAATGGCGTAGCTCATGTTCTCGACGATGCCAACAATGGGGATTTGCATGTGCTCCGCCATGCGAGCGGCCTTGCGCACCACCATGCCGGCCAGCTCCTGCGGTGAGGTGACGATGACAACACCATCGACCGGCAGAGTCTGCATAACGGTCAATGAGGCATCGGCGGTACCCGGCGGCAGATCCACCACCAGCACGTCCAGATCGCCCCAGAAGACGTCGTTCCAGAACTGCTTGATGGCGCCGGCGATGAGCGGGCCGCGCCAGATCACGGCTTGATCCTCCCGCTCCAACATCAAGTTGATGGACATGATCTTGACGCCCTTTTTGCTGACCGGCGGCACAATACCCAGCGGCCCCATGGTAGGCGCGTCGCTCACGCCAAAGACCTTGGGTATGCTGGGACCGGTGATGTCGGCGTCGAGCACGCCGACGCGCAGGCCCTGTCGCCGCAGCCCGGCCGCCAACATCGCCGCCGCCGTGGATTTGCCCACGCCGCCTTTGCCGCTCATCACGGCGATGACTGACTTCACGTTGTTCATCCGCGCCGCCAGCGACTCCTCCTGCTGCTGCGGCGGCTGGCGCCGACCACGCAGTTTCTCCGTCAGCCGCTGCTTCTCCTCGTCCGTCATCGCCGTCAGGTTGATCTGCACGTTCAGGTCCTGGGCCAGTGCGTCCACGGCCTGGCCCGCGTCGCCCACAATGCGATCCTGCAGCGGGCAGTTGGGCACGGTGAGCGCGATGGTCACCTCGATATCGTCGTCATCGATCTTCACCTCACGCACCATCCCCAGATCGACGATGTTCCGCCCGATCTCAGGATCCATCACGTTCTCAAGGGCCTGCATCACTTGTTGCTTTGTTACCACGATATGCCTCCTGGTAGTCTGTTAGTCCTGTGGTCTGATAGTCGAATAGTCGGGTAGTCTGGGCGCAGGATCGTCAGACTCGCGCCTGTTCGGCCTCGACCTGCTCCTCTTCGCCCTCCTTGACGGGCCAGATGCGGTCTGGCGCGGTTAGGCGGTCGATGTAGAGCACGCCTTCGGTGTGATCGATCTCGTGCTGAAAGACGCGCGCCAGGAAGCCCTCAGCGCGAATCCGCTGGCGGCGCCCGTGGCGATCCCGCCCACGCACCGTGACTTTGGTCCGCCGTTCCACCTCGCCGACGTAGCCTGGTATGGAGAGACAGCCCTCAATCCCCGCCTCGCTTTCACCGCCAGACTTCACGACTTGCGGATTGACGACGACGTAGAGCCGACCACTCTCCGGCTCCTCTTCATCCTCCAGCGCCTCAACCACAATCACCCTGACGAGCTCGGCGACCTGAACGGCAGCCAGTCCAGCGCCGTTGCTGGCACGCATCGTCTCAATCATATCGTCGATCAACGCCTCGATCTCCGGCGTGATCTTTTCTACATCCTGCGACGCCTCCCGCAACCGCTCGTCTCCAACTGTAATAACCTCACGCAATGCCATGATATATCTTCACCTCCTCGTCACTCTTTCGATGCGTCCTTCGACTCTTCTTCTATCTCTTCCGCTGGAGCCGGAGGTCGCCCGGACGCGTGACGCATCTCATCGTATACATCGAACCATCTTAACAACTCTTTCTCAAATCGTCGTTCTTGGACCTCACGTTGACGCCGATTGAACTCCTGTTGGCGCTCCGAAATCTCGGCCCGCGCCCGTTCGGGATAGCGGATCCATTTTAACTCAAAACGCCCTTCCGTGCCGGCGGTCTCAAACATCACGTGCCCATAGTTGAACATGCGGGCGAACAGGTTGGGCACTTCCGAACTGATGTTCTGAATATTGTTCAACCGCGTCTCCTGTCGGCGACTGTCCAAAAGCAAGGGTTCTTGAAAAACCAACGTGATCCGACCCGGGCTCAACTCAAAATAGTCATTCCGCCAATCCTCGAGATACCAGAGCACCAGGCTAACGGTCACCACCTCGCCGATAATCCAGATCCCGATCAAGATCGCGGTTCCTGGCAGCCAGCCCAGCGTAAGCGCCGCGGCACCTAACAGCGTCCAGGCAGCCCAGAGCGCAAACGTCCAGAAGTACCGCACAAAACCGGGCAACCAGAAACGCCGCCAGTAAATTGTCATCTGATCCTCGCTGACCGACCAGGACGGTGGGAAGAAGTAATCCTTGACCGCAGTGACCGCAACTAAGGCTGAAGAGACCTTCTGCGGTTCAGACGCAGTGAATTCTTCTGGAGAGGATCGTTTCCCGCGAAAGAGTCGATCCTTCAGTTTCCTGCGTATATCGGACCGCCCCGTTACCACTTCACGCGCTTTTTTACGCTCGATCTCTCGGAAAATCAGGCTGCGGAGTTCGTTAGGTCTTGGAACCGTGGTCAGATCAATATCCACTTGCTCACCGGCCGTCTGGAGGATCAGGTCCCCATAGTTCAAGGCGTTGGCCGCGAATCCAGACTGAATCACGGCAATATCCTCGACTTTCTCCAGAGGCGCTTCTTTGAAGGCAGCGCGCACCGGCCACTCTCGCTCGAAGTGGACAATTCGATCTGTGGTGAGCACAAATGCGTCATCCCGCCAGTTGACATAACGCCAGATCACAATGCCCAGGAACACCGCATTGACGAGGCCGGCAACTATATTCACAATGATTCCAACCAGATCTTTCAAAGGAGCCAGTTCCAACAGCAAGATAAAGGCCGGCAGGGTGATCAAGAGGATCAACACCACCGGCGTAACTCTACGAACGAGTTGGGCCCAATGCCTGCGCCGGGCAAAGATAACCAGCTCGTCATCACGCAGCCAATCGAATTCCGGTAGCGCCAGTCTTCGCTCTATCTCCTCGTTGAGATTCAGGCGGTCTGCCAACCTGGGTGAGTTATCAAGCAACTCGGAAAATTCAGACTGCTCAATATAAAGTACATGAGTAGGTACGACTACCTCGGCCGACGCATCGTGGACATCACCGATGAGACAACCCGTCTCCCCAACAGAGTCGCCCGGCCCCAGATTTTTGATGTACGCCGTGATCCCCTCGCGGTTGACGCGCGTGATGGCTACCTTGCCCTCCACGATGTAGTACAGGCGTGTCGCGGAGTCGCCCTGGGAGAAAAGGGGATCCCCAGCCTCATAGGTCGCTTCGTAAACAATGCCCACCAAGGGAGAAAAATCTCCCCCAGGCTTGAACTCTTCCAGGGCAATGTCCTTAAAGAGCGGAATCTTTCTAAGATACCGGATAATCTCTGCGTCATGCATGGAATTAATTATACCATAATCTGATAAACAAGAGGGACGGACGCGGCGGAGATCCGAAGTCTCTGGTTAATATCTCACTTCGACCCAGCGAAATCCTGAAAACCCATTATACGACTTCACTGAAATAACCATCAACGGCTCTTCTGGATTTCGCCGGGTACCCCCCCCATATCTAGTGGTGGTACAATCACCCAAAAGAGCGAAGATTAACAGATATTGCTGCGAAAAGATCGGCGGAGGCTTCTGGGTTTTGCCAAAGGCCTCGACAATAAGACCAAAATCCTAAAATGTTGCTGTTAAGGTGTTTTCCGGGGCATTGGTCTCTTCCGGACTTGTATCTGGATTTGCAGGGTTACCAGCAGTTTGTCCAACGGCTACCACTAGATGTGGCCATTTCCGGCGAATTCCAAGCCATCGAGCGCAGTTACCGCGATCTCCGCCTGGCGCGTACCCTGGACGTCGCGCAGAGGATCGACGTGGCGTTGTGGCACGCAGCGCAGAACGCCTGGTGAGGCAGCCGTCGGGTACTTCGACCCTGACATTGACGCCTGCCTGGTGGCACTTCCTGATGTAAGCTTCGCTGTAACTAATGCGCTTTCGCTCCACCCAATTTCCTGGATAAGTGCAGCAGTAGAGAAGTGCTTGACTGCGGTCATTTTCAACACAATGAGTCGCTATTTCATTGGGCATGATTGAGGTTTCTCCTTGGACGGCCGTTTGACCACCCCAGGAGATCGATACCTAGCCTAGCGGATGGCCCGGTGGATCATCGAAGACATACTGCTGAGCCAGTTGCAGGAGGGTACCTTGTTACGCCAGCGCCAACGGCTCTGGTGGGCGTTCATCATACACCTGGTGGAAGCAGCGGCGCTGGAATACTATGCTGGAGTCGCGGTTGAGGTGGAGACCGGGACGCCCGAAGTGTGGGAAGCGCATATCTCGCCGTTTCTGCGGGCGGCGTCTCTTACCTTGGCGCTGCAGGGTAATCTGACGTTAGCGCGATTAGAAGCGCAGATAGCCCCGTACGGGAGACAGAAGCGCAGGCGCTGGAGGAGGAACGGGCGAAACTCCAACGAGCACTGCAGGGGTTTCTGCCGCCGGGCGATGCAGCGTAGTGGGCTGCGGAGGAGGTATCTGCCGGTGATTAAGGGGATTGAGAAGCGTTACCGTAACTAGAAGTGCTACAAGGATGATAAGCTCACCGTTGATCAAGCAGCCATGATAACATTTATGAAGTTGAAAATACGTTCAGGTGTGGCCAGAGTTTTTCTTCTTGATCGGTTCCTCTGCACCGTCCTTGCCGTTGCTTTGGATGAGGAATCCGGGCAGCAGGCGTTGCAATCCTGTGCGGTCCTTGCGGCGCTTCTGCTCTTTGCCGTAGCGCTCACTGTAGTAGTAATAATACTGGTAATAGTACTGTCCGCCGTCGCGCACGCTGAGCCGGTTGACGATGACGCCCAGTAGATTGGCGTGTACCCGCCGGAGTTCCTCGGCCGCCCGCTTCACCATGCCTCGACGGGATCGCCCCGCGTCGACAACGAGCATAAGGCCCCCTTCGATGTGGGCGGCGAGTACGGCGGCGTCTGTAACCACCAGCGTGGGCGGGCTGTCGAAGAGCAAGAGGTCAGACTCCGCCTTCAACGCCGCTAACACTGCGCTCATCCGGTCCGAGCCCAGAAGTTCGGCGGGATTGGGGGGCAGAGGGCCACTGGGTAGCAGCCATAGGTTCTCAATGCCCGTTTCCTGGAGATAATCGGCAGGCTCCGTATCTGGATTCAGGATGGCGCCGCTCAAGCCCTCAGTGTTGGAGACACCGAAAATTTTGTGCAGCACGGGTCGGCGCAGATCGCTATCGACGGCGATCACCCGCAGGCCCGATTGCGCCATGACCGCCGCCAAGTTCGCCAGCGTCACGCTCTTGCCCTCGCCCGGACCAGCGCTGGTGATCATCAGCGCGTCCATGGGCTGATCCACAAAGGAGAAGCGAATGTTGGTCCGCAGCACGCGGTAGGCCTCAGTGATCGTCGAGAGCGGCTCCTTGGGGACGATCAGCTTCTCCGGGCGGGTCTCGCCCTCGATGCGGGCGGGCGAGTTAGACGAGCAGATCGAGAGTGTGACCTCGGAGGTCGAGACCGAGACGCTGTTAGATTTCGACTTCGAGCAGATCGCGGAGATTGAATTCTAGCGCGAACTGGACAAAACTGCGTAGCTCCCCTACAATCTTCTTATGGAAAAAATCGTCCAAATCGGCCTTTTGGCCCTCAACGTTATCTTAGTGGTCGCCCTGATCGTGTTGGGGATTAAAATCGGGCAGCAGTTTTGGCAGCCCGTGATGTCCGCGCCCCCCTCACCCGTGATCGTCACACCGACGCGGTTCCCCACGGCGAGCGCAACGCCAACGCCGACGCCGACTTCCACCCACACACCCGCCCCACCTCCTCCAACGTGGACGCCCACGCCCACGCCGACCATCACCGACACGCCCACGCCCATCCCGCCCACGCCGACGCCCTCCGCCACCGCGACGCTCATCCACTTCAAGGCGCACCTGGGCGGCCTGGGGCAGTTCGTACCCTACGGT
>DAOTUH010000027.1:0-13677 GCA_034437255.1 Anaerolineae bacterium
GGCCCGTCCGGGATTGTCGCGCCGGGCGATCATCACGTGCTGCTTGGCGATATCGCGCGGACCGATCTCGACGCGCAGCGGGACGCCTCGCATCTCCCAATCGTTGAACTTCCAGCCGGGGGAGACGCCCTCGCGCTCGTCAATGTCCACGCGCACGACCTTCGCCAGCCGGTTGTGGATCTCCCGCGCGGCGCTCAGCACCTCGTCGCGCTCCTTATCTTTCCGCCAGATAGGCACGATGACGACCTGGATGGGTGCCAGGCGCGGTGGCAGCACCAGCCCCTGATCGTCGCCGTGGGTCATCACGACAGCGCCGACCATGCGCGTGCTCACGCCCCACGACGTCGTCCAGACGTACTGCAGCTCGTTGTTCTCGTCGAGGTACTGGATGTCGAAGGCCTTGGCGAAGTTCCGGCCCAGGAAGTGGCTTGTGCCCGACTGTAGCGCCTTGCCGTCCTTCATCATCGCCTCGATGGTCCAGCTGTTGACGGCGCCGGCGAACTTCTCGCTTTCGCTCTTGCGCCCAGGGATGACGGGGATCGCGGCCTCGTTGACGGCGAAGTCGGTGTAGAGGTCGAGGATGCGGCGCGTCTCTTCGACGGCCTCTTGCTTCGTCGCGTGGGCCGTGTGCCCCTCCTGCCAGAGGAACTCGGTGGTGCGCAGGAAGAGTTTGGTGCGCATCTCCCACCGCACGACGTTGGCCCACTGGTTGATCAGCACCGGAAGGTCACGGTAGGATTGAATCCACTTGGCGTACATGTGTCCGATGATGGTCTCCGATGTGGGCCGGACGACCAGCGGCTCCTCCAACTCCTTGCCGCCGCCTACGGTGACCACGGCCAGCTCCGGCGAGAAGCCTTCGACGTGGTCCGCTTCCTTCTCCAGGAAATTCATGGGGATGAAGAGCGGGAAGTAAGCGTTGACGTGGCCCGTCGCCTTGAAGCGCCGGTCCAGCGCGCCTTTGATGTGTTCCCATAGCGTGTAGCCGTAGGGCTTGATGACCATACAGCCGCGAACCGGTGAGTAGTCCGCCAGATCGGCCTTCTGAACGATCTCATTATACCAACCGGAAAAATCCTCACGTTGCGATGTTAGAAAATCAGCCATAAATGTCCCCTTTGTCGTCGTGATGAATACAGATTCTGATTAGACCAAACTGCGAACGGCTTCTAGACCTCCGAGGTCTGGCAGCGTATACTTCAAGACAATAATCGATCTTCAAACATGTACCCGCTCATATTCGACGTGGTTTTCGTACAGGTTCAGCACTCGAAACGGATATATGTTGACGATCTCGGTTTGTTTGTACCGGGTGCGCCAGGGCATGGAGCCGTAGCGGTGGACGTGCCCGTGCAGAAAAAGCCGGGGTCGAAACCGGCGCATCAAGCGCAGAAAGACCTCAAATCCCTCGTGCGGGCCGGCCGGCTCATCGTGAATGCCGGCCGGCGGCGAGTGGGCAATGAGGATGTCGAGATAGCGCCCGTAGAAGATGCGGTTGAACAGCAGCTGCAGGATTAAACGTTGAGCGCGGACGCGCATCTCCGTTTGGGTGTATTGATAAGGTGCGTTCGGTTTGTAACGAATGGACCCTTCTAACCCGGCGACCAGCAGATCGACGTACTGAGCCTTGACTGCGCGTCGGTCCACGTTCACCCAGCCGCCGGGCGCTTCCAGTATCTTTCCGTTGCTGCATTTCAAGGGTGCATCGTGGTTGCCGTGCACGTAGAAGGCATCTGCGACGTGAAGTTGGGTGACCAGAAACTCCAGATACGTGTACCGTAGATCCCCACAGGAGAGTAGCACGTCCACCGGCCCGATGAAGTGTTTCAACTGCGGTCCGAAGAGCAGTGACACAATCTTATCGCTCACCACGAGGATACGAAGCGGCTCTCCGTTTTCGGCGGTTCTGCGCTGCTCAACCACGGATACTATTGACCCTTTCGGCCAAACCGTCGATAGTTAACGTGCAGTTTCTCCAGGATGGCGTCCTCAAGATCGACGCCGGTGAGGTACGCCAGCTGGAGAAGATAGAGCGCGACGTCGGCCAGCTCCTCGGCCAGGGCGTCGGCGTCGGCCTGCTCGTCCCACTGGAAGTGCTCCAGGACTTCCGCGGCTTCCAGGGCCAGGGAGATGGCGATGTTCCTGGGTTTCTGGGGCAGGGGCGAGTCGGGCGCGTACCAGCCCATGTCTGCCACGAAGCGGTTCATCGCGTTGGTTAGTTCTTGTAGGGTCATGTCTTTATTGCTCATAACGATCATCCAGTATACAGGGAAACGGCGGTTGGGGCAAGAAAAGCTCGCGCTCGGGAAAGGCCCGGTCTCCTGCATGGGCCAGGAGGCCTAAAGCCAGGGACCATGCCCGCTGTGGTTCGGTGGGGACACTGACCACGGCTATCTTTTGAGATTATCCTCAGTCCAGGGCCTCGAGTGTCCGACTCCGCATCTGCGAGGCGAAGGTGACGGTGCATACGAGATCAGGGTTGCGTTGTTCCCAACACGGCAGCAGGAGGCGGTGGCCTGCGCCAGGCGATGCGAGCCCGTGATAGGATCGAATCTGCCAAATCAGAAACCTCCCAAGCCTGCTACTTGGGAGGTTCTCGCCGCGATTTCTACCAGTCTCGCAGCATCTCGACGAGGAGCCGCACGCCGAAGCCGGTGCCGCCCTTGGGGACGTAGGGGCGATCTTTGTCGACGAGCGCCAGGCCGGCGATGTCGAGGTGCGCCCAGGGGACGCTGTCGGGTGGAAATTTGCTAAGGAAGTAGCCGGCGGTGATGGCGCCGCCCGCCCGTCCGCCGGTGTGCTGGCAGTCGGCGACGTCGCTCTTGAGCTGCTTGCCGTACTCCTCGAAGAGGGGCAGGGGCCAGACCCGCTCGAAGGCTGCGTCACCGGCAGCGCGCAGCCGCTCGATGAGGTCGTCGTCACCCATGACGGCGGCGGCGTGCTCGCCCAGCGCGATGACTTTGGAGCCGGTGAGCGTGGCGGCGTCAACGATGGCGTGGGGCGCGAACTCCTCGGCGTAGGTGAGGGTGTCGGCGAGGATCATGCGTCCCTCGGCGTCGGTGCTGATGATCTCGATGGTCAGCCCTTTGAGCGAGGTGACGACGTCGCCGGGTTTGCTGGCGTGGGCGTCAGGCATGTTCTCGGTGAGCGGTGTCAGGCCGACGACGTGGAGCGGGAGGTCGAGCAGCGCGACGGCGCGCAGGGCGCCGATGACGGCGGCGGCTCCACCCATGTCGCCCTTCATGCGCTTCATGCCTTTGGTGGGCTTGATGGAGATACCGCCGGTGTCGAAGGTGATGCCCTTCCCCACCAGCACCACCGTCGGCAGGTCGTCGCGGCCGGCGTTATGCTCCAGGATGGCCATTTTGGCCGGCTCGCCGCCGCCTTTGTTGACGCTGAGCAGGGCGCCCATGCCGCGCTCTTCCATCTCCGGCTTCTCCATGATGCGGCAGGCAAGTCCGACCTCTTCAGCCATCTGCTGCGCGACGTCGGCGATGTGCGAGGGTGTGGCGACGTTGGCAGGACGGTTGATCAGGTCGCGCGCCAGCAGCGTCGATTCGGCGATGGCCTGGCCCGCGCGGGCGCCGGCTTCCAGGGCCTCCTGTTTCTGGGCGTCGAACTCGACGAGCGTCAAAGCCTCGACGTCGGGGCGCACGTCCTCCAGCTCGGTTTTGAGCTCGTGAAAGCGGTACAGGCCCAGGATGGCGCCTTCGACGACGGCCTCGGCTGCGGTCTCCGGGGCCATGCCGCCCGCGCCGCCGCCGTGGACGACGGTGTGGACGTGGGTGACGCCCAGGTCGCGGGCTTTCTTTGCGGCGGTGGCGGCTGCCTGCCGGATGACGTCGCGCTCGAATTTCTCTTCCTTGCCCAACCCCACGACGATGACGCGCTGGGCGGGGATGGCGTCGGCCGGGTAGAGCACGGTGACCTCGTTGCGCTTACCTCGAAAGTCGCCCTCGGTGATAAGCGCGCGGATGGCGCCGTTTAGCGCCGTGTCGACAGCGCCGGTTGCGCCGCCGGGCTCGGTCACGCCTTCGAAGAGGTTGACGACGATGGTCTGGGCGTCTTGTTTTTGAATTTCGCCTGTTACTACATGGATGCGCACGGAAGCCTCCTTGGAAATGGTAAATCAACAAATGACAAATGGTGAATTAAAAATGACAAATTACAAATGACAAATCTAAAATCACAAATCCAAAATGGGCCGGAGCCGGGCCTGGATATCGTCCCAGTGGGTGCCGGGCCAGGTGATCTTGCCACAGGCAGGGCAGCGGCGGAACTCGGTCTGGGTCTGTGCGACGTAGGGCGGCACGTGAGGTTTGGCTTCCTCCGGCGTGATTTCCTCCAGCGGGACATTGCATGCCATGCAGCGGTGCGGGGTGCCATCGGGCGGCGGTCCCAGCGTTTTGATGATCTGGGCCAGCTGTGCATCCAGGGTCTGGGCGTGGATTAGCAATGTCTCCAGTCCCCGGCGGTTAGCGAGTTCGTGATCGCGGGTGAGGAGGATCCGATCCTCGGCCCGAGTGCGGTGCGCCAGCAGATCATCGTCCGCCTGATCGGCTCGCAGGTAGACGGTGTCGTAGCCGATCAGGCGCAGCCAGCGGGCCAGCTTGCCCAGCATGGCGTCGGCCAGAAGCCGGGGGGCCGGCACGGTTTCGGTCTCGTGTGTTGTCACGTGGGGCGCGCCACTATCGAATCCGACGGCTTAGTGGGACGGCGCAGTGTCGATGTGAGCGCAATCATTGAGGCCGCACGCTCTGTGTCAGACCGAGGGTGCGCGTCGCAGGTGGCTGATAGCGCTGACGACGATCTGGGCAGCTGCCTCAATGTCCCATTGGGATGTATTGAGCACGATATGGTAGAGCATCGAGTTTGACCAATCAATGTCGTAGAAGCGCTTGAGGTAGGCCGACGCGGCCTTATCGCGCTCGCGGGTCAGCGACTCGGCCTCGGCCACGGTGATGTTCTTCTGGGATTTCACCCACATCACGCGCGACCCCAGGGTCGCTTCGATGCGTAGGTGGAGCACGCCGGGCATGTTCTTAAGGATCGCCTGGCCGCCACGCCCCATGATCACGACGTTGCCCTGGTCGTAAGCCGCGCGGACCGTCTTGCGCACCAGCTCGACGCTGTCTTGCTCGTTGAGCTCCTGCGTCCAGCGCTTCTCCTCGTCGGTCTTGTCCTCTTCCCACGTGTCGATCTTGGCTAGCGTGCGGGAGCGATCCAGCAGCCGATCCAGGAACCCACGTACCTTGTAGCGCTGGTCGGAAAAATCCACCACCTGCTCCGGCGAGAGGTCGAGCTCTGAGGCGACCTCCGCCATCAGGCGTTTGTCGAAGTACCGGTACCCCAGAATGTCGCAGATCCGGCGTCCAATCTCATCGCCTTTGCTGCCGTGCTGTCGAGAGACCGTGATCGCTGCCATGTGCTCCTCCTTGTATTGGGTATGTGGATTCATCATGGAGTTCCAGATTTCTCTTACTATACGTCAGATCGGCGGATTTTTCAATGCCAGGTGTGCTATTGGGTATAGGATAAATTATTGGGGAAATGTAGCCGCGATTTCTGAATCGCGCACTGAAGCGCGAAATGGATTTCGCGGCTACCTAGCGCTGGTTTGCAAGACAGCGCTCTGATTTTTCCCTATATTCTGTCGTATGCCCTGTGCTACTTGATGAGTCCTTGGGTTAAGATATATAAATCATATAGTCGTTTGACTTTTTACTTCCCTTGTTTTACAATGGAATTAAGTGAATACACGGCATCTAGTTGCTAAGGAGGTAACCAATGGATCGCCAAAAGTTACGAAAGTGGATATTAGTACCTTTGATGATGGTCACTGCACTTCTCGTCACCGCCTGTCTGGATCCCCGCGTGGGCTTTCAGGGACGGTTGACCGATACCGGGGGCAGTCCTGTGCCTGACGGCACCTACGAGATCACCGTGCGTTTTTGGACGCAGGCGACGGGCGGCACCAACGTCTTCACAGAGACCAAGCAGGTTGATGTGACTGGTGGGCTGTTTGACATGGATATCGATGATTTTGAACCCCACCTGTTCAGTGATATACAGGATAACGTTTTGACCGCTGAGGACGAAGATACGTTGTATGCAGAGATCGAGATCGAGGGGGAGACGCTCTCGCCCCGGCGAAAGATCCCCGGCGCGGCCTACGCGACGGCGCTTGTGGCCGGCTCCGGTGTCGTTGGTCAGCGAGCAGATGCTGACAACGTGACCGACGGCGGTTATGACTCGGCTTTGACTGTGGTGAACACCGAGCCGGCCAGTGGTAATCCTGGCTACGGGTTGACGGCCATTTCTGGCAACGCCGGGATTTACGTGGATAATCGCGCCGGTGACACCGCTTTGGGAGAATCGGAATATCCTACGGATAACCCGGACGTTATCTTGGGTGGATACTACGCCGAAGATTTGGGCGGCACCCCAGCACAGGACACGGGAGGGGGGCCTGGCGTGATCGCTAGCGACCCTGCGCTCAACCTTTCAGATATCTATCTGCGCGGTAACGACGAAGTTCATATTTTCAAGAGCTATTCTGCTGGTGCTACTTCGTCCTTCCGGGTATATGATGGTACATCCGTGGACGATGATGTGCAGCTCGATTTAGATTCCAATGGGAATCTAGCGATTGACGGCGCTTACACGGATGGCGGTGCGGACTACGCCGAGCTGATCGACGTTGAGGGCACCGAGGACGCGTACGAGCCCGGCGACGTGCTGGTCATCAGCGACGAGGTGGATCGCGCCGTGGAGCTCTCGACCGCGCCCAATTCGACGCGCGTCATTGGCGTCTATTCTGCCGATCCTGGCTTTATTGCCGGTGCGGGCACGCCCGAGGAGCAGATCGCCCAAGAGGAGCAGGCGCTGGCGGATGCGGGGATTGAGAAGAATAGCGAGCTGAGCGCAGCCCAGATCCAGCTCATAGAGACCAGTGATGGCAAGATCGAAGTCGCCATCGCCGGCATCGTCCCCGTCAAGGTGACCGACGAGAACGGCCCTATCCAGCGCGGCGACCTGTTGACCACGTCCAGTACACCGGGGCACGCTATGAAGGCGATAGATCCGCAAATCGGCACGGTGTTGGGCAAAGCCATGGGCGTCCTGGAGTCTGGCACAGGCGTTATCGAAGTCTTGATCAGCTTGCAGTAGCCGGCATCAGATGTCGGAAAGGAGTGTTCCGATGCGTAAGACATGGATTCTGGCTGTTGTGCTCGTTGCGCTGCTGTTGGGTGGCGCGTTATTGATGGCGCGGCCGTCTCAGGCGCAGTCTTCGACCAGTTACGCCGTTGAGTGGAATGTCTTTGGCGGCGGGCTGGGCGAGATGAGCTCCAGCAGCTACCGCCTCCGCGCGACCATGGGTCAAGCTATGACCGGTTGGTTCGAAGGGACAAACTACAAAGTTCACGCAGGTTACTGGCAGAATTTCACCTATCGTGTCTTCCTGCCGCTGGTTTTGAAACAGTAGCTTGACCTGTAGAGAGGCACCCCCGCCGCATTTCGCGACGGGGGTGTTTTTATTTGGGGGTGTTTCAAACGCGTTGGGGCCTGGTCCCTGGCTTTGGGCCTCTGGTCATGCTCCTGACCACGCCAGCCTGTTTCAATCAACTGAAATGAAACACACCTTTTTGTTTCTCTCGTGATCTGTCAGTTATGATCTGATCATGATGTTGGCATGGGGGTAAAAGACGCACAATGATGCTCCCAGCCCCCGGGACGGGGGCGTCTTAAACGAGATCAACGTGTTACTTTTACCGTCATGCGATTTTTGATCATGTAAGCGTTTAGGTTTGTGGGTAGTCAGGCGCAACGCACTTTCGATCTGAGAGATATGGGTTTACAGAATCACGACGCGTGTAACGATAAGCTTTCTCCACTTCCGCCCGTATCAACCCCGCCTTCGTTTGTCTCATTATGGGACTGCTTGCCGAAGGCCTGGGTTGGACGTATACTCAAAATGTCGCCCCCAAGGTGCGACCATCATAAGCAATATGCTTTTTTGCCGTCCAATGGAGGATCACATGTCTCATCAAGCAAGTGCGCTATACGGGGACTTGGTACTTTTTCTGCGTGACCGGGCAGCAGAAATGCTGGCGGGAAGTGAGGGCGACGTGGAGGTGCAGCGCGAGCGCCTGGATGCGATTATCCGTGATTGGTTCTTCGTCCCCCAGAAGGAACTCTACGGCTTTGCGCCCCGCGACGTGATCTGGGCTGAGCAGAAGGGCGAGCCCAACCCGTTTCCGGCCGATCGATTGAAGGATGTTTTTCCCGATGACGATTGCCCCGTCTGCCAGTTCACGCTTCAAGAAATCGAAGCCGCTCTCGAGAGGGGGGAAGATCCCGGCTTTCACTGGTACTACGACGATGGCGGCTATCCCCTCATCGCCCACTACGATCCCGAAGGTTGGGACGAGCGTTGGGCCGACGAGGACCTTAGCATGGACATGGAAGAAGAGATCGCGTCCCCTACAGAGGAGGCAAGCATCCCCCCCACCGCGCCGCCCTACGACCCTCCACCGATAGCGGAGGCCGAGCTCTCGCCTGAAGCGTTCGCAGCCCGATTGCGCCAGCCGTGGCTCGATCCGGCGCTGCACGAGGCTGCGCGCACACTGACCGCGCGCGTGGATTGCCCTGAACCGAGCATGTCTGGGCTGCGCTATCGCCGTCTCACCTACGACGAAGCGCTTTCCCTGGCCGCCGGTTTACACAGCCGAGGCGTGGACGTGGCGACGTTGCTGACGCAGATCGACGCGTTCCCCTACGAGAACGTGGCCCTCAATTGGCTGAGCCATCCAGAGAGGAACGTCGCCCGGATCATTCAGGCGATGGAAGAGGAGATTTCGCCCGACGACGAACAGGGGCAAGAGCGCTTCCGCCACCACCGCGATTTCATCCTCGCTCTGAGCGAAGTCGTTCATCCGGCCGCCCGGCTCTGGCTGCAAGGCTGGCTTGACGCCGTGGCTCACAGCGCTTTCACTCCCGCCGCCGGGCGTGACGAGGAGGACTCGGACAATGTCCTCTGGTAAATCCCTGCACACGGCCCAAGACGATCTTATCGCACAGCTCAACCAGCTGTTGGAAGAGGACGCCTGGTATGAAGCCTCCAAGCTGGCCTACGAGGCACTGACCCTCGATCCTGACTACGGTCGCGCCGCCAACGCCTTGCTGCGCTGCTATCTTCACCGCGACGTGCTCCGAGAGCTGCAGCGGGTGCTCTCCCGCCTCTTCTCGCCGGAGGATCCCGATTACGATGCACCTCACCAGCGTCGTCGCCGCCTTGCCTACAGCTATCGTGGCCTGAGCACGGCGGATCTCTGGCTCGAATGGCATGGGCATGACCCGATCCCCGCTCCGCTGGCGGACGTCACGGAGACGTTGGAGGAGGGTATCGCGGCACTGACAAGCGCGTACCTGGTTGGAGAGGAGGGTGCTTACGAGCGCGCCCAAGCAGCCTTTGCCCGCGCCCAAAACGCCTGTGCCGATCCGACGGCGCTGGCCTGGTATCTGGCGCGGCTCTACGCAGACCGGGGATTCTTTGCAGAGAGCGCCGAGATGCTTGCCGACCTCGTCGCTGCTCAGGAAGATCCCCAGGTTCAGCGCCTGTGGGCCGAGGTGACTTGGTGGCAAACGTACGGCGAGCGGCTGCCCTGGATTTATTAGCGAGAGGGGGCGTCTATTATGATGTCGGATTTGTTGGCGTACCTTCGGGAGCGTGTCGTCGAGCGCTTGGTGGACGAGTCGCCGGAGATCACAGAAGAACAAGCTCAGGCCTGGTTCGACGCGTTGTTCGAGCAATGGTTTCAGGCTCAAGGCCCGGCTGAGGCCGACGACGTGGCTGGTGACGAGGACGCCACGCCGGCCGCTGAATCTAGGTCTCACATCGAGATTCGCTTCGCGGAGGGGACTGAGCCTCCTGGCGAGGTGCCTGTGTATGATCCGCCGCCGCTGGCGGGAATCCACCGCACGGACATCGTCCAGTTTTGGATGCGGATGGCGTACCAACCCTGGCCCGATCTGCCCCTGGAACGCGCCGCGCGGGTCTTCTCCCAACGCTTGAGCTATTCGGTGCCCCAGGCCCCGCTGACTTACGAGAGGTGTCAGCTGACGTGGGCGCGTTTCAGCGAGGCGGAGGCGCGGGCCCTGGTCTTTGAACTGTATCACGCCGGCGTGAATATTGAGGCGTTGCTCGATCAGATCGAGGCCTTTCCGTACCCGGATATCTCCCTGGCGTGGTTCATTCAACCGGAGCATAGTCTCCACATGCAAACCGCTACGCTAGATCAGTTACGTGACGAGTTGCAAGAAGTGGACCCGGTGTCGTTGGCGCGCTTGCGCCATAATGCCAAGTTTATCGCTCGCCTGGCAGAGTTAATCTCGCCCCACGTACGCATCTGGCTGCGAGGCTGGAGCGCGGCCCATGTCCACGTTGCTTTCGCGCGTGCGGTGGGATTGGAGCCCGGCACGGATTAGGCCGAGGAGAATCGGCGATGACTACCGTCGTGATAGTCGATGACCATCCCGTCGTCCGCAAAGGGCTGTATGCGGTGTTGGAGGCTGCGGACGACGTGACCGTCCAGGCGACGGGCGGTGACGGCATCGACGCGCTGCGCCTGGTGACGCGCCACCGCCCCGACGTGCTGGTGCTCGACGTCAATCTGCCCGATCTCAGCGGTGTGGAGGTGACGCGGCAACTCTCCGGGCGTGAGGACGCGCCGGCGATCCTCGTGCTCACCATCCACGACGACCGGCAGACGGTCTTTGAACTGCTGGAGAGCGGCGCCGCCGGCTACGTGCTCAAGGACGAGGCGCCGGAGATGCTGGTGAAAGCCGTGCGCGCTGTCGCCCGGGGCGAGAGCTGGCTCAGCCCGGCGGTTGCGACCCAGGTCGTCAACCGCGCTACCCACCGGCAGGCCCCGTCCGGCGATACCAAGCCAGACGTGCTCACGCCGCGCGAGACCGAGGTGCTCCGGCTGTTAGCGCAGGGTCTGGACAACGCTGCCATCGCTGAGCGGCTGGTGGTGACCACGCGCACCATCCAGAATCACGTGAGCCACATCTACGGGAAGTTAGAGGTGGATTCGCGGACGCAGGCCGCGCTCTACGCCATCCGCCGGGGTCTGGTGGATGTGGGGTCGAAAGAGCCCCCCGATGTCCGCTGAACATACCTCCGCATCCAAGCGGCGGTGGCTACGTTCCCTCTTTGCCCTGCTGGCCCTCATCCTGCCCCTGCTTGTGGGATATGATATCTATTTCCAGTGGAGCACCGCGACGCTGGATTTTTCCGTGGACGAGGCAACGGGGCGCGTTCTCCACGTCGTCCAGCAGAGCTACGCCGACTGGGCTGGGTTGTGGGAGGGCGACGTCATTCTCTCAATCGAAGGCGTGCCTTTCCCTGAGTGGCGGAGTCGGGTGCCGGGAAACTACGTGGCTGAGGTGGAGCGCGGTGACCGGCGGCTTGAGATGGAGCTCTATTTCGTGCCGCTGGTCAAGATCAACCGTTGGCCCCTTATCAGCGGCACCGTGACGGCAATGACCTTTTGGAGCGTTGGCGCAGTTTTGCTCTGGCGACGCTTTCGTCGGTCCGACGTGCGGGTTCTCTTTCTGGTGCTGCAGGTGTTGGGCACAGCGGCTCTTTTCCTCCTCGCGCACATGGATAGCACGCGTATGCCGTGGATGACGGATCTAGGAAGATCGTGTTTTCATCTGGCGGCACCTCTCTTGCTCCATCACGCCCTGACGTTTCCTGTCGCGTGGGGGTCTCCTCGTCGTCGCCGTCGGTTGCTTACCTTTACTTATGCATTCGCCTTGGCCTTTATCGCGGGGACGTGGCTATTGGCAGGCAAGTGGGTG
This sequence comes from Anaerolineae bacterium, assembly GCA_034437255.1. GTDB lineage: Bacteria > Chloroflexota > Anaerolineae > B4-G1 > SLSP01 > G713. The sequence continues at coordinate 11,869 of DAOTUH010000027.1, forward strand.
CGTTTGCTGCTGGTGCTCACAGTGCTGGAACTCCTGGCGGTGGGCGGGATCCTGATCGCTGTCTATCTGAAGTGCGCGTCTCCTGATGAGCGTCGGCGAATTCGTTTAATTCTCTTTGGTAATCTAGCCGCCGGCCTGCCTACGATTATTCTCTATATTCTCCCCACCATTTTGCCCATGACCTGGGGGCCGCCCATCTGGACAGCCGGTTTTTTCATGCTCCTGTCGCCTCTTGGTTACCTCACGGCGACTGTTCGGTACCGGCTCTTCGAGATTGACCGGCTGCTTAACCGCGCCCTGGTCTACGGAGTGCTCTCGTTGGGCATTCTCCTGCTCTATCTGGGCCCCTTCCTACTGCTCTACCGCTTTGTGCCCGGCGACGTTGCCGCGCAGATCCTTGTCGTCTCCGCGCTGACGCTGCTGGTCGGGCTGAGCTTCGATTGGGCGCGGACGCGGGCGCAGCGCCTCGTCGACCGCTTCTTCTACGGTGGCTGGTACGATTATCCCGGCGTCGTGGAGACGGTCAGCGATGCGTTGGCTCGCACGCTGGCGCGTCAGCAGCTCCACGATGTGTTGACGGGCCAGGTGCCCACGCTGATGCAGTTACGAGACGCTCGGCTTCAGTTCATCGAGCCGGGAGCGTCTGTGTCGCCCGATTTTCGATCCGCCGTGGCATCGTTGCGCTTCACTCTAGAGTTCCAGGGGGACATCCGCGCGACGTGGGAGATTGGCGCGCGTCGTGACGGCGACGATTTCTCCGCCACGGACCGGCGGATCCTCCACACGTTGGCGCGCCAGGCCGAGGTCGCTCTGGGCAACGTGCTGCTGGTGGAGGCGCTGCGTCGCCGCCTCAACGAGATCCGAGAGGCGCAGCGCCAGATGTTGCGTTCACGTGAGGAGGAACGCTCGCGCGTAGCCCGCGATCTACACGACGGTCCCCTCCAGCTTCTGGTGGGGCTCAATCTGCAGGTAGAACTTCTGCTCAATCAGATAGATCTCTCCGAGGTGGAAGATGGCGGCGCGACGGTGCGCCAGGAACTACGCGGCCTGCGCTCCGAGGTGCGCCAGCTGCTGGCCGATCTGCGGCGAGTCTGTGCCGATCTGCGACCACCGATGTTGGATACGCTGGGTCTGGGCGCGGCACTTCGTGCGCTTGCGGAAGCATGGTCCGCCCAGCACGCGATTCCGCTCGACGCGCAGCTTCCCGTAGACTGTACGCTACGCGATCTGCCCGCGGATGTGGCCGTCAACCTATACCGCGTGGCCCAGGAAGCGCTGAACAACGTAGCCCGTCACGCGGGCGCGCACCGCGTGCTCCTGCGCCTGCGTCGGGAAGGTGCGCACCTCAGCCTCACCGTGCGCGACGACGGTCGAGGTTTTTCCGTGCCCGACCACCTGCGCCAGCTGACGGTCGCTGACCACTTTGGCCTGGTCGGAATACAGGAGCGCGTGGAATTGATCGGCGGCGAGTTGACTCTTATCTCGTCTCCTGGTCGGGGCACTACAGTGCACGTCACCGCGCCGACCGAGCTCTCCACCTCCTGATTGGCTTGGTACTCCAGTACTACATCCTTTCTCAAAGTCAGTACTCCGCCCCGATGACAACGAGCCTGCCATCCCTTACACTTGAAACAAGGTACTTACTCAGGTATCCGAAACAAATCAATTCGCCGGAGTGTCCATCCCCGTGAATACCGTGTTGTCCAGCTATTGCGCAACACGTATCACACAATAGGCGGTAGGCCTCATGACCCGAGTCTTGATTGTCGATGATCAGCCGCACTTTCGGCGTCATCTGCGCCGATTGTT
>DAOTUH010000028.1:0-24856 GCA_034437255.1 Anaerolineae bacterium
AAATTTTATTGATCCAGGTTGGCCTTATTATTGATAAAAGTAATAATGACTCACCTGAAAAAAGGTCCAAGAAATCGAATTTTTAGGTGGCCATACCCCACATCTAGTAATTTTGGTCATGAGAAACCCACATATAGTATCAAGTCGTAGAAAAATCCGATTTCTGCTAGTTATTTCAGGTGAGTCAATAATAAACTTAAAATTCTTGGCGACTGTCCGACCTTTGGTCGGCGGCGTCTTTGCGTGAGGCACAACCTTTTTTCAGGGCAGCCATGTCTAGCCTCTGGAAAGGGGTATGATGGCTCCTGTTTCAGCATGCATTCGAAATACGTCTAGAACTTCGCTCTCTTCATCCAATACCGTGACCGTCCACGCTAAGGCCCCGCTTGTGTCTTGACCTAGATGTAAGTTAAGACTGTGGGCATTGGACCGAGGCCAGATGCTTTGACCGTCCTGTGCCCACCACGCGCTTAGCACGGCGTTGCTATCGACAGACCAGTTGCTGGAAGAAAATGGATGCTGTGTGTAGAGCGCCCGTTGCTCTCGCAAGATTCGAACGTCCTCTCCCTGCGCAAGGACGATCAGAAGCTCGTTCCTCTTTGTGTTGTAAATCTGGAAGGTCCAGCTATCCGAGATTTCACCCTTTTGTAGGGTTGTCAGGATGGAGATGCATTCACTTTCGATATTTTGTGTATCAGCCCAGGCCGATACCTGCTCGTACGCCTCTTTAGCGGTTTGTGTGCCCCCCAGATTCGGGGGAAGTGATTCTGCTGCTGTGTTCCTCTCCCGATCCAACATATCCGGCGTGATGAGCCCGCTGACAATTGCCAGCAGGAGCGCCGTGACGAGCAGGACACCGCCTAGAAAGAGTAGACCGCGATTTTTCATATCATCCACGCATGATCAAGGGCATAAAGATTATCCCATCGTCTGGTTCGTCTGTGGGCTCACCGGTAGGATCATCTGTCGGCTCACCGGTAGGGTCATCTGTGGGCTCACCGGTAGGGTCATCTGTAGGCTCACCGGTGGGTTCCCCTGACGGGTCGTCGGTCGGTATGGCGCTAGGATCAATTTCTTGCAGATACGTGTAATAGACGCCGAAACCAGGATCGTGGCTCACGCTGCCCCGCATGTAGAAGAGGTGCAATCCTTGTAAATCTGAGCCCTGTCCGGGATCTTTGCCGGTGTGAGGCACAAGTATAACAGGCTTGACGTAATCTCGGCTGCTGCTGCCAATTTCTAATCCCGGCAGTTGCGTCCAGAGAAAGGCGGTGGCAGTCTGGCTAAAAGCCAAGGTCGTGGTGATGGTATGTCGCTCGTTCTCTGTGTCTGTGGCGATTTGCCAGGCGACGTGAGGGTAGCTGTTCTCATCCATGGTCAGGGAGGGCTGTAAACGGGCCCGGTAGATTTTGTTGGGATGGTCGGTGCCCTTATAACCGGTAGGTTCGCCAATGTTATCAACATCAGGATATTCACCGGTCTCCAGGCTAACCAGATCCCCTCCGGCGTTGTCAGAGCGCGTGTAAACCATGCTGAACTTTTTGCAGAAGGTTCCGCTACCACCCCCCTGCGTACAACGTTGCCATCCGGCGACAAGGCGCTCGCCGTGGGCGGCGAGGAAAGGAGAGGGATAGGTGGCGGCGATGGTATCCTGGTGGTCAAGTTTCACCGGGTCTGAACAGACACCGTCTTCTTGACAACGGCGGTACCGTGGATATCCGGTGTCCTGGGCTTCCAGCCGCTTCTCCCATAGAAAATGTACGTAGTTGCCATTCGTGCCGCTGGTGTAGACCATTTGAGGTTGGTAGGCGTCATCTTTAGAAACAGCAGGGGGGTTCAGTACAGGACTGGTATTTGAGGTGTCCCAGCGAAGGTAGTAGATTTCCCCGTCGTTTCTCGCAAACACGATGTAAGGCTTAGTGCTGTCGGCGCTTGCTGCAATTTTCACACCGGCCGGTGTGGTGCCAAAAGATGGATTTATAAAGACGGTTTGACCATCTGCCCCGAACGAAGGCGTCAAGCTGGTCAAACCGTATTGTTGATAGGCAATGCGTACCGAGTCATTAAACTGGAATATGGCTACAATGTGAGCGATATCCCCTTGAACGTCGATGTCTGCGTAGAGATAGCGCCCATCCCCGCTGGCATCGAATACGGTCACGGACGTGGCATCCCAGACGTACGTGGATTGCCCTGAATTCCAGGTAGCCCGTCTCAACATGATGTCGCCACGGTAGTCGCTGCTTTCCACGCTCTCCACCCAGGTGGCTGCCAGATAGGTCCCGTCATCGCTCATATCGGCGCGGGGCTCAGCCGCCAGGTTACCCGCTCCTGAAAGTTGCACCTCGTCCTGTGCACTTCGGACAAGATCAGCCAGGGTACTGGATGTCAACAAGATGACCACTGTCGCGATAATCAGTATCGCCAGGGGCTTCCAAGCGGAATTCTCTGTGTCTTTCATAAGGTATCCCTACTGTAACAACAGGTTGAGATAGTCAATATCGTCGCCGGCTTCTACGGTGATGCTTGTACTGGCGATGCGCAGCGTACCCCCGACCCATGCCTCGGCGTAAATCTGGTACGTGCCCGGCGGCATATTGTAGAAGCGATAGGTGCCGTCGTGGATGGATTGGGTCTTGTACACGTCCCCGCCCTGAGCATAAGCCCAGACGTCGGCGCCAACGAGGGTCCTGGGGATATTGTACTCGCCCAAGGTGGTGATCTTGCCGCCGAAGGTAGCCGTGCCTGCTTCAGGCTCCGGCGTGGGCCACTCGGTGCAGACCTGCGCTTCGACGTCGTCAATGTAAAAGTACGTGCCGTAGGCATCTTCATCATGGTCCGCATCCCAATAAAGACGCACGTCCTGACCGGCGTAATTGAGCAAGTTGATACTGCTGCTCAGGTCGATGGCGATAGATTCCCACTTTTCGCTGGTGGTGCCGCCGTTGGTGACCGGTATGCGGCTTGTGATGGGAGCGCCATCGGTATCTTGGATCTGGAGAAAGAGCTCATCGTCGGCCTCGGGGCCACCTGTGCTGCACTCCATGCTGCTTTCAGTGACGAGATAGTAGCCGTCCATGGTGAGGGTGGATTGCGTGTAGATTTCAGAGGCTGGGGGCAGTGTCACTTCCTGGTAGAGATAGGGCTCGTATATGTTAGCATTGCAGGGATAGACGCCCAAGGTGGCGTGAAGACGCATGGAGAAACTGCCCCGGTGGAATTCCACGCCGGTGCGTTGATACGCATCGTATCCACCCGCTTTCCAATAATCGGCGACGGTGCTGGGATTCCCTTCGAACCCCGTGACCTGCAGCAGATTCGTGCACTGGATCAACCCCGGTGGCGGTCCCTCATCTGGAGGCAGGCTGGGATCGCCAGGCTCCTCGCAGAAGATGAAGTCGTCTACGATGCCTGTGCTGTCGTTGCCGCTACTGTAGGAAGCATGGGCGATACCGAAATATTGAAGGTCGTTGTCGGTAGTGTGGGAGCCTCGGTGCGTCCAGTCATCGGCTAGCGGATTTTCTGCGCTCGAGTCATAGTAATCATATTGGTCACCCTGGCGGACGATGCGTACCCATGAGGGAATATCAATTTGGTTATTGTTGGAATTGGAGACACGAGAAGCGCCACCGTTCCAATTGTCGCGATAAGCACCCTGTTCGGCCGCTGGGTCTTTACCGCGCGTGACCATGTTCATCACGTAGGGCCGGCGGCTGTCGTCAGTATCTTCAATGATATGAAGGCCTAACTTCGTCCACTGGCTAGTACGCGGCTCTGATCTTTGGACGATTCGCAGGCGCACGTCAAAGTCATCCTGATAGGGAGCATCTTGATAGATAAAATAGTATTCGTTGCTGTCGCTCCAGAGATTGTTGCCGTCGCTGGTAACTTCCAGCTGTCCGGAGGCGTTGACGGTGTGGCTGCCGTCGGGATCGTCAAACTGCCGGGTGCTCCAGATGCTCTTCAGCCCCTCGTCGAAATCATCCGTCCGGCTGGCGATCACTGGGCAATCGTAGGCCAAGAATTCCAGGGGGCCGAAGACGTTGTTATCCTCGCCGCCGGTTTCTCCCTCATCGACGTAGTCGGTGGTATCAACCTGAGCCCAAAGATTATGTTCGCCACCCTCTCCATAGAGAATGATGGTCTCGGTGAGGACTGTGCTTTCCAACGGTCCCAGGCTCAGAAGCCACTGCTTCTTGACGCCCAACTGTTGGATCTCGGGTTCAGTCTCACGGTCTGCATAGACGTCCACGTCGAAGGGCGCCTCCGTCACGGTGACGGGCTGCGTGTTGGTCACGTAGAGGGTGACGGTGATGGGGATACCGGTGCTGATCTGGGCATCCTCGACGATGCGCATGCTGATTTGTAGATCGGGCCGCACCTCCGCCACGCGAATGTCGGCGGAGACTGCAACAGGATTATTACCACAGGGGTTCGCGCCGCCGTCGCCGATGTGCGACTCGATGCGATAGGTCCCGGCAACGCCGGCGGGCACCTGGACGTTGACGTCCTCGGCATCCTCACTGACACTATCGACGTTCACGGGATACGCCAGTTGCTCCGTCGTTATGGTGCCGCTGATGGGACACCACCATAGGGAATAAGGATTGTCCGCCGAGGGATGGTTCATCACGTCCACGGCGATCCAGGACTCTGGCTCCGGGGCGTGATTTGAGACCAGCAGGTAAGGGTCTAGCGGCTCTTCCCAGACCTTTGTCACCGTGTCTGATGGCTCATAACTGGGATTGACGATCTGATTGCCGTCGAAGTTCAACCAGGCGATGAGCGTGGCGGTCTCCTCTTCGTTGGCGTAGACGGTCACGCGAGCGCGTCCATCTGGACCGGTGGTGGCTTCCATGTATTGAGCACCCGTGCCGCTGTAATCGAAACTGCCCTCGCTGGTTTGAAAGCTGACCAATGAGCCGGCCTGGTCATTGCCATAAGAGTCGTAGACGTGGGCTTCGATGACGTGCGCGCGACCATCTGGCAGCTCGTTGTAGGCCGTATTCGCCGTCGTGTCCACGTGGCTCAGCTCGATGACGTACTCGGGGATGGGAGTATTGGTCGGAGGGGGGCCGCTGGTGGGGGACGGTTCCGAGGTCACCGTCGCTGCGCCGCCGACGGAGCGGGTGGGTGTCCGGGGATTGCCGGTGGGTGGCGGCTGAGCGCCGACTCCTACCTGGATGCCCTCGTTGATCATCTCTACCTCTGAGGAGACGTGAATGTAGGCGTTGGGCAAAATCTCGCCGAAGATGACCAGCGGCACATTATGCTCCACGCGCACGACCACGGGAAGCCCTTCGATGCCTGGCTGCTCGTATTCTAAGGGGGTACTATGCGATTGGTAGCCCCATACGTGAACGCCGAACATACCAGGGTCCTCAAGGTGGTCGCCGATGCAATCCGAGCTGTTGACAGTAGACGAATCGCTGGGATCACCGTTGCAGAGAAACTGGATGCGGAGTCCCAGTGCAGAGTCGGTCGCCTGTCGCTTGATCAGCTGAACCCGCCGGAGGTGATACGCCTCGTCCGTTTCGCTGACGTCGGGATGTCCCCCAACTGGACAGTTGGGCCAGGGCTCGGAGATGGGGTCGCCGTTTACGTCGTGATGAAGGCAATCGCCCTTGCGTGGCTGATATGTGATGGCCCAGCGTGCTGCTTCTCGTGCCGCGTGATTGACGGTGAGGTGTCCTTGCACGAGAAAGGCACCATCAATGAGAGCTAACATGACGCCAAGGAGGAGTGGCAGAATCAAGGCGAATTCTACGGTAGCCTGTCCCTTTTTACGTTGATACATGATTGCCCTCCCAGCCCTATCTATTTGATCGCATAAGGACTTTGAGAATAGATCAATATAATCGTATTTAACGTAGATTTGTAACGCCCAATTTCACCTATACACTATTTTAACCTTTTATTGCATTATTGTCAACGGTACAATAGTACTGTGATAGGGTCTTATCGCAAGCGTGGATTTGGCAAGCCCCTTCAAGCAAGAGTAGAAGGGTAGCGAGAACAAGAGTTTCATACCGCGACTGCCCTGGCCCGATGGCCCAGTGGCCATGGGAAGTCGCTACTCGAGGCGCTGGCGCGCCGGGCGTCGCCCTACGTCGACGCAGTATCCTGTCCACAAAGGTGGACGGTCAGCCGAAAGGCTTCGGTAGAGTACTTCAGTGCTCGCTTCAAGATTTCCAAATCAATCTCCATTGTGTTTAGAGTGCTTGATCTGCCAGATCCGGTGAAGATTTGGATCTGCTTCACATCCCCTTTCTTCTCAGTCCTATGTTTCTGGATGTGAATGTGCTATAATTCAAGTGGTTACTAGATGTGGGGTAGGATATGATGACATACGAAGATGTGTTGAAGAGCGTACAGGCCCAACTAAACTATCAATTTTCGAATATCGAGCTGCTGCGATTGGCCTTGACGCATCCTTCTTATGCCCATGAACATCCAGATGAGGCAGGTGAAGATTACCATAACCAACGCCTTGAGTTTTTGGGCGATGCAGTGCTGGATTTCATGGTGGCCGCGTGGCTCTATAAGCAATTCTCTAATTTCTCTGAAGGGCCGCTGACCCGGCTACGCGCCACGTTGGTTCGCACGCAGACGCTGGCCCGCCTCGCCCAGGAGCTGGGAATCGGTGCGGCGCTCCGTCTGGGACGCGGCGAGGAGGAGAGTGGGGGACGTAGGCGGCTGGCGAATCTCTGCGATGCCATGGAGGCTACGGTCGGTGCCTTCTATCTAGACAGTGACCTGGACACAGTGTTGGCGTCGCTTGAGCCGTGGTTCGCCCGTGAAGCGGAGCGTATTCTTGAAGCTGGCTCCTATCTCGATGCTAAGTCCCGTTTTCAAGAGTGGGCGCAGGCCCAGACGGGGATCACGCCGGATTATCGTATTATCAAGGAAACCGGGCCCGATCACGCCAAAGTTTTCACGGCTCAGGTACTGCTAGAAAACCAGGTCATTGGTGAAGGCATGGGGCGGAGCAAGCGCGCGGCAGAGCAAGTCGCTGCGCATCAAGCACTGAATCGATGTCGGGATGATGAAGTATACTCGGATTTGATAGTTTCTTGAGTCAATTATCAAGGAAAGAGTGTGTGGGCAGAAGATATACGGATGCTGTTTTCTGCCCGCTTATGACGGTGGAGGGACACAAGATATGATGCGTTTTGATCGTTTTACGGAACGGGCCCAACAGGCGGCCCAGAAAGCGGTGGCTTTGATGAACCGCTATGGTCACAGCCAGGTGGATGTGGAGCACCTGCTGTTGGCGTTGATCAATCAGACCGAAGGTACGGTCTCGGCCCTGCTTTCGAAAATGGGCGCCCAACCCTCGGAGATGGCAGCCCGCCTGGAGCGATTGCTGGAGGAGAATCCCCGTCCTGGCATTTACGGTGCCCGGGGTGGCCAACAGGTCTTTATCACGCCGCGCGTCAAGCGGGTGTTGGATCTGGCTCAAGATGAAGCCACCAAACTTCAAGATGAGTATATTTCAACGGAGCATCTGCTCCTGGCGATGTTGCACGAGCATAACACTTCGGTGGTGAGGCTTTTCGAACGCTATAATATCACCCGTGAGCGTACGCTCAACGCCATCCAGGAGATGCGCGGCGGGCAGCGTGTAACCAACGTAAGAGCCGAATCTGGCTATCAGATACTGGATAAGTTCAGCCGCGATCTGACGCAGATGGCCCACGAGCAGAAGCTCGATCCGGTCATTGGCCGCGACGCCGAGATCCTGCGGGTGATGCAGATTCTGGTCCGCCGCACGAAGAACAACCCCGTGCTTATCGGCGAGCCCGGCGTGGGCAAAACGGCCATTATCGAAGGCTTGGCGCAGAAAATCGCCACGGACGACGTGCCCGAGCTACTCAAGCGCAGGCGCGTGGTGCAGCTGGATCTGGGTGCGCTGGTGGCCGGCACGCGCTTTCGGGGCGAGTTCGAGGAGCGGCTGAAGGGTGTATTAGAGGAAATCGAACGCGCGGAAGGCGAAGTGGTGCTTTTTATCGACGAGTTACACACCGTCGTGGGTGCCGGTAACGCCGCCGGCGCGCTGGACGCCTCGAACATGATCAAGCCGGCGCTGGCCCGAGGCGAGCTGCAGGCCATCGGCGCGACGACGCTGGACGAGTACCGGCAGTACATCGAAAAAGATGGCGCGCTGGAGCGACGCTTCGCCCCGGTCTTCGTCGAGGAGCCGATGGTCGAGGACACCATCGAGATGCTGCGCGGCTTGCGCGACCGTTATGAGGCCCATCACAAAGTCCACATCACGGACAAGGCGTTGCGGGCAGCGGCCCAGCTCTCCCACCGCTACGTCACGGATCGCCAGTTGCCCGATAAGGCCATTGACCTGATGGATGAGGCAGCGGCCAAACTGCGCGTTACGCTTTTCACCCTGCCTCCCGATCTCAAGCGGATGGAAGCGGAGATTCATCGCTTGCAGGCGGAAGAGGAAGCCGCCGGCAAGACGCGCGATTACGAGCGCGCGGCCGAAGTCAAGACCCAGCGTCTGCGCCTGGAGCAGGTCTTTCACAAGAAGCGTGACGAATGGCTGGAGAGCCACCAGCTCGACGAAACCGTGGACGCCGAGGACATCGCCGACGTCGTCTCCGCCTGGACCGGGATTCCGGTGGCCCAAGTGATGGAGACAGAGGCCAAGAAGCTGCTGCGCATGGAAGACGCACTGCACCAGCGCATCATCGGGCAGGACGAGGCCATCCACGCCATCGCCGACGCCATTCGGCGGGCGCGAGCGGGTCTGAAAGATCCCCGGCGTCCCATCGGCTCCTTCCTTTTTCTGGGGGCCTCGGGTGTAGGCAAGACAGAGACAGCCAAGGCGCTGGCGGAGTTCCTCTTTGACGACGAGGACGCCCTTCTGCGCGTGGACATGAGCGAGTACCGCGAGGGACACACGATCTCGCGGCTCTTCGGCGCGCCACCGGGATACGTAGGCTACGATCAGGGCGGGCAGCTCACCGAATCGGTGCGCCGTCGCCCCTATCAGGTCGTGCTCTTCGATGAGATTGAAAAAGCGCATCCTGATGTCTGGAACGCTTTGCTGCAGATACTGGATGAAGGGCGCTTGACCGATGGGCAAGGACGTGTCGTGAATTTCCAAAACACCGTGGTCATCATGACCTCCAACGTGGGCACCGAACACGCGCGACGGGGGGGGACCATCGGCTTTATGCGTCACCGCGACGCGGAAGAGGACGAGGCACGTCAGCGCATGCTTTCAGAACTCAAGAAAACTTTCCGTCCAGAGTTTATCAATCGCGTGGACGAAGTTATCGTCTTCAACAACCTGACGCTGACAGACGTCGAGAAAATCGTCGATCTGCAGATGCAAGAAGTGTTGGAACGTCTGTCCGAGTACGAGCTTGCCGTGGTGCTCACGCCGCCGGCGAAGCGGTGGATGGCGGAGCATGGCTACGATCCGCAGTTTGGCGCGCGGCCTCTCCGCCGGGCCATTCAGCGGTATCTTGAGAGCCCGCTAAGTGTAGGTATCTTGGAAGGGAAGTTTGCAGCAGGGGATAGTATCTTGATCGAAGTTGGCGAGGATAAGGCCCTGGAGTTATCCAGACGAGAGGTGGATATCGACGTGACCGTGTCCTCTGAGGTTGCCGGCTAGCGTCTGTCTCTCTGATAACGTATTGGGGTAAAAGACGCACAATGATGCTCCCAGATCCCGTGCCTCTCCAGGCAGGCTCCGCGCTCTCGCGGGCGCCTTAAGCGAGATCAACGTGTCACGTTTACCGTCATGCCTGATAACCTTTTCACGTTGAGGGAGTAACACGACGAGATTTCGTTGGGAACGAGGTAGTGAGCCTTCCTGTCGGCCAAAGATCGGGCACGAACACAGAAAAGAAGGGTAATAACCCGTGAGCACAGCCCGTGTTTCCCATGTCCTAACATGAAAATCTCGTTGTAATGCTTGAGAATTATCCTTTTGCTGTGCCTGATGCATGTAGTATAATGACGTTACCTAATGAAAGGGATTCTACGGTTAACCAGATTGATTCCCAGAAAAGGAGGTGTTTTCCTCAGACGATGTTGGCTGCACAGTTTTGTCCCAGTAAATACAAACAACCCCAATTTTTAAGGAGGAGGTAACATGCGAAGTAAACTATGGTCTCTGTTGAGTCTGTTGCTGATTGCAACTCTGGTTCTTTCGGCCTGTGGCCCCACGGAAGTTCCTACGGAGGAACCGACCGAGAAGCCGACCGAAGAAGAACCTATGGAAGAGGAACCCACCGAGGAGCCTATGGAGGAAGAGTCGGCGGCTGCCGTGGGTATGGTCACCGACGCGGGTGGTATTGACGATAAATCCTTCAACGCTATGGCCTGGAACGGCATGCAGCGGGCTGAGGATAACCTGAACGCTGAGGTTTCCTACCTCGAGTCCCAGCAGCAGACCGACTACGCTACCAACATCAACCAGTACCTGCAGCAGGACGTGGACCTGATCGTCACCGTGGGCTTCTTGCTGGCGGACGCAACAGCGGCGGCGGCAGAAGAGAATCCCGACATGAACTTCGCCATCGTGGATCACGACTTCCAGGGTGCTTACGATAACGTACGCAGCCTGACCTTCAGCACCGATCAGGCGGGTTTCTTGGCCGGCTACGCGGCAGCAGCTGCGTCCAAGACCGGTAAAGTTGCGACCTTCGGCGGGATCAACATTCCCCCGGTGACCATCTTCATGATTGGCTTCGAGTCCGGTGTCAACTACTACAACGAGGCTAAGGGCACGGACGTTGAGGTCTTGGGTTGGAACACGGAAGAAGGTGATGGCGTCTTCGTTGGCAACTTTGAATCCACCGACGATGGTCGCCGCGTAGCCGAGGAGTTCCTGTCTGAGGGCGCCGACGTTATCATGCCAGTGGCGGGACCTGTGGGTCTGGGCTCCGCGCAAGCCGTGCAGGAGCAGGGCGATGCCTGGATTATCGGCGTCGACCAGGACTGGACCGTCAGCGCACCGGAGTACGCGGAGGTGATCCTGACCAGCGTCATGAAGAACATCGACGTGGCGGTCTACGACACCATCAAGAAGGTGGCCGATCCCGGTTTTGAGAGCTTCAACGGAGAGACCTACGTTGGCACGTTGGAAAACAACGGCGTGGGTTTGGCGCGAGTGAAGCAGGACGCCGTGCCTGCAGAATTGAGCCAGGAGCTCGATGAAGCCAAGCAGATGATCATCAAGGGTGAGCTGGCAACAGGTTGGGGCGCCTATCTGGAGAGCCTTGGTGCCGCGCCGGAAGAGCCGGAGTACGAAGAAGTCACCGTCGGCATGGTCACGGACGCGGGCGGCATTGACGACAAATCCTTCAACGCCATGGCCTGGAACGGCATGCAGCGCGCCGAGGACGAGCTTGGCGCGGAGGTCTCCTATCTTGAGTCCCAGCAGCAGACCGACTATGCCACCAACATCAACCAGTATCTGCAGCAGGACGTCGATCTCATTGTCACCGTGGGCTTCCTGCTAGCGGACGCAACAGCGGCGGCGGCAGAAGAGAATCCCGACATGAATTTCGCCATCGTCGATAACGACTCCCTGGGCGAGAACGTCCGTGGCTTGACCTTTAGCACCGATCAAGCCGGCTTCCTGGCTGGCTACACCGCAGCGGCTGCGTCCGAGACCGGTAAAGTGGCGACCTTCGGCGGCATCAACATTCCGCCGGTGAGCATCTTCATGGTCGGTTTCACTTCCGGTGTTGAGTACTACAACGAGGTCAACGGTACTGAGGTCGAGGTGCTGGGCTGGAGCAATGAAACCTATGACGGCGTCTTCGTGGGCAACTTTGAGTCCACGGACGATGGTCGTCGTGTGGCCGAGGAGTTCCTCTCTGAGGGCGCCGACGTTATCATGCCGGTTGCTGGCCCCGTGGGCCTTGGCTCCGCGCAGGCCGTGCAGGAGCAGGGCGGTGCGTGGATCATCGGTGTGGATCAGGACTGGACCATCAGCGCGCCGGAGTACGAGGACGTAATCCTGACCAGCGTCATGAAGAACATCGACGTGGCGGTCTTCGACACCATCAAGAAGGTCGCTTCCCCCGATTTCGAGAGCTTCAGCGGTGAGAACTACGTCGGCACACTGGCCAACAACGGCGTGGGCCTGGCGCCCATTGCCGAAGGCGTGGTTTCCGACGATGTGCTTGAGGCATTGGATGACGTGAAGATGAATGTGATCCGCGAAGAACTGGACACCGGTTGGAGTGCCTATCTTGAAAGCCTGAGCGAGTAGCGAGGATTGGAGAGAGGTGATGTTCTTGCGAGCATCGCCTCTCTTTATCTATCCTCTGGTTGCCTATCACTTTTATGAGGACTGTTTATGAAACCAACTCAACCCTCTAGTCACGTCATTCCGAGTGAGCGAGCGGCGTAGTTTGCCGGGAGCGAATCGAGGAATCTCCCCTCTGCGACTTGGGGTTGCCATTGAGCGGGGAAGATTCCTCGACCCTTCGGCCATGCTCAGGGCAGGCTTCCGTGCCAAAAATCGGCACTCCGCCCGGAATGACGGAGAAGAGGATGGTTTTAGCAATCAAAGTGATAGGTAGCTAGATCTATCCTTAACAAGAGGGATATGATGATGCGTAGTGCATGTGATGTGATCATCCGTGCATTACGCATTTTGTCTACTACTATTCTTTGTAATGTTTCTTACTTTCCCTATCGCGCCGTGATAAGGTAGGTCTGATACTCGGTACTTTGAAGAAGATCCTCGGCTCCGGGGACGGGGGCGAACGGATGGGCGGGTCCCACACATCTGCGCCCCCATCTCGGGGCTTTGAGCCTTTGAAAGGGACGTTTTTTAGACTACTGATCTAAATTGAACTCAGAGATTATTTATTGACGTAGGAGGAATCTTATGCCCCCTGTTTTGGAGCTCAAGGGGATTACCAAACGCTTCCCGGGTGTGCTGGCCAACGATCACATCGATCTGACGCTGCACGAAGGCGAGGTGTTGGGCTTGCTTGGCGAGAACGGCGCCGGCAAGAGCACGCTGATGAACGTGCTCTATGGCCTTTACACCCAGGATGAAGGCGACATCTACATCCGGGGAGAGAAAGTGGTCATCAAGGGGCCGAACGACGCCATCGACCTGGGCATTGGCATGGTGCACCAGCACTTCATGCTGGTGCCGGTGCTCACGGTGGCGGAGAACGTGATGTTGGGTATGGAATCCATCAAGAACGGCGTTTTCTTAGATCGCAAGGATGCGGCAGATCGCATTCGCGAGATCTCAGAGCGATACGGCCTGGGCGTCGATCCCGAGGCGCTGGTCGGTGATCTGCCCGTCGGCTTGCAGCAGCGTGTGGAGATCATCAAGTTGCTCTATCGCAACGCCGATATTCTGATTCTGGACGAGCCGACGGCCGTGTTGACGCCGCAGGAGGTGGAAGGGCTCTTCGAAGTGATCCGCTCCCTGGTCTCGCAGGGCAAGTCGGTGATTTTTATCTCCCACAAGCTGAAAGAGGTGTTGGCGCTCTCCGACCGCATCGCCGTGCTGCGTGGTGGCAAGATGGTCGGTACCGCCGATCCCGAGACCAGCACGGAGCGCGATCTGGCGTCACTCATGGTCGGGCGCGAGGTGATCCTGACCGTCCCCAAGGAGCCGGCAGAGCCAGAAGAACCGGTGCTCAAGGTCGAAGGCTTGCAGGCCATGGGGGATCGCGGCGGGATGGCGGTCAAGAGTCTCTCCTTCGAGGTGAAGGCCGGGGAAATCGTGGGGGTGGCGGGCGTGCAGGGCAACGGCCAGACCGAGCTGGTCGAGGTGCTGACCGGCTTGCGGGAGGCCGTCGGCGGCACCGTCCAGCTGCTGGGGGAGGACGTGACCAACGCCACGCCGCGTATCATCACGGAGACCGGCTCGGCGCACATTCCTGAGGATCGTCAGGCCGATGGTCTTGTGCTCGGCTATCCCATCGCCGATAACCTGATCCTCAACACATATTACCTGCCGCCCATTGCGCGCGGCATGGTCATGCGGGCAGAGGCGATCACGGATCGCGCAGAGAAGTTGGTCGAGGAATACGACGTGCGCACGCCCAGCATTATGACGCCGGTGGGCAATCTCTCCGGCGGCAACCAGCAGAAAGTGATCGTAGCCCGGGAGTTGAGCCGCGACGTGAAATTGGTCATCGCGTCACAGCCGACGCGGGGCCTGGACGTGGGCTCTATCGAGTACATCCACTCGCAGTTGGTGCGGAAACGCGACGAGGGCGCAGCCGTCTTTCTGGTCTCGGCGGAGCTCGATGAGGTGCTCTCCCTGGCGGATCGCATTGTCGTCATGTTCGAGGGAGAGATCATGGGCGTGATGTCCGCAGAAGAGGCGACGAAGGAAGAGATCGGCCTGCTGATGGCTGGGATCCACGCTGAAGACGAAGCGCCAGCGCAGGTGGGGGAGGTAGCATGAGCGCAGAGGCGAAAGCAAACAACAGATCAAAGACCTGGCTGGATGTGGTAAAGGGCGCCTCGCGCGAACTGCTGATCCCGCTGTTGGCCATTGTGAGCGCGATGATTCTGGGCGCGCTGCTCATCGCGTTTACCGATGAGCAGGTGCTCGCCGCTTTTGGTGAAGGGGTGGGGCCTGGCTTGCGACAGGCCTGGGAAACTATCACGCTGGCCTACGGCGCCTTTTTTGTCGGCGCCTTTGGTGATGTCTACCACATCACGGAGACGCTGCGCATCGCCACCCCGTACATCTTCGCCGGATTGGCGGTGGCTATCGGCTTTCAGGGCGGTCTCTTCAACATCGGTGCAGAAGGTCAATACTTCATCGGTGGTCTGGCCTCTGTCTTTGTTGGGTACAGCATCACAGGCTTGCCCTGGATCATCCATCTGCCCCTGGCGCTGTTAGCCGGGATGGCGGGCGGCGCAGTCTGGGCCGGGATTGTCGGCGTGCTCAAGGCCAAGACGGGCGCGCATGAGGTGATCAACACCATCATGATGAACTACATCTCCTATCGCCTGGCGGAGTTTATGCTGGACGTTGGCGGCCCCATGGCGCGACCGGGATTCCGTCCCGTCAGCCCGGAGGTGCAGCCGACGGCTTATCTTCCGCAGTTCTTCCCCTCCGATCCCAGCATCCGCTTCAACGCAGGCTTTATCGTCGCGCTGGTGGCGGCTTTTGTCGTCTGGTGGCTGTTGTACAAGACCACGCTGGGCTACGAGATTCGCACCGTGGGCCAAAGCCCCAACGCAGCGCGCTACGCCGGCATCAACGTGCCGGGCACGATCATCATCACCATGGCATTGAGCGGGGCGTTGGCCGGTCTGGCGGCGCCGGCGGACATTCTGGGTGTGATTCGCTTTATGCCCAACGCCTTCTCGGCGGGCTACGGCTTCGACGCCATCGCGTTAGCTCTGCTGGGTAAGAGCCATCCCCTGGGCGTCGTCTTGGCCTCGTTGCTCTTTGGCGCGTTGCGCGCCGGGGCGACGAATATGCAGGGTGTGGCACAAGTGCCCATCGATATCACCTCAATTTTGCAAGGGCTGATCATTGTCTTTATCGCGGCCCCGGAGATTATCCGCAGCCTGTACCGTCTGCGCGAGCTTGGAAAGGGCGAGGAAATCGTCCTGACGCGCGGCTGGGGCCAGATGTAGGAGGTATGCCATGACAGATAGTGTTAAATACGTGGAGCGCAAAGCACGCGGCATGGGGATCGCTTTTTTGATCTTCGCCCTTGCGATATTGGTGCTGTTCTTGCCAGGCACGGAAGCGGGCCAACAAACCACATTCACGCTCAACGTGACGCGCGGTGAGCTCGCTGAGCTGCCCGATCTAGTCTTTTCTACACGCGTTGGGGTGCTGCTGTTTGCCGGGCTTGCTACCTTTCTGGGCGTCTGGCAGCTGGTGAAGCGCTTCAAGCGCGTCAACCTGGTGCTGGGTATCGTTGCAGGCGCTTTTGTGCTGGCCTTTCTCACGTGGGCGGCGCGGGGCAAATCGATGAATCTGGCCGGCATGATCGGCTCCACGCTGCTTCGGGCCGTGCCCATCACGTTGGCGGCATTGAGCGGCGTCATGTGCGAACGGAGCGGCGTCGTCAACATCGGCATCGAAGGCATGATGCTCTCCGGCGCCTTTCTCTCCGCCCTTATTGGCAGCGTGGCGCAGAGCCAATGGTGGGGGTTGCTTGCTGCGCTCTTTGCCGGCGGATTGATGGGCGCGCTGCTGGCGGTGCTGGCCATCCGCTATAAAGTCGATCAGATTGTGGCGGGGACGGCCATCACCATTCTGGCGACCGGTCTCACCAGCTACTTCAGCTCGCGGTATCTTCAGAAAAACACTGCGCTGAACAGTCCCCCGACCTTCAGCTCGATTCCGCTGCCGCTACTAAGCCGGATTCCCATCATCGGGCCGGCGCTTTTCGACAACACGTTAATCGTCTATCTCATGTTGATCCTGGTCGTGGTCATCACCGTGATGCTCTTCCGCACCCGTTGGGGCCTGCGCACCAGGGCGGTGGGCGAGCATCCCCGCGCGGCCGATACGCTGGGCATCAACGTCTTCAAGGTGCGTTACATCAACGTTATCCTCGGCGGGATGATCGCCGGGCTGGGCGGCGCATACTTGGTGCTCAGTTCGGTGGCGCGCTTCGACGAGCTGATGACCGCCGGTAAGGGCTACATCGGCCTGGCGGCCATGATCTTCGGTAACTGGAACCCCGTCGGCGCGTTAGGCTCCTCGCTCATCTTCGGTTTCGCTGACTCGCTGCAGACCAAACTGGCGATTTTGCGGGTGCCCATCCCCTCGCAGTTCTTGCTTATGGGGCCGTACCTGGTCACCATGGTCGTGCTGGCCGGCGTTGTGGGGCAGTCACGTCCGCCCGCCGCCGACGGCCAGCCGTACGAAAAGGAGTAGGCTTCTGCTTCGATCTTCCGGGGTGCTCTGAGCAGCCCGGAGGCTTCTTTATTAAGGAGGCGGTGTGAAAGGTATCTCCCACTTTATCACGGGCGTGGCGCTGGCGACCTTCTTTCCGGAGGTTGTGGCATCTGGCGCTGCCGGTCTGTTGATTCCCATGTTGGGGGGCATTGGTGGCATTCTGCCCGATACCCTCGATTTCAAGTTCGCCCGCTACTTCGAGACGTACGACGTCGAAATCGATCCAGGCCCCGATCCCGATCCGGCAGTCATCGCGGACGCGCTCGTCGAAGCGATGTGTCGCGCTTACGAGACCAGCGACGATCAGAACGTGATGGCGCACACCATCCGCCTGGGGCCGGATCTCTGGCGTGAATACGCGATCCGTTTTGATCCTGACACGTCTGAGGTAGCGGTGCGGGTAGGGCCCCTGGTCAATACGGGCCAAGTTCCCTATGCCGGCACGGAGCCGGAAGGCGTGCCCGAAGTGCGGCGTAAAGTCGATGTGCCGATGGTGCATACGTACAGCGACGAGTACAAGATCAACATTTTTAGCGGTCCCTCGTTTCGGTTCGCGCGTCAGGATGACCAGCTCTACGTTCACTTTCTGGATTGGCACCGTCGCTGGTCGCATAGCTTCACCCTGGCGCTCGTCATCGGCCTTGTCGCTGGGCTGCTCTTCGGACGGTGGGCCGGTTGGGTGACCGGGCTTGGCTTTGCCGGGCACGTCGCGGAGGATCAGCTGGGCTATATGGGCAGCAACCTGTTCTGGCCTCTAACGCGGGCGCGGGCCGCTGGAGCGGGATTGGTGCACTCCGGCGATGCCATCCCCAATTTCCTCACCGTCTGGACGTCGGTGGCGGTGATCCTCTTCAACCTGGACCGTTTTTCGGCGGCGCCTCGGTTGCCGACCGGCCCTTATCTCTGGGGCACGATTGCGTTGCCGTGGCTCGTCCTGGGCGGGTGGTACGCCTGGCAGATTTTCGTCCCCCGCCAAGCGCTGACCGGTGAACGTGAGGCCTTGCGCCAGGCCGACATCGTCGCCGAGTCGGAGTCGGGTTGAGCTAGACGACTTCAAGACCTTCGGGTTGTCCTGATTCAGAAGATAACTATCGTTGTTTTATGCGATGGCTATGGTATAATTCTGGATCGTGGATAAGCGAAAGGATGGGCGGATTTGGTGGCACGTCGGGGGGTTGTTACTGCTCAGTCTGGTGCTGGGCTTAGGATGTGGGTCTGTGATCACCCCGCTCCCGCCGACCGTGACGATGACACCGGCGTCGGTAGCCGGCGCCGCGCCCCTTATCACGCCTACTGAAGATCCCCAAGCAGTCCCGCTGACGCCTATCCCACCGACGCCGACCTTCACGCCCACGCCCTCGCCCACTCCGGTGATCCACGTGGTTGAGTCGGGTGACACGCTCTTTGGCATTGCCATTGAGTACGGGGTGGCATCCGAAGCGATTCAAGAGACCAATGGGCTGGATAATCCCAATGCCTTGAGCATCGGACAGTCACTGATTATCCCCGTGGGCGAGGAAGAAGAGGCGCAAGCCGCCGCTCCGTCGCAGGGTAACCTGATTCTGCCCACGCCGACGCCGGTGCCCTTGGCAGTGCAGGGCCTCGCGCTCTATCCGACCGCGGTGGGAGGCGTTTGGTGCATGGGGGAGATCTTGAACACAACCGAGAGCCCGATGACCAATCTTCAGGCCAAGGTCACGTTGGTCGATGCCGCAGGGGCATTATTGAACTCTGATATCGTGCTGGCGGCTGCAGACTATCTACCACCGGGAAAAATTGCTCCCTTTGCCGTGCTCTTCGAGGGGCCGGTACCTGACGACGTCGATATCCAGGTGGATCTGGTACGGGCCGAGCACGTGAGCGATATCACCGCAGCTTTTGTTCCGTTGACGGTCGGGGACGCGGAGGGCGCTTTCGCAGGACCTCAATATCGTGTCAGCGGACAGGTTGTCAACGAGGCCGGCGGTTCTATGGCCCGCATCACGGTGGTGGTGACGCTTCATGATGCAGAGGGCCGCGTGCTTGCGTACCGACAAGCAATCCTTGAATCCAGTATTGCCGGGGCGTCCGTGCCGTTCTCTGTCTTGCTCACTCCGCGTGGAGGGACGGAACCGGCGTCCTTCGACGTGCTGGCGTGGGGGAACACGGCTGGCTGACGTCAAGCATAAAAGCCAGATGAAAGCTAACATACGCTGAGGGGGTACTGGACGACTATGGATAAGAAATATCGACGGGTGCGTGTCGTCCTGAAGGTTTTGTTTCGTTATTTGAGCCGTGTGGACGTTACGGGAGTGGAGCACATTCCAGAAAACGGTGCCTTTGTTCTGGCGACCAATCACATCAGTCGGCTGGATACGCCGTTGCTGGGTGCAACCTGTTCGCGTCAGGTTCATGCTCTGGTCGCGGCTAAATATAAAAGATACCTGTTTTTCCGTTGGTTCGTGAACAGCGTCGATGGTATCTGGGTCCGGCGCACCGATTTTGATCGCGAAGCATTGTTGGAAGCGGTGAAGATTCTGCGGCAAGGGAAAGTCCTGGGGGTCGCGCCAGAAGGCACGCGCTCGCCCACGGCGAATCTCCAGCCGGGCCGTCCAGGGGCTGCGTTCCTGGCTGCGCGCGTGGGCGTTCCCGTGGTGCCGGTGGGGATTACAGGGACGCAGCAGATGTTACCGCAACTTCTGCGATTCCGATGTCCAAAGTTGCGCGTTGCCTATGGAAAGCCCTTTGAACTTCCCAAAACAGGCCGTCTGAGTTCTGAGGAGTTGACAGAAGCCACAGAGCTGATCATGCGCCGTATCGCGTCGTTGTTGCCCCCAGATTATCGAGGGGTTTATGCGGTGCCGGAGATGCAGGCGGTATGAAGATGAAGGGGGCATAAGGCGGTGGCATGATCCCTGGCTTCTGAGTCTTTGGCTTAGGCAGGAGATAGATCTTAACTCCGAGACTATCGAGATCGAGTACTAATCCTCAGGGCCATCACATCAAAAACCTGGTATTGCTTGATATGATATAATTGGCTGCCCTGAAAAAAGGGTCAGCCAATAGAATATATAGTATCCCCCCTCTACTGAAAAACCTTTTTTCAGTAGAGTCATAATTGCATGGACAAATTGCAGAATTCAGCCTGTGGAGGCTTCGTCACCGCCGAATACGTGACTGCCATGGCCCAAGGGAAGTCGCTTTCCGAGGCGCTCCCTGGCCCCACGGCCATCGGGCCGTGGGGCCAGGGAGCGTCAACCTGCGGCGACGCGTTTTCCCGTCCGCGCAGGCGGACGGTCAGCCGGAAGGCTTCGGTAGAGGACTTTAGTGCTCGTTATATAGATGCGATTGCCCTGTGCTAATCCTCTTTTGACGCCGGATGTTATTGTGTTATAATACTCAATTGGCTTTTTAGGCACAAGTTATGATTGGATTCACTGTAAACCTCCTTTTCGACGAATGGGAAAGGACCATATTATGGTTGTTTGTCGTGTAAGACCATCCAACGTCTTCTGCTAGTCCCTTGTCTAAAAGCCATGATTCGTTTTGTATGAAGCGAACCCTGACGTTTCGTTTCACGTTGTTGTCTTGTGTGGCACATTGCGGAGGTGCGCATTCCCAAAAGGGAGTGATCGCAAAGGACTCCAGGAGGAAAACAGATTAGCATGCAAAATACCGACCTGGGTGTAAAGTCGTACGCACGGATCTCCAGTGTACTGGATCTGCCGGGCCTTGTTGAAGTCCAGCTGAAGTCGTATCAATGGCTTCAGGAAGAAGGGCTACAACGGCTTTTCGATGAGATTTCACCTATTGAGAGTTACAACGGACAGTTGAGCCTCTATTTCCCCAGCAAGCGTGCTGAGGAGGCCGAGTTCGATTTGTCCTATCGGTTCGCCGAACCGAAATATACGCAGCAAGAGTGCATCGATCGCGACCTGACGTACGCGGTGCCTCTCTACGTGGACGTGGCACTGGTCAATCGTGAGACCAGCGAGATTGTCCAGCAGGAGATTTTTATGGGCGATCTGCCGCTGATGACGGAGAACGCCACGTTCATCGTCAACGGCACCGAGCGTGTCATCGTTAGCCAGTTGATTCGATCACCGGGTGTCTACTTCGACATCGAGGAAGACGGCCGGTATCGTCTGGCTACGGCCAAGATGATCCCCGATCGCGGCGCGTGGATGGAGTTTGAGACGCGCAAATCTGGCTATCTCACGCTGCGTTTCAATCGCAAGCGGATTATCCCCATCACGCTCTTCCTGCGCGCGCTGGCAGCCATCGATGACGAGTTGCACAGCGACGTGCTGAGTGAGGGAACCGACGAGGAGATTACGGCGCTCTTCGAGGAAGCGGACAATGATCCCAATAATCCCTGGGTTCTGACCACCATTCGGCAGGAGCCCGAACTTGACCTAAAAGAAGGGCACACCGTCGCCGAAGCCGCGTTGGTCGAATTTTATCGCCGTATGCGACCGGGTGACCCCGCGACGCTGGATAATGCCCGCGAGTATCTGATTTCTCAGATCTTCGATCCGCAGCGTTATAACCTGCAGCGGGTGGGGCGCTATAAGCTCAACCAGCGCATGGGATTAAATATCCCCCTCGAGATACAGACCATCACTAAGGAAGACCTCGTGGCCTTCGTGCGGCGTATGATTCACATCAACAACGGCGTCGCCGGGCCGGACGACATGGATCACCTGGGGAACCGCCGTGTGAAGACCGTGGGCGAGCTGGTCCAGGCTAAATTACGCATCGGCTTGGTGCGTATGGAACGGGTCGTCAAGGAACGTATGAGCATTCGCGACGAGTCGCCTACGCCGGTCAGCCTCATCAACATCCGACCGGTGGTGGCTTCCATGCGGGAATTCTTCGGCTCAAGCCAGCTTTCCCAGTTCATGGAGCAGACCAATCCCCTTTCCAGTCTCACGCACAAGCGGACGCTCTCCGCGCTGGGGCCGGGCGGCCTGAAGCGTGAGCGCGCGGGCTTCGACGTGCGTGACGTTCACCACAGCCACTATGGGCGCATCTGCCCCATTGAGACGCCGGAGGGGCCGAACATCGGTCTTATCGGGCGTTTGGCAGCTTATGCGCGCGTCAACGACCTTGGGTTTATCGAGACGCCGTACCGGCGTGTGTTGCGCGTTGTACCCAACACGGTGGAGGAGTTGGAGGGCGAGACGCTGCGAGAGGACGTGCAGGATCCCGACAGCGGTGAGGTGATGGCTGAATCCGGCACGGTGGTGGATCGGGAACGGGCGGAGCAAATCGCCCAGCTTTCGCTCACAGAGCCGGTTAAGATCGTACCTCGGGTGACCAGCGAAGTCAGCTATCTTTCGGCGGATCGTGAGGAGGCGTACGTGATCGCGCAGTCCAACACGCCCTTCGACGAGGACGGTCACTTCCTTGAAGAGCGGATCTCCGCGCGGCAACGCGGCGAGTTCCTATCCACGTCGCCTGAGCGGGTGGATTTCATCGACGTGGCGCCCATTCAGATTGTGGGCGTTTCGGCCTCGTTGATTCCATTTCTCTCCCACGACGACGCGAACCGCGCCTTGATGGGCTCGAACATGCAACGTCAGGGGGTTCCTTTGGTGAAACCGGAGGCGCCGCTTGTAGGCACGGGCATGGAGAGGCCGGCGGCAGAGAACTCCGGCCTGGTCGTCCTGGCCCGTCACCCCGGCGTGGTTCTCAGCGTCACCGGAGACAAGATATCCGTGATGCGTGACGACGGGGAGATCGACGCGTATCCGTTGCGTAAATACACGCGGTCCAACCAGAGTACGTGTTTTGATCAGCATCCCCTGGTCCAAAAAGGCCAGCGTGTCAGGAGCGGCGACGTCCTCGCCGACAGCTCATCGACAGAAGACGGCAATCTTGCGCTGGGACAGAACGTGCTGGTCGCCTTTATGTCCTGGGAAGGTGGCAACTTCGAGGACGCCATCCTGCTCAGCGAAGGGCTGGTGCGCGATGACAAATACACCTCGGTACATATTGAGGAGCACGAGCTGACGGCTCGCGATACGAAATTGGGGCCGGAAGAGGTCACGCGAGAGATCCCCAACGTCTCCGAGGAATCGTTAAGTGAGCTCGACGAGACGGGTGTGATCCGGGTAGGCGCCGAAGTCGGCCCGCTGGATATTCTCGTGGGCAAGATCACGCCGAAGGGCGAGAAGGAACTGACGCCGGAGGAGAAGTTGCTCCGGGCTATCTTCGGCGAGAAGCTGCGGGACGTCAAAGACACCAGCCTGCGCATGCCGCATGGCGCGCACGGCAAGGTCGTCGACGTCAAGGTCTTCTCCCGCGAGGAGTACCGGGATCTGCCCGCCGGTGTGGAAAAAGTGGTGCGCGTCTACGTGGCGCAGCGCCGCCCCATCACCGAGGGAGACAAGATGGCCGGACGTCACGGGAATAAGGGCGTGATCTCCAAGGTTGTGCCCGTGGAGGATATGCCCTTCTTAGAGAATGGTCGTCCGGTTGACCTCATCCTCAATCCGCTGGGCGTGCCCGGACGCATGAACATCGGCCAGGTGCTGGAGACGCATTTGGGCGGGGCAGCTCACCGTCTCGGATTCAGGACCGTCACGCCGGTCTTCGATGGCGCAAGTGAGGAACAGATCGCCGCGGAGCTGGCGCGGGCCTGGCTCATCGAAGAGGCCTGGGACGAGGTCATGGAGCGCGCATGGACCTGGCTGAAGGCTCAGGAATACGATCTGGAGCAGCTGCGGGACGACGACGAGGCTCGTCTGCTCTACGTCGCCGCGTGGCTATCCCAGCTGGGTTACGATGTGGATCGGCTGCGCGATGACTACACCTACGCGCGGCGTGGTGTGCTGACGGAATGGCTGCGTGAGTTAGGGCATAACCCCGAGGATATTCTGGTCTGGGAAGACGATTCGCGCGATTTTGCAGAGCAGCAAGCCGCCGATCACCAGGCCCAAGTCATCTGCTTGCAGCTCTGGATGGACGAACAGGGGCAACCGACAGACGGCTTGTCGGACGAAGAGTTGGTGATGAAGGCCACCAGGTACAGCATCGAGGCCAACGAGCCGCTGCCTACACTGGGGAAGATGCGGCTCTATAACGGCAAGACAGGTGAGCCCTTCGATCAGCCCATCACCGTGGGCTACAACTACATGCTCAAGCTGCACCACCTGATCGAGGACAAGGTGCACACCCGCTCGACCGGCCCCTATTCGTTGGTCACCCAGCAGCCGCTGGGCGGCAAAGCTCAGTTCGGCGGTCAGCGTTTCGGTGAGATGGAGGTGTGGGCGCTAGAGGCTTATGGCGCCGCTTACATCCTCCAGGAGATGTTGACCATCAAGTCGGACGATGTGCAAGGACGTGTGAAAGCTTACGAGGCCATCGTCAAGGGCTTGCCCATTGAGGAACCGGGGATCCCGGCTTCCTTCAAGGTCTTGGTCAAGGAGTTGCAGAGTCTGGCGCTATCGGTGGAAGCCATCACCGACTCCGGCGAAGTGATGCGCTTCACCCGCGAGCGGCGTCAGGCTAAGATCCCCAAGTTGGGCATGGGATTGCTGGGGCTAGCACCTGAGCGTCGCTAATGTGATAGCAAAAGATCGTGTGTGTAACACGCGCGTTAGCACCACCGAGACGTACCCGTGCAACACATTTCAACACTATCGAGATAGTTTCGGTTGGGGATACGGGAGCACCGTGGGATTACAATTCGAGTGGGATCTGGACAAAGCAGCGAACAATCTGAAACGGCATAAAGTTGACTCCACTGAAAAAAGGTTGTGCCTCACGCGAAGACGCCGCCGACCAAAGGTCGGACAGGCGCCAAGATTTTTAAATTTGCCCTTACTTTTCTGAATAGTAAAGCCAGCCTAGATCAATAAAATTTATCATCTTATGAATTTCCTTTGCGTTCTTGGCGTCGTTGCGTGAGGTTGATGGTTATTTCAGTGCAGTCAAGATTCCGGTTGGTAAGCCGAGCGTGCCAGAAGGATAAATAGTAGG
>DAOTUH010000029.1:0-5154 GCA_034437255.1 Anaerolineae bacterium
TTATCTGGTAGACGGCAAAGCCAGAGATATACCCACTGAACCCGTAGATAACACCCGTAGCCAACCCTCCCCAACGACTGTGGGTTATCCGGCGTCCCAACCGGTATGCGAAGTAGCTCGCCATCCAGACGTGCAGCAGGGTGCTCAGCTCCATGACGTCGGGCGTGAATGACTGTCTGGTGAGAATGAGGAAGAACCATATCAGCAAGTTTATGGGATAGAGGGCTGCGACCTGGATGTCCGCCAGGCCAGGTTGTCCACCGTTGAGGTGTGGATTCCAGAGGGGAATGTCACCGCGCCGCCATTGTTCGAAGGCGAACTTGAGCCAGGGATAGTATTGAAGATTGAAGTCGCTGTCGATAAAAACGGCCTGATCTGCCGCATTGGGGGTGATCAGACGCCAAAAGTAGAGCAAGACCAACAGCAGGAGGATCAGGGCGATAACCGTTTCCTTCTTCCAATTTGCTTTCATGTACGCTCCTTACCCATGTTGCATTACGCTCTCAAGGCCAGACGGATATGATAGCAGCTAGTTTTTCTGAAATCCGGGGGCGCCAGGTACAACGCATCCGCAACGTTGGAGTCCACCTCGGTGACAAGGCTCAAGCATTCGCAGGTGCGTTGCACCCTATACCGTACCTTTAGAGATTTTATCACCAACCCCTCGCTGAGAAAATCTGTTGGTGAGCGGATGCTTACTCCGGCAGGATGCGGTATAATGCCCCACGTGGGTGGACTGTCCACCGGAGGGATAATTCTGTAGATGAATAAACGTTTTTACCGGATGGTTGCAAGCGAAAGTGCGTTGCACCGGGAGAGCGATACATCCCTGGACGTCACAGGGTATGTGCGTACGCTTATCGTGATGGTGCTCTTGCTGAGTTTGCCCTTTTTGCTCTTCTGGCAGGTCTGGTGGCCCGACCCGGCGCAGCGCATGGCCTTCGAACCGGGGGATTTCACCGACCAGCACGTGCCCATGCGTCGGCTGGCGGTGCGTCAGTGGCGCGCGGGCCGCATGCCGCTCTGGGACCCCTACACCTATGGCGGGCAACCACTGGCGGCCTCGGGCCTCTTCCAGGTCTTCTACCCGCTGGGCGCCTGGCAACTGCTGTTCTCCGAGCTGCCGCAGAAAGCGCTGGAGCTCGAGGCGCTGGTGCACCTGGGGTTGGCTGGGATCTTCACCTTTCTGCTGGCTGAACGTCTGACGGGCAGCTGGCAGGCCGGCCTCGTCGCCGGGCTGACTTTCAGCTGGAGCGGGCTGTTGACCTCCTGGCCCCTGCTCCAGTTCTGGGTCGTGGAGACGATGATCTGGCTGCCGGCGGCCCTCTGGCTGCTGGAGACCGGCCTGCGGCGACGTGCCTGGCCCTGGATTCTCGGCGCGGCGGTCGTGTACAGTTGCAGCATCTTAGCCGGTCACGGGCAGACCGTGCTCTACAGCGCTTACCTCAGCGCGGCCTATCTGCTCTGGAGGGGGCGGGCGCTCGATCTCCCGTGGACGTTCGTGCTCAAGGTGGGGGCCGTGATCGCCGTGCTGACCCTGGCCCTCACCGCGTTCCAGTGGTTGCCGACCGTGGAACACGTCCGCCTTTCCGCCCGCGCCGACTGGGGCTACGCCGACCGGGCGCAGGGCTTCCGGGTGGAGGAGCTTCGGTATCTCGTGCAACCTCGGCCCGGCGCGTGGTCACCGCTCTACGTGGGATGGGTGCCCCTGGCGCTGGCTGCGGCAAGCCCCTGGCTGGGCCGCAAGAAAGGAGACGTTCTCTTCTGGCTGGGCGTCGTCGCCGTGGCCCTGCTGCTCTCCCTGGGGGGCAATGGCTTTCTCTATCCCCTGTTCTACCGCATCGCGCCCGGCTTCGCCGTCTTCCGCCACCAGGAGCGCATCGCCTATCTCGTGGCGCTGGGTCTCGCCGTGCTGGCAGGCTACAGTTTTGCCGGGCTGCGGGCGCGCTGGCCCCTTCCGGGATGGGTGCTACCGCTGGTCCTGCTGCTTATCGGCGGGGATCTCTACCGCGCGAACAACGGAGTGATTCTTGCGCCGGCTGCGTCGGCGCCAACGTTCGGCCCGACGCCTGCGTCGACGTATCTCGCGGTGCACGTCGCGGCCCCGGACCGCGTCAGCAGCGAGTCGCACCTGCCCGGCGATGGCAACGCGGGCATGGTCTACCAGCTCCGCGACGTCACCGGCAACAATCCAGTGCAGCTGGGCGGTTACCAGCTGACGTTGGAGATCGTGCCGGAGGTGCGCTGGTGGCAGCTCCTCAATGTGGACTACGTCCTGACAGAGCGCACCTTCGACTTCCCCGGGATCACCGAGGCACATGCCTTTCCCGGCACGGACCTGCGTGTCCACGCGCTGGATCTGGGTCAGCGCCCCGTCTGGATCACCCACGACGTGGAGCTTATGCCCAATCAGGAAGCGGCGATCTACTTTACTTCCGACGTGGGCAAGGTCGATCCGCTGCGGACGGCGGTGCTGGAGACGGCGCCCGACCCTGCGCCGCAGCCCGCGCGAGGTGAAGAGCTGGCGGAGATCACGACCTTCGCTCCGCAGCGGATCGAGGCTGACGTGACGCTGAGCGCGCCCGGTGTGGTCGTCTTCAGCGAGATCGCCTATCCCGGCTGGATTGTCCACGTCAATGGCGAGCGGGTGTCGTCCCTGCGCGCCTTCGGCCTGCTGCGGGCCGTGGCGCTGCCTGCCGGCGACCACGAGATTGTCTGGCGTTTTCGGCCGGTCTCGGTCTACGTGGGGGCGACGCTAACGATACTTACCATTCTGGGGTTAGGAGGAGCGTTTATCGTCCGCCAGAAAAGATCTCAGCGGTCAGTTCATGAGCTCAACTAAGTACGTCCGTAACCGCAAACGTTACGGGCTAGGGAGACCGCCCCCGAGACGGGGGCTTCGAGACGGGGGCTTCGAGCATTTGTTAACATACTTTTTCTGGCCTACTTAGCGAGGCATCCATGCGCGAAGTGCACGTTGTCTCACTCGCCTGCTGGAAGCCCGCAACTGGACATTAGGGGAAGGCGACCGGGCTGCGAATAAAGCCGCGTCAGCGGAGGCTGCGCTCCGGCACCTCGGTGGGACGTTGCGCTGAGCTCTTTCGCAACCGATTGCAAGAGGGAGGGGCGTATTGCGTATTTCGTGTTGCGTATCTGGACGTATTACAAAATACGCAATACGCGATAGGCGATACCCACGCTGGATACCGATAGGGCATGATCGCGGCGACGGATAGGGTCGCAGTGCGTAGAAGAGCAGCGCGGCGATCTCCCGGGCGATGGCGTAGGGATCGCGCAAAGTGACGAGGCGGGCGGGCGCCGTGAAGACGCTGGGAACGCCGAAGCGTTTCAGCGCCAGGCGGCTGCGGGTGACGTGGAAATATTGCGTGACGACGAGGACGCGCGTCAGGTCGTGCCGCTTCAGGTAGCGCGCCGTGGTCCGTGCGCTGTGAAAGGTGTCGACGCCCTCGCTGTCGAGGATCACGGCCTCGGCAGGGACGCCGTGGTCCACCAGGTAGTCGCGCATCACCTGAGCCTCGTCGTGTCCTTCCCGACCGACGCCGCCACTGACCAGAATTTTGGGAATCCAGCCTTCCCGGTAGAGCTGCAGCGCCCGGTCGAGCCGGGCCTTGAGCCGCCGCGAGGGGACGCCGTTGGGGTGGACCTTGGTTCCCAGGACGAGCGCCACATCGGTGTACTCGACGTGATCGGTACAGCCGTCCAGAATGACGTAGAGCGGCGGCGCCAGGACCAGCGCCGCGCCAAGCAGATAGAGGGAAATCCGTTGAACCTTCATGGTTGACCCCGTTCTCAAGTGTCGTGGTCCTTTGGTGTTTATTTCAGGATCAACGGAAGATAGAGCCGGAGGCCGTTGACGATGACCGGCGCCGACCGTTCCATAACGTTGCCCAGTCCGTCGTCGAGCTGCAGCGTGTTGGGAAGCGCATAGGGCCGAGCGATCGTGGTGGTCACCTGTGCGCCGTAGGTCAGCGTGACCGGCGGCGACGCGGGCACGCTCCCGGTCCAGGTGATGACGCCGCCGCGCTCACCGTAGCTGCCGGCGGAGGCGGTGAGCGGCCTGACGAAGGTGAGGGAAAGGGGCAGGGTGTTGGTCAGGGAGACGTGCGGTAGGGCGGGCCCGGGGTTGCGCAGCGTGACGGTGTAGGTGACGACGTCGCCGGGCGCGGGCGTGTTCGGTGCGACGTGAAAGGTCGCGGCGTGGAGGTTGCCCTGTAGAACTGAGCCGGTCCGTTGCTGGTTGCCCCGGCCCGTCCCCCAGAGGATGCGGGCGTCGGCGGTGTTGGGCAGCTCGTAGACGACAACGCCCGCGTGGGCGGTCTGGAGCACCACCTCCAGGTTGGTGTCGGCGTCGACGTTGGCGAGCGTGGGCGCAGGCAGCGCGCCGTTCCAATCCCAGCTGCCCACCGGCGCCGGAAGCAGAATCTCGTGGAGCGGGATGCCCAACGCGCTGAGGACGTGCAGGCAACCACGCTCGCCGCTCCCCTTCTCGGTCCAGGAGGTGAAGAGCACCTCGGCGCTGCCGTCGGCGTCGAGGTCGGCGACAACGGGTTCCGACGCAAAGCGGATCGTCGTCGCGCCGGGTTTGGTGACCGCGTAAGGCCAGTCGCCGTGCTCGGTCTTGTCGAGCCAGTAGGCGTGGACGCGCCCGTCGTAGGAGGAGTAGAGGATCTCGCGGTTGCCGTCGCCGTCCAGGTCGGCGAGGACCGGATTGGTCATATTGCTCTCGATCTCGTGCCAGTCCTCGCTCAAGGGGCCAGCGTCCCCATCGGGCGTGGGCAGCACGGTCCAGTCGAAGCCGTCGGCCTGCCAGCGCGTGCGGTCGAGGTTGAAGACGAAGGGCATCTCGTAGAGGCTGGTGTAGGGACTCGTGCCGCAGTTGTAGACGTTGCCCATGACGACGATCTCCCGGACGCCATCGCCGTTGAGGTCGGCGATGGCTGCCGGCGTGTGGGCGAAGTTGGGGCGGTGCTCGGTGCCGCAGTGCGCCCAGCCGCGCAGATCGACCGCGTGATCGACGTGGATGCCGACCTCGCCCCAGATCTCGTGGGGATAGATGGCGTTCGCGGGCAGGTGCGCGCCGTCCTCGGCGTAGGCGGCGACGTAGTGCACGTCGGAGGGGACGATGATCTCGGC
>DAOTUH010000030.1:0-1508 GCA_034437255.1 Anaerolineae bacterium
TGAAACCACACACCTGAGGAGGTACTTGATGTTTTTAGACGTTTATGACCTGGGGCGCTCTGCTGCCCAACGAACATATGCAACCCTGAAGACCTATCTGGATCATACGGACTGGCGGCTCAAGGCTGAAGACGTTTGGGCTGCTACTCACGGTAAAGGCTTCAACTACGAAGCGCCGGATCAATCCGCCGAGATCCACTTCCCGCCTAAGTACAAAGCCTGCGGTTATAGCCGCGAATGGCAGGCTGCCTGGCTGCAAGCGATTGAGATCCTGGCGACCTTCGAGGAAAAGCGTATAGCCGAGGTGATCGTTCCCTATCTGGTACTGCAGGAGATCGGTGAAGAACGCCTGAAACAGTATCCGTTATTGGCAGAGACTTGGGCTTTTGTAACGCTGTTCCCGTATCGTGACATCTTAGATGATGCGATCATCGGGAAAGGAGACTACGCACCGGACGATATGTGTTTACGGGGCGCGTTGGCAGCCGAAACGGGTCGCCGTTCGTCTCTGGTTCGCCCAGAACAGTATGAACTGTGGAAATTGTCATACAAAGTTCACATTCGTGCTGAGGCCACCGGATACCTGGCCTGGGTCGAGAAGCTAACCTGATGGAGGCCCCTGGATGACAACCTGGACAGACTGGCAACAACGTCGGATGAACGCAAACCTAAGCGCCTGTAAGGAGCATCGCCAGGCTTATCACCTCTCTGCAGATGACGTGTTGAGCGTTGACTGTCAGCTGGAGTGCCTGGCCTGGACGACGTGCCCGCTGCAGCCGCATCGTGGTACGGTCATCGACCGCTTCTTTGGCGACTACATCTTCCTCTCCAATTTCTGTTACGCGGATATGATGGTGGCTGGGGTGAGATATCCATCCGTAGAACACGCATATCAGGCGAAGAAAACGTATTCTATCCGCTGGCAAGAACGGATCCGCCGAGCGCCAACTCCCAAAGAGGCCAAGCGCCTCGGCTATCGGGTACCGCTGCGAGAGGATTGGGAGGACGTGAAACTTGATGTCATGCGCACCTTGGTGCGTTGGAAGTTTAACCCCGACTGGCACCCCGATTTGACGGCAAAGTTGCTCGCCACCGACGACGCTTTGTTAGTCGAGGGTAACACGTGGGGAGATCGCTTCTGGGGCGTGGAGCGGGCTACCGGTCTGGGTCTCAATCACCTGGGTCGCATTCTGATGGACGTGCGCGACGAAGTCCGCACTTGATGGACACATACAGTGGATTCCAGGGGATACTCCCTGGAGTCCGCTGTTTCTCCAAGTTATTAGAGAATTCGGAAGTTTCGGAAAATTCAATGGTTTTCTGATGTTTTTCTGCGGTTTTCTGCTGTTAGCACCGTGCAGGCATCTCTGGCCTGGTCGCGCGGGATCGTACCCGCAAGGTGTTTTTGGTGGTGACTTTACGTGCTTTAGAGACTAAAGTCACTATTGCCTCACGGATGTAGAAGATCAACTATTTTCCTCTGTTGATTCTCTACCGTTGACCCACGT
>DAOTUH010000031.1:0-10316 GCA_034437255.1 Anaerolineae bacterium
CCTAATCCTGCTTCCAGCATCGCATCAAGCAAGCGCTGTGCGTTTTCAGCCGTTGCTTCAATGAGAATATCAAGATCAAAAGTCACACGAGGGACACCATACAACACAGCGGCAATGCCCCCGATGACAAGATATTTTACGTCATGCTTATGAAACGACGCGAATACGGTCCGAAGTCGGTTCAACACGTTTTTGCTCCACAATGTCAGGGTTGTTTGTCAAAATCAAATCGGTGAAAAAGCACAGCATATCCATGCGCTCTTGCAGGGACAAGGATTGAAACCAGCGCGCCTTGGCTTCCAGCGTCTCTTCTTCCCAGTCATGAGAAATCAACTGTATATCCACAAGCGTTACCTCACCCAACCAATGTCAGCACTTTATCCGTCGGCACGATGTGGCGCTTGAGGCCCAGTTCCACAGGCGCGATACCCAGCGCCAAGCCCATCAGCTGCGTGAAGAAAAGCACCGGCAGATCAATGGGCTGCGCCATAGCTCCCTCAGCCTTGCCCTGATAGCCGTCCAGTGCCGTGTGACACATGGGACAGGCCAGCGAGACGACGTCGGCGCCGGCGTCCTTGGCCGAGACCAACACTTCGCCCGTGAGCCGCGCCGTGACCGGGGCGTGCGAGAGCGCCAACGCGCCGCCGCAGCACTTGGCCTTCATGGGATAATCGACCAGCTGCGCGCCCAGCGCCCCCGCCAGCTCATCGAGACCGGTGGGCCGCTCCGGGCTGTCAAACACGTCGCGCGGACGAGTCAGCATACAGCCGTAGTAGCTGGCGACCCGCAGCTCTGTCAGCGGACGGGTCACCTGCTCCTTGATGCGCTCCAGCCCGTACTCGTTGAGCAGCACGTAGAGCGGATGCAGCACGGTGACATCGTCCCCCAGCGCCAATTCGCCTGTGAGGCCGTCGTTCACCTTGCGGCGCATGGCCTTATCATCCGCGACGACCTTGCTGGCCCGCCGCAGGTTCTTGTAGCAGCCGCTGCACGGCGCGACGATGGTCTCGAAGCCCTGGGCCTCCGCCAGCGCCAGGTTGCGCGCCGGCAGCGT
Organism: Anaerolineae bacterium; assembly: GCA_034437255.1. Taxonomy (GTDB): domain Bacteria; phylum Chloroflexota; class Anaerolineae; order B4-G1; family SLSP01; genus G713. The sequence continues at coordinate 1,055 of DAOTUH010000031.1, forward strand.
GATCGCGACGTCGCGGTCCTGCAAATCCGTGTGGACGGCGCCGCAGCAGTTCCAGTCCTCCAACTCCACCAACTCAATGCCCAGCCGCGCAAAGACGGCCCGCATCGAGAGATCGTACTCCTTCTCACCGGCGCTCAGGCTGCAGCCGGGATAGTAAGCGTATTTCATCAAGTGTCCTCCTTGCGCCTGCTCCCACCGCTGAGCCAAACCAGCACGCTCACCGCCGCGCCCAACAGCATCGTCACCGCTCCCATCAGCCAGGGCTGCCAACGCTCGCCGCGACCGGGGTTATTCTCAACCGCCACCGCGCCATCACTCTTGCAGATCTTATCCAAATCTTGCGGATTGGAGATACGTTCGGGCAGAAACGGCAACTTATTCCGCAAGAGCATCTTGATCCCCAGCGGCATCATGCCCAGCAGGCCGGCGATGTCCATAGAACGCAGATAGTAGCGGAACATCAATTCCGGCTCGAACATGCGCCCGTGATGCTGCACCGTCTCCGAGAAGGATTTGCCAAACTGCGCCTCGCGGTCGTCGGTGTAGCCCTTCTTCGTCGCCAGATGCCGCAGCGACGCCATGACGTCGGTGATGTGGATGTCCCGTGGGCAGCGGTTGGCGCAGGAGTAGCAGGAGACGCAAAACCACATATCGTGGCTAGAAAGCACCAGCTCCTCCTCGCCGGAGTGGATCAGGTGCATGATGCGCCGGGGCCCGTACGCCATCTCGTCGATGACGGGGCAGGAGCCGGAACAGGTGCCGCACTGATAACACTGCAAGACGTCCTCACCGCCGGGCGTGTTCAACACTTCGACCAGGAATGGGCTCATTTCGGTCGCCATCAGACACCTCCCGCTTTGACCACAAAGGCCCGCGCGGTTTCACTGAACTCCAGCGCCTTTTCTACGTCAGGCACCTGTTTCATCCGCCGGACGCGCCGGGTGATCCGGTCGTACGCCTCCTCATTCTCGACCCGGACGGTCTCGATTCCCAGCTCATACAGGTCGTCGTTCATCTCGCGCATAATGCGCGACCACTTGGCGCCCTCCGTCGCCGAGACGGATTCGACGCGGAAGCGTTCCGGCGAGATGCCGGCCCGCTTCAGATGCTTGGCGACGCGCTCCATGCGCTCGCCCGCGTTCTGCCGCCCGCTGATATAATGGCAGTCCTGCGGATGGCAGCCGGAGACCAGCACCGCGCCCGCGCCCAGACGGAAGGCTTCGAAGACAAAGTCGGGGTCGACGCGCCCGGCACACATCACCAGGATGTTGCGCGTGTTCGCCGGATATTCAAAGTGGCTGGTGCCGGCGTTATCGGCGCCCATCCCGCTGCACCAGCGGCAGATGAAGGCGAGGATCTTCTCTTCGGGCTTGTCCGCCAGCAGCGCGTGGATCTGCGCCACGATCTGCGCATCGGTGAAGTGGTACTGCGTGATAGCGTTCTGCGGGCACTCGGCCACGCACGTCCCGCAGCCGTGACACTTCGCCGGGACGATGGTGGTGGCTTCTCCAGAGCCCGGTTTGTTGATCACGGCGCCGTAGGGGCAGGCCTGCGCGCAAATGTCGCACTTGCCGCCCTTGGCGTTGATGCAGCGATCAGGCCAGACGTAGGCCACGATGGGATCAATCTCCCAGGTCTCGGCGTTGAGCACGCGTGAGGCGCGCCCCGCCGCGCCGCTGCCCTGAGAGACGCACTGCGGAATGTCTTTGGGGCCTTGGGCTGCGCCCGCCAGGTAGATGCCCCCGGTAGCAGCGTCCAGCGGCTTGAGCTTGGGGTGCGACTCCAGGAACCAGCCGTGGGTATCGTTGGACACGGTCAGCACGCGCCCCAGATCCGAGGCACCCTCCGACGGAATCGCTGCCGTCGAAAGACCGACCATCTCCACCTCCAACGCCACGTGCTCGCCCAGGCCGACGTTCTCCGCGTGGACGATGAGGTTCTTGGTCTCAGGATCTTCCACAATCTCCGAGGGCCGCCCCTGGATGAAGTGGATGCCCGCCTGCCGCGCGCGCTCGTAGAACTCCTCGTAGGTCTTACCCGGCGCGCGGATGTCGATGCGGAAGATGGTGATGTCCATCTCCGGGTAGAGCCACTTGAGCAGCAGCGCGTTCTTGATGGTGTACATACAGCAGAAGCCGGAGCAGTACTCGTGGTAGCGCTTGTCGCGCGAGCCTACGCACTGAATCAGCGCCAGACTCTCCGGCGTCTTGCCATCAGAGGGACGGATGAACTCGCCCACCGTGGGACCGCCGGCGCAGTGCAACCGTTCGATCTCCATCATGGTGGTCACGTTCTCGAAGGTGCCGAACCCGTACTCCTCCAGCGGCGTCGGGTCCCAGGGATCGTAGCCCGTGGAGACGATGATCGCGCCGATGTCCAGGTCGATGATCTCCGGTTCCTGGGCGAAGTCAATGGCCTTGAGCTCACCGCAGGCCTCAACGCACTTGTAGCACTCGATGCAGGCATCGCGGTCGATGGTGTAAACCGACGGCACCGCCTGATCCATGGGCACGTAGATCGCCTTGCGCGGCCCCAGCCCCTCCTCGAACTCGTTGGGCACGTCGATGGGGCAGACGTCCACGCAGAGACCGCAGCCCGTGCACTTGTCGAGATCGACGTAGCGGGGCTTGCGCTCCACCTTGACCTCGAAGTTACCGATATACCCGTCCACCTCTTTGACTTCGGAGTACGTCATCAGGTGGATGTAAGGATTCTTGCCCACGTCCACCATCTTGGGCGCCTCGATGCAGATAGAACAGTCCATGGTGGGGAAGGTCTTATCCAGCTGGGCCATCCGCCCACCGATGGTGGGCGACTTATCCACCAGATACGTGTCGATCTTCATATCGGCCAGATCCAACGCCGCGCTGATGCCGGCGATGCCGCCGCCGATGATCAGCGCACGGCGCGTCACCGGCACCTCGAACATATCCAGCGGACGGGCGTGACTGACCTTCGCCACCGCCGAGGCCACCAGTTCTTTAGCCTTGCGAATCGCGGCGTCCTTCTCGTGGGAGTGCACCCAGGAGTCGTGCTCGCGGATGTTCGCCATCTCAAACATAAAGGGGTTGAGCCCTTCCTCGGAGATACAGGCGCGGAAGGTCGGCTCGTGCATGGCGATACTGCAGGCGCCCACCACGACGCGGTTGAGGTTGTGCTCGCGGATCTCTTCTTGAATCATCGACTGGCCCGGATCGGAGCACATGTAGCGGTGTTCCTTCGCCACCACCACGCCGGGCAGGTCTTTCGCATAATCGACAACGTCTGACGGCGTCACGACGCTGGCGATATTTGAGCCGCAATGACAGACAAAGACACCTACGCGCGGCTCCTCATACGAACGCTCGTTGTTTTCGACCACGAAAATCTCCTTGTTCCACGCGCGCAGAGTTGATCCGCGCGCTCCAACAATATCAGGTTAGGATTCTTCTACCGGCGTGCGCCGTGACTGCCCGACGACCTCTTCCTTCAGCAACTTGTGCCGCGAGCGCTGCGCCCGCCGATCCGGCGTGGTCAGCTCCAGAGCGTCCTTGGGGCACCACTTGATGCACTGGGGCTCTTCTTCGTCCTCGCACTGATCGCAGATCTCAGCAAGCTTCGTCTCCGGGTTGATGGAGATGGCGCCGAAATCGCAGGCCTCGATGCACCAGGCGCAGCCGTCACAGCGGTCCGCGTCGATCTGAATGAGACCGGTGACCGGATCTTGCGTGAGCGCATCGCGGGTGCAGGCGATGACGCAGGGCGCGTTCTCGCAGGTGCGGCACGTGACCGCCGTCATCAGCACCTCTTCGGCCCGCACGGTGCGGATGCGACTGCGATAGGTGTTAAAAACTCCGGTCTTCGTGTAAGAGCAGATGTATTCACAGAGCTGGCAGCCCACACACTTCTCAGGATCACAGGCAACGTATTGATACTTAGATGTTGAAACAGGCATAACACTCCCCTATCACGCTAATTTCGTGATTGTCATTTTAAATTGGGTGCGTTTCAAATGCGTTGGAGGCGCGGTCAGGAGACCGGCCCCAGCTAGCTCTGGCCGGTCTCCCGACCACGTCAGCCCACTTTTTCATTTGTCATTAGCAATTTTGAATTATTCACACGCCGATCTCTTCCGCCACGTCCTCCATCCCCAACTCGATCAACAGATCCTTGGGGATCAGGCCCTCTTTGGTCCAGCCCTTGGCCTCGTAGTAGAGGTCTTTCAAGTATTCGAGCTCCTCATCGGTGACCACGTGCCCAGCCGACGGCCCTTTGGTCATGGGATCGTGCTTCCAGCGATAGGGCAGGTCATCGTCCTCACGGGTCCAGCCCTCGCGGATGTTGAAGGCCTTCTTGATAGTGTGAGCCCGGACGCCAATGTTATCCACGGCGTCGTAGTCGAAGTCCCAGCCGGTGGTGGCGTTGATCAGCTCGGCGATAGCGGGCCAGGCGCCGGCCCGATCGGCCTTGCCGGTGAAGCAACGACGGATGAACTTGCAGAGCGGCAGCGTGTCGTAGACCGCCGCGTACTCCTCGGTGCGCGCCGCCAGCTTGCCGCGCGTCTCGTCAATGGAGAAACGATCCACACGCCCCTTGATGTCGGGATCGTAGGCGGCGGTGCGGTTGTGACAGCCACCGCGCGTGCCCACCGCCAGGCCCACGGAGAAGGTCTTGAGGCCGCGCGCGTCGTAGCCCGGATTCTCAAGGCCCTTGATGTGCATGGCCCACTTGTAGCTCTCGGTGCCACGCTCTTCGTCGATGGTCTGGCTGGCGATGCGCGTGCCCTCGGAGAGCAGTTTGCCGATGCCCTCACGGTCGCGGATCATCTCCGTCAACGTCACACCGGCGTCGCCGTTGCCGAAATACGGCTCGAAGCCCTCCGGGTACTTGGCGCACTTGAAGTCCTCTTTTTTAAGGACGCCGCGCTCAAAGGACTCCATGGTCCAGGAGACGGTCACGCCGTTGCTCATGGCGTCCTGACCTCCCTGATCGCAGGTCTCAATCATCTTGATGATGGCGCGCATGTCGTTGATGCCACAGTTCGGTCCGTTGGCAAAGAGGCACTCGTACTCGATGCCCGTCATGGCACCCTTGTACGACCCGGTGCGCACGATGGACATCTGCTCGCAGGCAATAGGACACTGCGCACAGGCAATGACCTTGACCTTGTGATGCTCATCAAGATACTCGCCGCTGACCAGTTCGGCGTCCTCAAAGACGCCCTCCTGGTAGTTGCACGTGGGCAGCAGGCCCAGGTTGTTCATGTTGAGCACGTTGGTCGCCGTGCCTAAAATACGGTACTTCGACGTGTGCGGGCCTTGGGACGCCTCGGTGATATCGAAGGAAAGCTCCATTAGCTTCTCAAAATCATAGACGTCGACCCCCTTGGTGCCGCGCACCGAGAGCGCCTTGAGCTTCTTGGAGCCCCAGACGGCACCGTGCCCGGTGCGACCGGCCTGGCGTCCATCGTTGGTGACGTTGGCGAAGCGCACGCCGTTCTCCCCGGCCGGCCCGATGGTCGCCGAGCGGATCTGATCGTCGCGGAAGAACTCGCGGATGGCCTCTTCTGTGGCGAAGGTCCCCATCCCCAGCAGATAGGACGCATCAACAAACTCCACCCGGTTGTCGTCGATGAAGACGTTGATCCACTCATCGCTGGCCCCGTGGATGACGACGCCATCCCAGCCGGCGCGCTTCAGCGCGATAGTGAACCAGCTCCCGGAGAGACTGTCGCCGATGAAACCCGTGAGGGGCGACTTGGAGGCCAGCCCGTACTTGCCGCCCACCGGCACCGGTGTACCCGCAAAGATGCCGTTGGCGAGACAGATGGGATTTTCCGGCGAGAGCGGTTCGCAGCCGGGCTCGATGTTCTCCCAGCAGAGCCGCGTCGCCATGGACACGCCACCGATGTACGTCTTGTACCAATCTTCGTTTTTATCTTCGACCCAGTGCTTGCGTTCGGTCAGGTCGATGTGCAAAATCTTACCGTGATAACCGTACATAAACGCCTCCTGACACGTGAAAAATAGCCCGGTTGTTCACACTAGCCACCAGCTAATACCGACATGAGGATAATTCGATCGCCATCATGAGGAGAACCGCCCATCTGATCAGGCTGAAGCATACGCTTACCATTGAGGTTAAGCATATTGGCCCCCTCCAGGGTGTAATCCGTGGGGTTGATGACCTCCCCGAGCAGCTCGGGATGACGCTCCCCTAAGATGCGGAGCAAGTCTTGAAATGTGGCATCAGATTTGAGGTTAAGGGAAATCTGCCGCGTCCGAGTGAGCACCCGAGACACGCCTGAAAACTCCACATTAACCTGCATGGTCATGCCCTCCAACAGTATGATAGACCAACACAGATTGACAACAGTGAAAAGCCCCCCACGCTATCATCCATTTTAATACGGCTTTCCACGTTGGTTGAGTCATAAATGATCACAAATATCGGAGACTTGTCATATCCGACAGGAATTCTCCCAAAACGATGAAAGGGTGAGAAAACTGTATGTTATTAGCATTAGAATTATATCTGAATTGATCAGAGATACAAACTACAACTTCGTGATTTTGGCCAAGACGCTGTTTAAGGATTCTATGTCTTGCTTACAACCTGTTCTGTCTACAAATGTGATATACTTGGAGCGTGTACCAGCGTGAAGGCCGGTTCGCCGCGGCGACCGGCCTTCTACATGCGACAATAATCGTTTTTGATCATCAAGTTTAGGTAAAATATCCAAGCCTTTTCGGGTAACAAAAGGTTCGTAGTCAGGCACGGAACCAGTGGAGTGCCGTTTTACGCTATCCGACGCCACAAGCCCTGTCACATTATGAAGCAACAAAGCATGGAATCATAGATCAAGAATAGAAATGGCCAATTTTGACTCACCTGAAAAAAGGTTATGCCTCACGCCAAGACGCCGCCGATCAAAGGTCGGACAGTTGCCAAGATTTTTAAGTTACTTATTACTTCTGAACAGTAAAGCCAACCCGGATCAATAAAATTTACCATCTTATGAATTTCCTTAGCGTTCTTGGCGCCTTTGCGTGAGATTAATGCTTATTTCAGTGGAGTCAATTTTGACTCTAATGAAATAAGGTCCAAAACTCGGAGTTTTAGTAGTTTACCCCCTACATCTAGTGGTTTTGGCTGCAAAAAATCTACATGTAGTATCAAGTTACGGAAAACTCCAAGTTTTACCAGTTATTTCAGTGCAGTCAATTTTGATAGTCAAAAACGATTATAGCGACGAGGAGGCAGCATGCTGATCAAGGGACTTGGATATCTGTACACGATCGTGCTGACTGGATTGTCCGTATATGCCTTACACGTTCTGCTCCTCATTATACTGTACTTGAGACATTACCACGATCCCCAACCCACCGCGCCGACATTACCCCCCGAGGTGCTACCTGCAGTCACGGTCCAGATCCCGCTGCGGAACGAGCGCTACGTCGTGCATCGCATCCTGTACGCCGTGGCCACGCTGGATTGGCCACAGGATCGATTGGAGATCCAGGTGCTGGACGACTCGGACGATGCGACCACCACGCTGGCCCAGGAAATCGCCGAGGAGTTGCGCCAACGAGACGTGAACATCCACGTGCTGCACCGCCGGCATCCGCAAGGTCACAAAGCAGGCGCGCTGGCAGCCGGGCTCAAGAAGACGCGCGGCGAGTTCATCGCCATCTTCGACGCGGATTTCTGTCCTCAGCCCGATTTTCTCAAACGCACCATCCCCCATTTCCGGGACGATCCTGAGATCGGCATGGTCCAGGCTCGCTGGGGGCACCTCAACGCGGAGTATTCGCCCATCACGCGAGCGCAGGCCTTGCTTATGGACGCGCACTTTACCGTGGAGCACGTTGCCCGCAACCGCTCCGGTCTGCTGATGAACTTCAACGGCACCGCCGGGGTGTGGCGCCGTGAAGCCATCGTCGATGCGGGTGGGTGGCAGAGCGACACCGTCGCCGAGGATCTGGACCTGAGCTATCGAGCGCAGTTGCGAGGTTGGAAAGCCCGTTATTTACCCGACGTGGTCGCGCCGGCGGAGTTACCGCCGCTGGTCGCGGCCTTCAAGCGACAGCAGTACCGCTGGGCAAAGGGTGCCACCCAGGTGCTGCGCAAGCTCGCTGGTCCTATCGTGCGCGCCGGCCATCTGACGTGGGCGCAAAAAGCTATGGCGCTCCTGCACTTGAGCGGTTATGTCACGCAACCCTTATTCTTGTTGTTGCTCTTGCTCATGTTGCCCATGGTCCTCTTCAGTCCCCCACTCCCGGCGACGTCGGCGGTGCTGGGCACCGTTATCGCCATTCCGCCGCTGCTCTACGTCATCGGGCAGATGACGCTTTATCGAGACTGGGCGCGGCGGATCTTAGCCTATCCTATCACCATGTTGCTGGGCATGGGCATCGCCTTGAGCACGACCATCGCCCTCCTCGACGGCACGCTGCACTGGGGCGGAACTTTCGAACGCACCCCAAAGTATCATCTACAGAACCAGCAAGGAAACTGGCAGCAGAGCGACTACCGGATAGGCGGGGATATCATCACAGCAGGAGAGGTCCTATTAGGCCTCTACGCAGCCCTAGCCTTCTATCAAACCTTTGCCCTTCAGCAGCAACACAACTTGCTCCCGCTGATCGTCACCTATCTAGGAGCAGAGCTGCTCATGGTGCTGGGAACGCTGGGACAACAATACGCTGATTTTTTTGAACACTAAGGGAGAATGGGTCAGAAACAGGTTAATACTTTCAGTTGGACTTTGGACAATCTAACCTTGGCACGGAATCTGCCACTACGGGGTTGTGATGTGAAGAAAGAAATCTCCTACCGGTGGCGCAAGAATCGCCCAACGTCAGAGAAAACCAGCGTTTGTCCACAGTCCAGTTTCAGCAAACTCAGCGTTTTAAGTAGAAACCGATGACTCACCTAAAAAAGGGTTATGCCTCACGCCAAGACACCGCCGACCAAAGGTCGGACAGTCGCCAAGATTTTTAAGTTACTTATTACTTTTCTAAACAGTAAAGCCAACCCGGATCAATAAAATTTACTATCTTATGAATTTCCTTAGCGTTCTTGGCGCCTTTGCGGGAGGTTAATGCTTATTTCAGTGAAGTCAACCGATGGATGGCACTCCGGCTAGCACTTACCCGGGGAGGCAATGTCAAGGAGACCTTCGTCTCTAACTACGGTCGAGAAGTTATTCTTTAACAAGCCCTAAGTCAATAGCAAAGAGCGCGGCTTTATAAACCGCGCTCATAGACAACACTTCGAAATC
>DAOTUH010000032.1:0-4472 GCA_034437255.1 Anaerolineae bacterium
CCATCGGCGTTGATGACGTAGAGGCCAAAGTGTTCGACCATCCCCGGAAAGGGGGCACAGTCGGTTTTGTCTGGCCCTCCACAGGGATACGCTCCGAAGATGATCTGCCCGGTCGCGCCCGGCAGGGGCGTGATGGGGAAGGGCGATGGGGTTGCTGTGGGTGCGGGGGTGGGGCGCGGTGTGGGGGTACTTGTCGGCCCCCGGGTTGGGCGGGGGGACGAGGTGGCTGTGGGCTGTCGGGTTGGGCGGACCGTCGGCGGCTGCGCGGTCGCGGTGGCGGTCGGCGGCGTCTGCGTGGGGGATGGCGTGACAGGGGCGAGCGGGGTGCCTTGGCAGCCCAGCAGGCCCAGCAGCAGCGTCGCGAGCATAAGAGCGAAGATGCGTTTCATCATGCTCTCACTCCATAAAAAAGAAATCGCACACGTAAGCTCGGCATTTTGACCTCCTAATGATCAAGGTTGATTTGGGGCAGCTCTTACTTGCCAAACACTGTAACTGGAGAGGATTTGCCGCCAATCTTGTTGGTCCAAATCGAGGTAGTGTCCCTCAACAGTTGAGATAAATCAAAAAAGGGCTCATTGGGTGCGCAAAGAGTGCATCTAAGACGCATCTGAGACGATGCGCTGACCTGTAGAGATGCGTATAGGCGCCCTCTTCCCTCGCCTCAGGCAGGTGAAACTGGAGCATCTATCTTCAGTTCGGTGACCGGGCCACTACTATGGCCCGGCCGGTACTGTTATCCGATTCGCATGGCCTAACGTTTTCTGGACAAAGATGATTGTCCATGTGTCCCTCCTTTGGTGGATATCAAAACATGTATTGAATACGGTAAGATCAGACTTATCAAGACATAGTGTAACACGGGCTCGGGGGAACTGTCACTAGGGAAACCCCTAGTTTTTGCTCCGGGCTTCATGGTGGCTCCAGATATTGATTCGTTTACCAGGGTTCAGGTATATTTTCGTGGACCCAGACGACTGCCTCCAGCCGGGAGCTTACGCCCAGCTTGTAGAGGATGTTTGTGACGTGGTATTCTACCGTCTTTTCTGTGATGCTCTGGGTATTAGCGATTTCTTGATTCGAGTGGCCCTTTACCAATAACCGGAGTACTTCCCGTTCTCGTCTCGTCAGATTTGTCCACCGCTGCCCTATACTCTCACGCCAACGATGAGCGCGAGCGCGTTGGGTCTTGGTAAACAGTATTTCGCCCCGTGCAGCCCGGCGAATGGCTTTCACCAGGTGCGAGGACCCCTTCTTCTTGTTAAGAAAACCTACCGCGTTCGTATCTACCATCTCCGCCAGAAAGGCATCACGTTCATGGGCTGTAAGGATTAAGGTTTTTGTCTCAGGAGAGATCTGGCGCACCTCCGTGGCAATTTTAGAGGGACGTGGTCCCGGCATAATGAGGTCAAGCAAGAGGACGTCTGGATGAAGTGTAGATACCAGGCGTAGGGCTTCCGCGCCGTCGTGGGCCTCTCCAACCACGTCAATGTCTGGGACGTTCTCCAGTGCGGTGCGGAGTCCCTCCCGCACGATTGCATGATCGTCTGCCAATACAACGTGGATGGTCATCCCCCCCTCCTTGTTGGTTGCTCCGCCTGGTCAGTCCGCTCAATCCCTGGTAGTGTAGCATAAAGGCGAGAATTTCCTACCATAGAATTCAAGCAACCGTGTAGATTTGTGAGCAGCCAGGTGTAACACACGTTCGGTCTAAAAAAAGATGTGAGGTTGCAGAGACTTCCCAGGGCCCTTTTTCAAATCGCGGTGCTTTCTTTGTCGTAGTGCATCGCACCCCTCACAAGACTAAGGCGAGCTTATTTCAAGGTGGCCTTGGACGCGGCGGGCGTCGCTGTTGGGCCCGTGACCCGCGTTCCTGAGCCGGTGGAAGGCGCGATCAAACTGGCTTTGGAAGCCACGATTTGATCTGCCAGAAAACGCGCTAGCGTCGCGGTTTTGATCATCTGTGCATTTGCGTATGTTCGTTTTTGAGAGAAAATAAGAGCAGCGGACGTAAGGCTGTGCATAAATGATCGTAAACGTTCACGTTTTCGGGCGACGCTCATCCTCGGGCGTGCGCCGAGCAGAGGAGGTGTTCGATGGGTGAGGCTTTTCGTTTGATCGAACCGCAGTTTGTTCCCCCGCTTGACCCCGGTTTCCGACCGGCGTCTCTAGCGAACCGCGCCTTCCGGCATGAGGTTATCGCTTCGGGCGAGGGGGTGCCGCTGGTCATCGGGCTGGAGCGGCAGAACGGGCTGCTCTCGCGCTACGAGACCGAGGTGTTCCCCGAGGGCCATCCGCGCGCCGAGGCGAATCTGAGGTACGCCGAGCGGATCGTGAAGTTTCTGCTCTGGCAGCGGGGTGGGTGGCGCGTCTACGTGGGCGGGCCGCCGTCTGTGGGCGCGTACGTGGGCGAGTGCTACAGTCCCGAGGGCAGTCGCGCCTTCGACTACGAGTTCATGGGGCGCATCTACGAGCAGACCTTCGAGGTGGTGGCGTGCACGGCGTCGGCGGTGCCGCCTGCTAACGAGGCAGGCGAATCCATCGGGCGCCACCTGGAGGGCTGCCGCATCGGCTTCGACCTGGGTGCGTCGGACCGCAAGGCGTCGGCGGTCATCGACGGTGAGCCGGTCTACAGCGAGGAGGTGGTCTGGGAACCGAGAGCGCACAGCGACCCGGCGTATCACTACCACGAGGTCAAGGCCGCGCTGGAGAGCGCCGCGGCCAAGATGCCGCGCGTGGACGCCATCGGCGGCAGTTCGGCGGGCGTCTACATCGACAACCGGCCCATGGTGGCGTCGCTCTTCCGGGGGATTCCCGAGGCGCGCTACGACGAGGTCAGGAGCATGTTCTTGCGCCTCGGCGAGGCGTTCGGCGTGCCCATTGTGGTGGTCAACGACGGCGACGTGACGGCGCTGGCGGGGGCTATGTCGCTGGAGGATACCGGCGTGCTGGGCATCGCCATGGGTTCCAGCGAAGCGGGCGGCTACGTCGATCTACAGGGTAACATCACCGGCTGGCTCAGTGAGCTGGCCTTCACGCCGGTGGATTATCAGCCCGACGCGCCGGTGGAGGTGGATTGGTCCGGTGACGCGGGCATCGGCTCGCTTTACTTCTCGCAGCAGTGCGTCTTCCGCCTGGCGCCCAAGGTGGGCATCGAGGTGCCCGAGGGCGTGCCCAAGGCGGAGAAGCTCAAGGCGGTGCAGGTCTATTTGGAGGACGGGCACGAAGGCGCACGTCAGATTTGGAAGACCATGGGCATCTACCTGGGCTACGCCATCGCGCATTACGCCGACTTCTACGAGATCAAGCACGTGTTGATTCTGGGACGCTGCACGTCCGGCACCGGCGGCGAGTTGATTCTGGAGGACGCGCGGCAGGTGCTGGAGGGTGAGTTCCCCGCGCTGGCTGAACAGATCCATATTCAGTTGCCCGACGAGAAGAGTCGCCGTGTGGGGCAGGCCATCGCCGCGGCGAGTTTGCCGGAGTTGCCTTGAGAACGGTAAGGTTATTGCCTGGTTGTCTTCTCAGGTGCAACGCACTTTTCGCCACAGGTCTGTGAGGGAAGTTCTCTAAAGTGTCTTGCGTTTGTGAAGAGAGCAGACGGGATTCGGAAGTGCGTCGCATCTTACATGCATTGGGAGGTTGAGGATGGAGTTCCACAAAGGAAGCGCGGAGGTCTTCGTCCCGGACGAGACAGCAGTGGAGGCGGCACTGGGGCGGACGACGCACCTGGGCATCGGCGCCCATCAGGACGACCTGGAGATTCTGGCGGTGGACGGCATCATGCGGTGCTTTCAGCGCACCGATCGCTGGTTCACGGGCGTGGTGATGACCAACGGCAGCGGCTCGCCGCGCGCCGATATCTACGCCGATTACACCGACGAGGAGATGATGGCCGTGCGCCGCAAGGAGCAGAAGAAGGCGGCAATTGTCGGGGAGTACGGCGCGCAGGTGCTGCTGGACTATCTCAGTGCTGCTGTGAAGGACCCCTCGAACCCGGCGCCGACGGAGGATCTGGTGGCGCTCTTCGAGGCGACGCGGCCCGACGTGGTCTACACGCACAATTTGGCCGATAAGCACAACACGCACGTCGGCACGGCGGTGCGCGTCATCGAGGCACTGCGACAGTTGCCGGCGGATCGACGACCGGCGCGGGTCTACGGCTGTGAGATCTGGCGGTCGCTAGATTGGATGCTGGATGACGAGAAGATCGTCTTCGACGTCTCGGCGCACGATAATATCCAGGCGGCGCTGGTCAGCATCTTCGACTCGCAGGTCGCCGGTGGGAAACGCTATGATCTGGCGACTATGGGCCGGCGGCGCGCCAACGCCACCTACTATGCCTCGCACGAGACCGACGTCGCCACGCACACCCTCTACGCCATGGACCTGACGCCGTTGGTTGAGGATCCGGGCCTGGACGTGCAAGATTACGTCGTCGGCTTCATCGAGCGGCTGGCGGAGGATGTGGC
>DAOTUH010000033.1:0-2991 GCA_034437255.1 Anaerolineae bacterium
GGATTGACCTCCTTGGTCAACGGATTTATCGGATTGAACGGATGGTTTTGGCTCAACGAATTTAGCAGATTTAGCAAATATTGACTCACCTGAAAAAAGGTCCAAGAAATCGGATTTTTAGGTGGCCATACCCCACATCTAGTAATTTTGGTCATGAGAAACTCACATATAGTATCAAGTCGTAGAAAAATCCGATTTCTGCTAGTTATTTCAGTAGAGTCAAATATTTATCTTTGACACCGCTTCCTTAGTCAACGGATTCATCGGATTGAACGGAATCGTACTGGTAAATCCGCTTAATTTGTTGATTGTTTTTCCTTGCCAGGCTCACCCCGCGACGTTGAGCACCAGCTTGCCTTTGACGCCGCCTGCTTCGAGGCGACGATGCGCCTCTGCAACGTCGTCCAGCGGCATGACGGTGTCGATGACGGGCTTGAGTTGCCCGCGTTCGATCAGGTCACGTAGCGCTTTGAGCTTGTACTGATCGCGCTGCAAGAAAAGAGGATGCACGGTGATGTTCTTGGGAAAGGCCGCCGAGACCCCGGCGTCGGTGCTGACGATGCCGACTATGCGCCCAAAGGGCTTGGTGACCGCGAGGCTGCGGGTCAGCAGGTCGCCGCCGACGGTGTCCAGGACGACCTCGACGCCGAAGTTATCGGTCGCCTCGTTGACGACGTCGACGAAGTCCTCCGACTTGTAGTTGATGGCGCGATCCGCGCCCAGCGCCTCAGCAGTCTCGACCATGTAGTCGCTGCAGGTGACCAGCACGTAGGCGCCGGCTGCCTTGGCGATCTGAATGGCGGCCGAGCCAACGCCACCCGCGCCGTGAATGAGGACGGTCTCGCCGACCTGCAACTCGGCGCGCAGAATCAGTGCCTGGAAGGCTGTGGCACCCGCCAGCGGGATACCGGCTGCCTCCTCGTGCGATAGGTTGACGGGCTTGTGTGCCACGATCTGCTCGTGGGCAGCATGGTATTCGGCGTAACTACCTGCGCCGATGAAAATCTCCGGCGTGTAGAAGACCTCATCGCCGACGACAAAATCCTCGACGGCGCTGCCGACGTCCTCCACAACACCGGAGACGTCGTAGCCGATGATGGCGGGCGGCTTGATGCCAGCCCACTGTCCCGCTTCGCGGATGCTTAGATCGACGGGATTGACCGACGTGGCGTGGACTCTTACCAGCACGTCGTTGGATCGGATCTCGGGCTGGCCCACCTCTTCTGCTTCAAAAACACCTGGATCACCAAACTCCTTGATGAGCATAGCTTTCATAGAAGTTGTCCCTCCTCAGATCGGAATGTGACTTCTGACTTTTGACTTGTAACTCGTTTACTCTCTGTATTCCTCAGGTACGAAAACGACGCGAGTTTCGGTGCCATGGTATTGATAGGTTTCACCGTCGGCCTCCAATATAATGACGTAGCCCGGAGTGATGATCTGTGCGTAGGATTGCCCCGGCTCGGGTACGCCCAGACTGGCATCGGAAAACTCGGTCTCCGTGACCTCTTCAACGGCAATTCGGTTAACCTCAATCTGCTCGCGCTCCACCAGGTCCAACATGGCGGCGCGGACCAGAGGCTTGGCATCTTCGGGCACGTCGTCTGGGATTTCCGGTGTAAGCGTCCCTTGTACGCAACCGACCAGTAGTACCATACCAAGAGAAAGCAGCGTTAAGTATCTCAGCGTTTTCATAAGGATCCCCCTTGTCCCATGTACGTTTCTAGTGCTTCGCCATTGATAAAGATGGATACGCGATCCACGGTCGAAAACTGCAGCGCGGTCTCTTCGAGTTGCGCCTGGACGCGCGGCTCGTCACAGACGCCGCCCATGCGCAACTCGCCGGTCAGCCGGATAATGGCTTCACCGTTCACGATGTCGATGCCTTCGACCGCCAGATCGGATTGATAGAGCGCGTTGTACAGCCCCGATTGACCGTAGTCCTCCTCGTTGAGGGCTAGAAGTTTCTCCAGGCTGGCCCTCAACGGCGCGATGGTCGGCTCGATGGTGACCTCGACCGGAATGACACTGTCGTCGCAGCCGACCTCCTTGCCTGACTGACCGTCGTCTCCCACGGCGATGAGGTAGATCTGGGTGCGGGTGAAGAGATTGTCGGTGCCTTCCTCCGGTGAAGTGACGTGGAAGGTGTCCGAGGAGGCTCGGGCACCGCCGCGCTCCACGACGCGCACGACGACGCCCCAGGGATCGCCGATTTCGGCGAAGTCCGGCAGCGTGATGCTGGTCGAGAGGCGGCCCTCGGCGTCGGTCCGTGCGGTCTCCGTGACGTCGAACTCGGAGCCTTGACGTCCCGCACCGACCTGCACCTCGGTGTTCGCCGGAAAGCCGCTGGCCGCGACTTGAATCTCGGTGCGGGGCGGTCCGCTCAGGGGTGAGATGGCGACGGCTGCATCGCGGTCCGGCGTGGCCGTGGGCGCCGGGGTAGAGGTCGGTGCGGGCGTGTCCTGCTGTGGGGGGCTCCCGCCGATGACTTCGAAGTTGCCCGAAGTGGCTCTCTCGCCGTCGGGTTCAATGGCCCGCGCCACGACGACCCAGGCGCTTCCTGGTTCCGCCGTCTCAGGGATAATGATCTCGGCTTCTACGCGCCCTTGGGCATCGCTCTGCACCGATCGCCGAACGCCGAATTCGGCGTTCTCCGGCCCGGCTCCGATCTGCACGTCGGTGTTGGCGTCGAAGCCATCGGCCGAGACTTGGACCGTCGTGCCGGGCGGCCCTTCTCGCGGCGCGATGACCACGGTGGGGGCATCCGTCGTCTGCACGCATCCGATCAACAACAGACTGAGCATGATGGTCTGTACTGCCAATTCTAACCACTGTCTTTGCACCAAGTTACTCCTCGTTCATATAGTTACTTTGCCTAAAGGTTGTGTGATGCTCAAACGTCTCCTTCATTTAACTATCATATCAGAAACGGCAATTCACAACCGCTGGAGACGGTCGAAACTGCCGTTGGTTTTCGTTAAGAGAGTTGGG
>DAOTUH010000034.1:0-7000 GCA_034437255.1 Anaerolineae bacterium
GCTATTTAATATATACTTATTATAAAAATAGGTTAAATGATGAGTCCGTTCAAGCATTCACCTCCCGAAAGGAGGATAAGATGAACTCCCCAAGACGCTTTTGGTTATGGAGTGTTGTATCAGTTAGCAGTGTGCTGCTGATAGCGCTCGTTACATTGAATATGATGTTTTCCAACCCCGTCCCCGCACTTTCCGCTCCCCTCGTCCATGCATCCGGTGAGATTCACGCGCTTCAAGAAAGCGATCCGGTGACCATCACCATCACGGAGGATGGGCTGGAGCCTGCCGGCGTGACCGCCACAGTCGGCTCCGAGGTGGTGTGGTACAACGCCACCGATGCCCCACGGTCCCTCTCGGTCGAGTTGGACGTGCTTTACAACCTCTACCTGCCGCTTCTCCTTCGCAACGTCGATAACACCACCGTGGCGGGCCAAACCCCGACCAGTGACGGTGTCCAGGTCTCAAATTCCTACGTGGCGGGTTCCCTGAATGTGCAGATTCCATCGGGCGGATCGTACACGCACAGTTACAACGTCCTCGGTCGCTTCTCCTACCTGCTCGATGTTGGCAATCTGCTGGGGGACGTTCTTGTGGTGCCCCAAAACACGCGCGAGATCACCTTCGATCCGTCAAACGGCACCCTCACGATCCGGGTTAACAACGTCTCGCTTTTGGATATTCTGGACGTGCTCCAACGCGGGTTCGGCCTGAAAGTCGTGGTGCCCGAATTGCAGGATGCGCCGGTGACGGCGGATTTCCAGGGCGTGCCTCTCGACCCCGGCCTCGCTCAGATTATTGCGCCCATGGGCGCGCGCTTCCACTACGCGGCGGCCGGGGCGGAGTTCCAGACCAACCTGGGCAGCCAGGGATCACGGGGTCAGCCGGTGGACGATCCCTACCCGGGCGGCAATCCACCCAAGGGGGAAGGGCCAGATCCCGGCGATGATGACCTCAAACCGTCCCCGGACCCGGACCCCGATCCCACACCCATCGGAGACGATCTCAAGCCCGCACCTGAAAACTCCATCGATCTACCGCCGGGCACAGGTCCAAAAGACCCGGTGGGGGAGTTCTACGAACTCGATCACCCGCGCTTCAGTTTCACCTACGTCAACGGCGACATCGAGCCACAGTATGGCACAACTCTGGAGTCAGGCTACGTTCATAACGAACGATTGGCCGGTCGCTTCATCTACGCCGTTCGCATTGATGGCGACCTGGAATTTGTCGGCTCCATGCCCGATCCCCTTGAGGTGGCAGTGCACGGAGGCCCCGGACATGAACATCGAGGCTCGATCGCGGACGAGGCTATGTTCAATCTACCGCTGCCTTCTGACCTCTTCTACACCGCGACCTACACCGATACGAACATCGAGTTCTATCGTCTCCAGCAACCGCTCTCCGTGCAGGCGACCGACCCGCTGACGCAGGTCTTGACGCCAAGTACTTTTGGGCAGTACCAGCCGCACCTCACCGCCCTGGATACTGTGACGGGAGGCGAGCTGGTGGACGTTTACCAGCCGCCCACCGCGATAGTCAGTGCCAATGCGGATTTACTCAACGACGCTGATGTCACGGCCCTGCTCCGCAGCGGCGGCACCGGCGAGAAGAAGAACCTGGTCATTATCGGTGACGGCTTCCAGAGCGACGACCAGGACGATTTCAACAGCTTCGTCGATAGTTACGTCATGGAAGGTGTCTTCGAGAACGGCGTGCTGCGCGAGACCATGAACGCTTTCAACATCTTCCGCGTCAACGTGGACTCCAACGACCAGGGCGTGACGCAGGTCGATTCCGACGGCGACGTCACCGACGAGAAGGACACGGCGCTGGACTACGAGTACAGTGGCGATTGGGACCGCTGCTGGATGGAGCCCGGTTCCGACACCAGCAGCAATCTCAGAAGCATTCTGAACGACGCTGTGCCGCAGTGGGACTACGTCTTCATCGTGCTCAACGAGAGCTCCGGCGGCGGATGTCGGCGCGGCAGTCAGGCGGCGGTGACTGTCAGTAATCCTAACGGTTGGGCGACGGGCAGTCACGAGCTCGCGCACATGGTGGGTAACCTGGGCGACGAGTACTTCGGCTCCGGTACCTACACGGGAGGCGAACCTTCCGCCGTCAACCTGACCAAGGAGACGGATCGCAGTGACATCAAGTGGAACGCGTACATCGACCCGCGCACGCCGATTCCCACTACTTGTGGCGACGTGACCGACAATACAGGAGACGTGGGCCTCTTCGAAGGCGCCACCATCGGCACGACCAAGTACGATACCGACCTCTACCGGCCTTCGTGCACCGGTCGCCTCCGCAGCAGCGGGCGCGATCATAACCCGGTCGGTCACACGCAAATGCACGAGATGGTAGAGCCGCAGCATGATTACACCTATCGCAACAGTTACGTTGGAGATTTCGACGGCGACGGTCGGGATGATCTGGTGTTGCACAATGCCAACAGCCTGGCGCTCTACCTCTCCACCGGTTCTGCCCTGGAGTTGGAATGGATCGTCACCGGTGAGTTGCCCGGCTGGGACGATTTCAAGTCTGGCGATACGTTCTTCGTTGGAGACTTTAACGGCGACGGCAGAGACGATCTCTACGTCTTCAACGTCAGCGACTGGGTCATCCCCTACTTTGCCATGCTGCGCTCGACGGGATCGGGCTTCGAGCTGGTGCGCCGCTTCGATCAGAAATTGCCCGGCTGGGATGATATGCGCTGGCGCGATGAGTTCTTCGTCGCCGACTTCAACGCCGATGGCATGGACGACATCGTCGTCTTCAACGGGTCCGATTGGAGCGTGGGCTATCTGCAACTCCTGCGTTCGACAGGCACCGACCTTAGCTACGTGAAGCGGTATGATCAAAAGCTGCCCGGCTGGGATGACATGCGCAAGTACGACCAGTTCTATATCGGTGATTTCAACAACGACAGCCGAGATGACATCTACGTTTTCAACGGCTGGGACTGGTCCATCGGCTATCTGCAGATGCTGCGCTCAACTGGCACGAGTCTGAGCTACGTGAAACGGTTCGACGAGGAGCTGCCCGGCTGGGACGACATGAAGCCCAACGACCAGTTCTTTGTGGGCGATTTCAACGAGGATAATCTCGACGATCTCTACGTCTTTAACGGGCGGGATTGGTCCATGGGCTACCTGCAGATGCTGCGCTCCACCGGCACCGACCTCAATTACGTGATTCGTTACGACCGAGAGGTCCCTGGCTGGGACGATCTGATGCCCAATGACCGCTTCTACGTCGCCGACGTGGACGGTGACGGCGACGACGACCTCTACGTCTACAACGCCTCCGACTGGGTCACCGAATACTTGGGCATCCTGACCTCGTCTGGAACGACGCTGAGCGGTCGGTGGCAGGACGACTGGATCAACAGCTGGAATTTGGGTTACTTCGACGACTTCGAGGTTGCCAATTTCAATGGCGGAGGTGGCTGGGACGACCTCTTCGTTCACAACAGGGATTGGTTCGGTCTGCTGCGCTCTCACAAAACTTCAACCGTGCTCAACGCCATCTACCCGCGCTGGATTGTGAACCACAACTATCACAAACACGGCTGGTGGTAACGCCTGAACGCGACCTGACACTTCGAACTGCCCCTGGAATCGATTCCAGGGGCAGTTCCCTAGAAATCGGATTTCTGACGCTTGCGGGTGTGGGTATAATTGCCCTAGTAGGTCGATGGAATTTCCCCGTCATCTCTCCTATGCTATAATAAGATCATGACGTAAGCTTCTCATCGCCGGACACTTCATCATCCAGGGCTATGACTTTACGTTTTCATGGCGGCCACGCACCATAACGACGCAGATTGCAAGAGGGGGGTGATACGCATCCAAAACCTCACTGCTTTCGGATTCTTTCACCGATGAGGGTCATCAGATTGTTTACTGAGGAGGGAAAGATGCAGCACCCAAAAATCTGGCGTTGGATTGTTTTATTAACGTTAGCTGTCACACTGTTCATCACGTTTGATGTCGCCGTGCGTGCGTCACCACCGCCGCCCGATGGAAACTTTCAGGTCGATATTTCCAAGACTGCTCAGGCGCTCTCAGGCGATATGCAGCTTAACGCTGTCGGCGATACCCTCGAAGTGTTTACCAACACCTGGTCATACAATACTCTGGGCATGGTTTATGATCCCACCCGGGATCACCTCCGTTACGTGCACGAAAGCCAATCTAACAGCCACAATCCCACGATCTACGACGTTGAACCCTCCACGCCCCACACCGTTGTGAACAGTTTTGCGCTCTCCAGTCTGAACACCGGTTGGCCCTGGGAACTTGATAACTGCACTGGCGCCGGGTACGACATCGACACGGATACTTATTTTCTGGTTGATTACAACGGCGATCAGGCCAACGCCGACGACAACATCGTCGAGGTTGACGTTAACGGCAACATTTTGAATGCCTGGGAGATGGACGACGAGGTCGGCAGCAACGACAGCGCCGACGGCTCCGAAATCGACAGCATCATCGATATCGCCGTGGTGCCGGGAACGCCTACAACGCCTACCCGCTACTTCGTCACCGCCGCCTACGACCAGGCCGTCGTCTACGAGGTCGTGTTGACCAAGACCGGCACCCTCTGGACGCCCAATTCCTGGGCCACGGTCATGACCTACACCGGCGCCATCTCTGACACCTTTACCGACAACTTGGGCATTGATTACGATGCCCAGAATGACCGGCTGTATCACTCCGGCTGGCATACGACCACGATTCTCGTTACGGACCTGAATATGAAGCCTGTCGGTATCGGCACCTTTGACTGTCCCGGCGCGGGCGGCTACAACAGCGGCGTGGCTTTCATCGAAGGCTCGAACCCGCCGGAAATCTGGGTCACCGACTTCAGCAGCGACAAGACGACGCGCTGCGAGGCCATCGGCGCCGGTCCTTCGGAGATCGAGTGGGACAAGTGGATCGACGGGATGCCCTGGTATCCTCACGTCACACACACGTACGAGACCTTGGATACCTTTGAAGTGGTGGACGTCATCACGGCAACGCGACCGGTGCAACTGATGGAACGGTGGAATCCACAACACCTGGAGCTGCTGACGTATACCACCGAACCGTCCGTGGGCGTGGTTGTTCCCGGGCCCAATGGCCAGTTCCTGGAGTGGAATCTCCCTCCGGCCCCGGACGTGGTCACCATGACCAAGACGTTCCGCGTGAAGCCCTCGATCTGGACGTCGACGATGCTCTCCGAGACGCTCCGGTTGCCGAATGGCGCCGTCGTGCTCACCCGTCCTGTGACCATCAAGAAAGAGGCGCCTGCGCTTTCCCTGAGCAGCTCATCCCCCACTACGGCGACCGCCGGCAGCGTCACCACGTACACCCTGACCTACGAGAACGCCGGCGGCTACGAGAATGACGTCAAAATTCAGGCCCGGTTCCCCATCACCGCGCCCATTATCCACGCGCTGCCCTACCCCAAGCACGTCACTGGCGGCTTAGCGGTCTGGGAGCTCGGAGATCTCCCCGGCGGTAGCGTGGGCAACATCGACGTCTACGTGGAGATTTCGCCCACGGTCAAGCCCACGCAAACCGTTGAAATCGGGAACGTGATTCTCAATCACGTGGATCAAATCGCCAACAGCATCGCCGTTCAATACGATGTCGAAGAGCCGCCGCTAGTCGATTGGATGTGGAGAAAATTTGCCCAAGTTAATGGTGAGCACCGAAATCCCAACATGCTCGTCACCGTCGAGACCTCGGATACGCTTCAGATTGTTGATGTAATCACCACGTCCGGTCCTTCTGGTCTGATTGAACTCTGGGATAGAGCGCGGCTGGAGTTGATCAACGTCAATCCCGAGGTCGGAACCGTACATCCCCTCCCCGGCGGCATCATCTGGGAGATTCCCACGGTTATGCCTGTGCCGGTCGCCATCACCAAGACCTACTACGTCAGCCCCTGTACCTGGCTGGAGACGGTGCTTTGGGAGGAGTTCTGGGTCGGGTCGCAGAAAGTTGATCAACGCCCGGTCGGCATCCAGAAGCGCCCGGCGGACCTGCGGATCAACAGCGCCCACCCGCCCCGGGTCAATCCCGGCGACCAGAGCACCTTCGTGCTCACCTACGGCAACGCCGGCGGCTTTGAGAACGGTGCCTGGATCACCAGCACTTTCCCCGCCGAGGCGACCTTTATCGGATACGAGGCTGATCCGCCCGTCCCGGTCAATGACGATCCCCAAGGCCGGTGGGCCGAGTGGGACGTCGGGTCGCTGGCGGACGGCGGCGTTGGAACCATCACCGTCACCGTCGACATCAGCCCGGGCCTGCCCCTCACCAACCTTCCCCCGATCCACAATTACATCCGCGATCACGCCGACGTTGAGCACGACTGGACGGTGGTCCCTTACGAAGTCCGTCCGCCACGGTGGGACAAGTACGTCAACGGGGAGCCCTGGCGGCATCCCGTCATCAGCCTAACCGTGGAAACATTGGAGACTTTCCAGGTTGTCGACGTCATCACCGGCGCCTTCGACACCGAGCTGCGGGAGTTCTGGAATCCAGAGCGGCTGGAACTGACGGAACTCGCGTTTTCCGAAGGAGAGGTGTTCACCCAGGACAACCGTCTGGTGTGGACCGTGCCCTATACGGCCTCGCCCGCCACTGTATTGACCAAGACCTTCCGCGTCAAGGGCCAGACCTGGACCGATAGCCTGCTTCAGGAGGAGCTCTGGGTCGCAGGAGACCTCTGGCGAGGGCATCCGGTGCTTCTGCTCCGCGAACCGCCCAATCTTCGTCTTACGGCCAGCTATGAGCCGCAAGAGGCCTTCGCAGGTGAGCGCATGACCTACACGCTCCTCTACGAGAATCTGGGCGGCTACGAAAGCGGCGCCTGGATTACCACAACGTTCCCCATCTCCGCACCGCTGGTGCATGCCGAGCCGGTGCCGGACGCAGAGGACCCCCTCGGTCAATGGGCCTACTGGGACCTCGGCCCGTTGGACGCCAACGAGAGC
>DAOTUH010000035.1:0-28781 GCA_034437255.1 Anaerolineae bacterium
TAAGGTGCAACGCACCTGCGATTACCCGATCATATCGGCTAAAAATCCATGACAGCATGCACGAAATGATTATTTTCAAGCATTCGAAGGTGCGTCGCACCTGTTTAAACCCTAATACCGTAATTTGAGATTTTTAAGTTATTTACAGATATAAGGAATAAGAAGGTCGATATAAGTTAAGAATATTGAACAATCTATGAATTTCCTTTGCGTTTTTAGCGCCTTTGCGTGAGGTTTTTAGTTTTTTTACCGCAGTTAACCGTGGCTCTTCCGAAGAGTAGTTTATGACCTGGATTGTTTACACGAGAGGTAGGTCGCTATGTTAGATCATATTCTGGTACCTTTGGATGGCTCTTCTCTTGCCGAATGCGTGTTGCCCCACGTCGCCGCCGTTGGGCGTCCTTTTGACGCCCAGATCACGTTGGCGCGGGTTGTGGAGCGTGACGACTCCGGCGAAGGAGGTGGAACCATTGATCCGCTGAGCTGGCAGATGCGCAAATCCGAAGCCGAGGCTTATTTGGATCAAGTCGAGAAGCGACTGCAGGAGATCGGGTTACCGGTAACCAGTGCGCTCCTGGAGGGGAAAGCCGCCGAGCGTATCATCGAGTACGCTCACTCACACGACGTGGACCTCATCGTCCTGAGCAGTCACGGGCGTAGCGGTCTCAGCCCCTGGAATATCAACAGCGTCGTCCAGAAGGTGATCTTGCGCGCCTACGTGCCGACGCTCATCGTGCGGGCCTACGATGCGGCCAAATGCGAGATCATCGACCTGACGTACGAGCGTGTTCTGCTCCCGCTGGATGGCTCCCGGCGGGCTGAATGTGTCCTGCCTCTGGCGGAGGGGATCGCCGGGTATCATCCCTGTCGGCTGTTGTTGGCCCATGTGGTCAACAAGCCTTCCGTGCCCCGGCGTGCGCCCCTCACGGACGAGGAGAAGGCCCTGGTCGAGGAGTTGACCACGCTCAATCGGCAAGCGGGACAATCGTATCTGGATGAGCTCAAGAAGCGGGTGGGCGAGGCGGCAGAAATCCATCTGCTTGAAGGTGAGAACACGGCGGCAGCGCTACATCAGCTGATTCAAGAGCAAGACGTCGATCTGGTGATTTTAAGCGCCCACGGGTATTCCGGCGAGGCCCAGTGGCCTTATGGGAGCGTGGCCCTGAATTTCATCGCCTACGGAGCAAAGCCGCTGCTGATCATGCAGGATGTACCCCCCGAGGGCATCGCAGCCACGCCTGCTGAACGCGCGGCCCATGAGAAGAAAGGGCATTAAACGATATGACCGAACGCTCCACGAACCACGACGACACCCTGACTGATGACCTACGTGATCTGGCGGAGGAGTTGACGGAACGTTACGCTGCCTCTCCCCGGCCCGGTCGTGATCCGACGCCTCTGGATGCGCTGGAACACTGGCAAGAACAACTTCGCCAGGCGTACCGGCGCTTCGTCCAGCGCTCCGAGCAGGAAAAAGCACTCTCCGGCGCCGCCGAGTGGCTCCTTGATAACTTCTACGTCGTCCAGACTGCCCTGCGGCAGGTGAAGAAGAATTTGCCCGAAGGATACTACCGCCGGCTTCCCAAACTGACCGCGACCGATCTCACCGGCTACCCGCGCGTCTACGCCATTGCCCGCGCCCTCATCTGTTATTTCGACGGTCACCTGGATCTCGACCGGATCGCTGAGTTTCTGCGTGCCTACCAGCAGGCGCAGCCCCTGAGCATGGGCGAACTCTGGGCCTTCCCCACGATGCTGCGCTTGGGCCTCCTCGAGCTGCTGGCCCAGACCACGGCGCGTGCCACGAACCTGGAGGAAACATCCGACATCCGGTGGC
The DNA here is from genome assembly GCA_034437255.1 of Anaerolineae bacterium. Lineage (GTDB taxonomy): Bacteria > Chloroflexota > Anaerolineae > B4-G1 > SLSP01 > G713. Next base: position 1,838 of record DAOTUH010000035.1, read on the forward strand.
CTTATACCTTGGATGTCTCCCAAGACGTGAACGAGGATCTGGTGGTCGCCAACTGCATTCGCAGCCTGCGGGCCATCGAAATGCGCGATTGGGACGTCTACTTCGAGGCGGTGAGCCAGGTCGAGGCGATGCTGCGTTCGGACCCGGCGGACGTCTACGCCGGCATGGACTTCGATTCCCGCGACCGGTATCGCCAGGCTATCGAGGATCTGGCACACTACTCGGAACAGGGCGAACAGTTGGTCACACAGCAGGTCTTGCAGCTGGCAGAAGCCTCAGCCGGGGATGATGAAGCCTCAAGCCGCGAGCGCCACGTAGGATACTATCTGATCGGCGCAGGCCGCGCGAAGTTGGAACAGCGCCTGGACTATCGTCCGCCCCCGGCGACCTATCTGCGGCGCTGGGTGCTGGATCATCCTACGTTCAGTTATCTCGGCGGGATTTTCAGTTTGGCCCTGCTCCTGCTCGTAGCTCTTGTCGCGCTGACCGGTGCCCTGGGCGGCACCATGATCCACCAGCTGTTGGTCGCTGCGCTGGGTCTGGTGCCCACCGTCACGGTTGCTGTCACCCTGGTGAACAGCGCCGTGACCCGGGGCTTACCGCCGCGTCTTTTGCCCAAGATGGATTTCGAGGGGGGCATTCCAGCCGAGTATACCACCATGGTGATCGTTCCAGCCCTGCTCAGCGGCGAGGACGAAGTGGCCTTTCTCCTCCAGCAATTGGAACAGCATTATCTCAGTGACGCCGATGGCCCTGTCCGTTATGCGCTGCTGACGGATTTCTCCGACGCGCCGGCGGAGCACCAGCCCGAGGACGAGGCGCTGCTCGAACAGGCGCGCCAGGGGATTCAGAGGCTCAATCGAACGTATACCCAGAATGGCGAGACCCGCTTCTATCTCTTCCACCGTTGCCGCCTCTGGAACCCTGCGGAGGACGTGTGGATGGGCTGGGAGCGCAAACGGGGCAAGATCGCCGAGTTCAATCAGCTGATACTGGGTACCTCCCTGGAAGCAACCTCCTACGTCGAAACCGTGGGCGATCTGGACTTTCTCTCGGACGTCCGGTTCGTCATCACGCTGGACGCCGATACCGTGATGTCGCGCGGCGCGGCCCGGCGCTTGATCGCCACGCTGGCCCATCCCCTGAACCGCGCGCAGTTCGACGAGGCCGGCAACGTAGAGACCGGCTACACCATTCTCCAGCCGCGCGCCGAGGTTAAGCCCACGGCGGTCAACCGCTCCCGCTTTACGCGCATCTTCGCGGGAGACCTGGGCCTGGATCTCTACACCCGCGCTGTGTCGGACGTCTACCAGGACCTCTTCGGCGAGGGCATCTACGTCGGCAAGGGTATCTACGATGTTGAGGCCTTCGAGCGCAGCCTGCACAACCGGGTGCCGGAGAACGCCTTGTTGAGCCACGATCTCTTCGAGGGCCTCCACGGGCGGGCGGCGCTGGTCACCGACGTCGTTCTCTACGAGGACTACCCGCCAACCTACCTGACCTACGCCCAACGTCTCCATCGTTGGGTGCGCGGCGATTGGCAGCTCCTCCCGTGGCTGTGGCCCCGTGTCCCCAAAGAAGGTGGTGGCACGCTTCCCAACCGTCTGAGTTTGATTGATCGGTGGCGGATCGTGGATAACCTTCGGCGCAGCCTGCAGACCCCGGCGTTGTTGGCCTTTCTGGTCATAAGCTGGCTTGTCCTGCCCGGTCCCGCCTGGCTATGGACGCTCTTGATCCTGGTGATGTCGGCGATGCCGCTGTTGAACGGTGCACTCACGGCGCTCAGTCGTCGCTTGCAGGAGGACGAAGAAGAGGGTGGGGCGCTGCGTCTACAAAATGAAGCTGCCCGCTGGCTGTTTTCGCTGGCTTTCTTGCCCTACGAGACATTGCTGATGATTGATGCCATCGCGGCTACCCTGGTCCGCCTCTTCATCAGCCGTAAGCGGTTGTTGCAATGGACGTCGGCGGCGCACACCATTCGTATTTTTGGGCGAGAGTCACGTATTCGGGCGCTGTGGCGGCGGATGCGTGGGGCGCCGTTGTTGGCCTTGAGTGTAGCGTTGGCGCTTTTGCTCTTCGCGCCGATTTCGCTCTGGGTAGCGGTACCCTTGCTGTTGGCGTGGGTGGCTTCTCCCTACATCGCGCTCTGGCTCAGCCGCTCCGCCGACCGCCGGGAAGCCCCGCTGACCTCGAAGCAGCACCACGAGCTCCGCCGGCTGGCGCGCCGCACCTGGTTCTTCTTTGAGCGATTCGTCGGCCCCGATGACCACTGGCTGCCGCCCGATCACTTCCAGGAGTCCCCGCGTGGCACGGTGGCGCACCGCACGTCCCCGACCAATATCGGTTTGCTGCTGGTCTCTACATTGGCTGCCTACGAGCTGGGCTACGTGGATCTCATGAACCTGATGGTGCGGTTGCGGTCCGCCTTCGACAGCCTCGACGACCTGGAGCGCTACCGGGGCCACTTCCTCAACTGGTATGAGACGCGCAACCTGACGCCACTGGCGCCGCGCTACGTCTCGACCGTGGACAGCGGTAATCTAGCCAGCGCGCTCTGGGCGTTGGCACCGGGTCTGCAGGGTGTCACGTCGCGGCCGGTGTTGCACTGGCAACGGTGGGAAGGCCTGGCCGACGCGTTGGGTATTCTCTCGGACATCATCGCTTCCCTGGAAGCCGAGGCGCTGCAGGAGCCGGTGACGGAGTTGGAAGAAAGCCTGGCTCGCTTCCGGCGTCGCATCGGCTCGGTCGAGGAGACGCCGGCCCAACGGTATCCCGTGCTCATCGAGCTGAGCGGCGCGGAGGGCGAAGCGCTGACCGGCCACCTGACGGTGCTGCTGGAAGCCGCCGACGAACATCTGCCTGCCCAGGTACTCCGCGATTTACGCCACTGGACGCAGCGCGTACATCGTCACCTGGGCAATATGCGCCGGGAGATGGAGATGTTGCTGCCCTGGTTCCTCCACCTCTACCGTCCCCCGGACTATCTGACGGAGGCGCTCTCTGGTTCGGAGCTGGCCGAAGCCTGGGTTGCACTCAACACGGCGCTACAACCCGCTTCCGCGTTGAAGGATCTGCCCTCTGTCTGTAGAGAGGCGTCCGAAAAGGTGGATGTGTTGCAGAATCTGCTGCCCGAAGCGGACGCCGACGTTGAGGATGCTGAAGCGGAGCAAATTCAGGAAGCGTTGGATTGGTGTGACCGGGTGCGTGAGAGCCTCAGCTCGGCGCGGATGACGGCGCGAACATTGTTGATCGGCATGCGTGATCTGCGTGACCGGGCCGAAGGTTACGTCCAGGAAATGGACTTCGCCTTCCTCTTCGACAAGCGCCGCAAGGTCTTTCACATCGGCTACAATGTCTCTGACGAGCGCCTGGAACCCAATCACTACGATCTGCTGGCGTCTGAGGCGCGGACGGCTAGCCTTATCGCCATCGCCAAGGGCGAAGTGCTGCCCGGACACTGGTTGCATCTGAGTCGTCCTCTCACTCGGATGGAGGGTTACCGCGTGTTGCTCTCCTGGAACGGGAGTATGTTCGAGTATCTCATGCCCAATCTGCTGTTGCGCGATTACGAGGAGACGGCGCTGGCGCAGACCAACCGGGGCGTCGTGGAACGGCAGATCGCCTACGCCCGGGAGCAGAACGTGCCCTGGGGCGTCTCGGAATCCGGCTACTATCGCTTTGACGCCAACATGAACTATCAGTACCGGGGCTTCGGGGTACCGGGCCTGGGGCGCAAGCGAGGGCTTGGAGAGGATCTGGTCATCGCGCCTTACGCCTCGCTGCTGGCGCTGTCGGTCTCGCCTCAGGAAGTGTTGCGCAACTTCCGGCGCTTGCGCCGGGAAGAGGTGCTGGGATCCTACGGGCTTTACGAGGCCGTCGACTACACCTCCTCTCGCCTGCCCCTGGGCGAAGAGCGGGTCATTGTGCGCTCCTTCATGGCCCACCATCAGGGCATGATTTTGCTTTCCCTGACCAATTATCTGCGGGACGACGTGTTGCTGGACTATTTTCACAGCCATCCGAGGATGCAGAGCGTGGAACTGTTATTGCAGGAGCAGGTGCCCGAACAGGCGCCCATCGAGGAGACCCCTGAGATGTCCACGACCGAGGAACGGCCCCAACCGGACCGCGTCAAGCTGACGCCCTGGACTCCTGCGCGCGATGCCCCGTTGCCCCTGGTGCACTTTCTCTCCAATGGACATTACGGGACCTTGATCACGGCGTCCGGCAGTGGCTACAGCACCTTTACCCACGAGGGAGAGACCATCGCGCTGACCCGGTGGCGCGCCGATACCACACTGGACGATTGGGGAATCTGGATTTACGTGCGGGATGAGGAGAGCGGCGCGCTCTGGTCGGCCACGCGCCAGCCCACAGACCGCGTGCCGCAAGAGCCGCGCGTCCGTTTCTACCCGCACCGCATTGAATTCCAGCGCGTGGACGATGAGATCTATCTCAAGACCAATGTGACCGTGGCTGCGGACGCCGACGTCGAGATCCGACACGTGACCGTCACTAACCGCAGCGTCCGGCAGCGGCGCGTGACGTTGATTAGCTACGGCGAGGTCATCCTGGCGCCCCAGTCGGCTGATCGGGGACACCCGGCCTTCAACAAGATGTTCGTCGAGAGTGAGTATCTCCCGAAGTACAACGCGTTGCTCTTCCGGCGACGTCCGCGCTCGGCGGAGGATGCGCCGTGGTATCTGGTGCACCTGCTCGTGGTCAGAGGGGAGCGCGAAGAGACCGGCGCCTACGAGGCGGACCGCGCGCCTTTTCTGGGCCGTGGGGGGATGCTGCGCGCGACCGGCGAGAGCCTTGCGCTCACGGGCACGACGGGTGCCACGCTGGATCCCATCATGTCGCTGGCGCAGACACTGGAGCTAGAGCCGCATCAGAGCGCCGAGATCGCTTTCATCACGGTGGCGGCGACGTCTCGCGAGGAGGCGGAAGCGACGGCTGCTCGCTACCGCACCTGGTCGCGGCTTCGGCGGGCCTTCGACAAGGCGGGCTCCGGCAGCGAGGTCGAGCTGAGCAATCTGGGGGTGGAGGTTGCCGATATGCGCCGTTTCCAGCAGTTGCTCTCGGCCCTGCTCTATCCGCACCCGGCGCTGCGCGCTCCGGCGGAGACCCTGGCGAAGAACGAACTCGGTCAATCCGGGCTGTGGCCCCACGCTATTTCCGGGGATTATCCCATCTTATTAGTCCACGTCGCGGAAGAAGAGTCGTTGGGCCTGGTGCGAGAGGTGCTCCAGGCGCACCGCTACTGGCGTCACCGGCATCTCAAAATCGATATAGTTATCCTGAACGAGAAGGACGTCGGCTACGCCCAGGATCTGCAGGATCGGATTCATAAGCTGTTGCACCAGACCGAAAACGACGCCTGGCTCAACCGGCGGGGCGGCATTTTCGTGCTGCAGCGTGGGCGCCTCGACGACGCGACCTACGTCTTGCTCCAGACGGTGGCGCGTGTCGTCCTGGACGCGGGCGCCGGATCGCTGGCGCCGCAGCTCGAGGCCCTGGAGCGCAGCCCCGTTCGCCTCCCGGCTCTATCACCGGTTCCGCCGGAGAAAACTGAGAAAGCATTGGAGCCGCCCGCGCGTCCCGACAATCTCCAATTCGATAACGGCTTTGGTGGATTCACGCCCGAGGGCGACGAATACGTGATCTACGTTGAGCCGGATCGGTGGACGCCCGCGCCCTGGATCAACGTTGTCGCCAATGAGCAGTTCGGCTTTCTCGTCTCTGAGGCGGGGAGCGGGTACAGTTGGGCCGTCAACAGCGGTGAGAATCGCCTGACGCCCTGGCGCAACGATCCGGAGGCCGATCCGCCCGGCGAGGCGCTCTATCTGCGCGACGAGGAGACGGGCGCCACCTGGTCGCCGACGCCGCTGCCCGCCGGCGAGGACGCGCCGTATCTCGTGCGGCACGGCGCTGGCTATTCGGTCTTCGAGCACAATAGCCACGGCTTGCGCCAGCGACTGCGCCTCTTCGTAGCGCCCGAGGCCCCGGTGAAGATCGTGCGCTTGCGGCTGGAGAACGCCTGGGCGCACACGCGCCGCATCACAGTGACGTTCTACGCGCCGTGGGTGCTGGGCAAGCACCGGGATCAGGAACAGCTGACCATCGTCTCGGCATACGACGCGGACCGATGTGCGCTGCTGGCGCGTAACACGTACAGCATGGAGTTCAGCCAGCGGGTGGCGTTCGTGGCGGCGGACCGCGATCCCCACGGCGTCACCACCGACCGCACTGAGTTTCTGGGGCGCGAGGGCAGCCTGGCGCGTCCGGCGGCCCTGGAGCGCGTGGGGCTCTCCGACACCGTCGGCGCGGGCCACGATCCCTGCGCGGTGGTGCAGGTGCACCTGGATCTGCAGCCGGGCGAGATCCAGGACGTGGTTTTTCTGCTGGGGCAGGGGGCCGACCGAGAAGAGACGTTGGCGCTCATTGACCGCTTCCAGGCGCCCGCGGAGATCGACGCGGCCTGGGAGGCCTCGCGCGAGTTCTGGGACGCGCTGCTTGAGACCGTCCAGGTGGAGACGCCCGACCCCGCCATGAATCTGCTGCTCAATCGCTGGTTGCTCTACCAGGCGCTCTCCTGCCGGCTTTGGGGGCGGTCGGCGCTTTACCAGTCCAGCGGCGCCTACGGTTTCCGCGACCAACTGCAGGACGTTATGTCGCTTTCCCACGCGGCGCCGGAGCTGGCACGCGAGCACATCCTGCGGGCGGCGCGGCACCAGTTCGAGGCCGGCGACGTGCTGCACTGGTGGCACCCGCCATCGGGCCGGGGCGTGCGCACGCGCATCACCGACGACCTGCTCTGGCTGCCCTACGTCACGGCGGAATACGTCGAGGCGACGGGCGACAAGGCCATTCTCGACGAGATGCTGCCCTTCCGCACCGGCGATCCGCTGGCGGAAGACGAGGAGGAGCGCTACGGGCACTACGCGCTGACCGAGGAAAAGGCCTCGCTCTACGAGCACTGCTGCCGCGCGCTGGAGCGTGGTACGACCTTCGGCCCCCAGGGACTGCCGCTGATGGGCGCCGGGGATTGGAACGACGGCATGAATCGCGTCGGCATCGAGGGACGCGGGGAGAGCGTCTGGCTCGGCTGGTTCCTCACCGCCACGCTGAAGCGCTTCGCCGCCCTCAGTGAGCGGTACGGGGAGACCGAACGGGCGGAGCGTTTCCGCGAGCGGGCCACGTCACTGATCAGGGCGTTGGAGACGCAGGCCTGGGACGGGGACTGGTACCGGCGCGCTTACTACGACGACGGCACGCCCCTGGGCTCGGACCGGAACCGCGAATGCCAGATCGACTCGCTGCCCCAGTCCTGGTCCGTCATCTCCGGCGGCGGCGATCCCGAGCGCGTCGCGGAAGCGCTGGCCTCCGTCGATGCGCGGTTGGTTCGCGAGGAGGACCGGTTGCTGCTGCTCTTCACGCCGCCCTTCGACGAGACGCCCCACGATCCCGGCTACATCAAGGGCTATCCGCCGGGCATTCGCGAGAACGGCGGGCAGTACACGCACGGCGCGCTCTGGGTGGTCTGGGCCAACGCCATGCTGGGCCGGGGCGACCGGGCGGAGGCGCTCTTCCGGCTGCTCAATCCCGTCTATCACAGCGACACGCCGGAGAAGGCGCAGCAGTACGCCGTCGAGCCCTACGTCGTCGCTGCCGACGTTTACAGCGCGCCGGATCACGTCGGGCACGGTGGCTGGACGTGGTATACGGGCTCATCGGGTTGGATGTACCGGACGGGCGTCGAGGCGATCCTGGGCGTGCACCGCGAGGGCGACCGGCTGCGCATCGCGCCCAGCATCCCGACGGGTTGGTCGGCGTACAGAGTGCGCTATCGCTACGGCGACACGACGTATCAGATCCAGGTAGAGAATCCCGACGGCGTCAACGGCGGCGTGCGGCGCGTGATCGTCGATGGCGAAGATCAGCCGGAGCGGGTTATCTCCCTGGTCGATGATGGCGCTGAGCACGAGGCGCGGGTGATACTGGGCAGAAGCGAGGAGGCGTGAGCATGACCAGGTCCACCAAAAGCACCAGGCCCGAGAAGGTGAAGCCGGAGATTGAGCCGGCGGAGATCGATACGCAGGCGGAGGCCTCGGAGGCGGTGGACGCGCTGCGGGAGGCAATCCGCTATCATAACTACCGCTACTACGTCCTCGACGATCCCGTGATCTCCGACGCCGAGTACGATGCCCTGATGCAGGATCTGGAGGCACTGGAGGAGGCGTTCCCGGCGGTGCAGACGCCCGATTCACCCACGCAGCAGGTGGGTGGCGAGCCGAGGGACGAGCTGGGGCTGGTGGAGCATCCGCTGCCTATGCTCAGCCTGAAGGCGGTCTACGACGCCGACGACGTGCGCAACTTCGACGAGAACTGCCGGGACGATCTGGGCCAGCGTGACGTCACCTACGTGGCCGAGCCCAAGTACGACGGCCTCGCCGTGGAGTTGATCTACGCGGCGGGCCGGCTGACCGTCGCGGCGACGCGGGGCGATGGCGAGACTGGCGAGGACGTCACGGCCAACGTCAAGACCATCAAGGAGGTGCCGCTCCGGCTGCTGGATCAGGGTGGGGCGCCGGTGCCGGAGCGGCTGGTGGTGCGCGGCGAGGTTTACATGCGCAAGGACGAGTTCAACGAGATGAACCGCCGCCGACGCGACGCCGGTCAGGAGCCCTTTGCCAATCCACGCAACGCGGCCGCCGGTTCCATGCGCCAGCTCGATCCCAAGGTCACGGCGCGGCGACCGCTGCACGTCTTCTTCTACGCGCTGCCCAAGGCGGCGGAACACGGCTTCGCGCGCCATTCGGAGGCGCTGGCGCAGCTGCCGCAGTGGGGCCTGCGCGTCAACGCGGAGCACACGCAGCGCTGCGACGGCGTCGAGGCGCTGCTTGACTATCACGAGGCCATGGCCGACGTCCGCGCGGATCTGCCCTACGAGATCGATGGCGTCGTCTTCAAGGTCGATGATCTGCCGGCCCAGGAGACGCTGGGGACGCGCACGCGCGATCCACGTTGGGCGCTGGCGTACAAGTTCCAGCCGCACCGCGCGACGACCACGGTCGAGGAGATCGAGGTGCAGGTAGGGCGGACGGGCCAGCTGACGCCGGTGGCGCACTTAACTCCGGTATACATCGGTGGCGTCGAGGTGAGTCGCGCGTCGCTCCACAACCAGAGCGAGATCGAGCGCAAGGACATCCGGGTGGGTGACACGGTGCTGGTAGAACGCGCCGGGGACGTGATCCCCTACGTGGTCAAGTCCATCGCCGAGGAGCGGGACGGCAGCGAGCGGCGCTTCACCATGCCAGAAGCCTGCCCCGTCTGCGGGACCGAGGTCATCATGAGCGAGGACAAGAAGCGGACGTACTGTCCCAACCTCAACTGCCCGGCGCAGCTCCGCGAGCGGCTGACGCACTACGCCTCGCGGGAAGCCATGGACATCGAGGGCGTGGGCGAGAAGCACGCCGAGCAGCTCATCGACGCGGGCCTCGTCTCTCATATCTCCGACCTCTACGGCCTGACGACGTCGGACCTGCTCCCATTGGAGCGGTTCGCCGAGAAATCGGCCCAGAATCTGCTGGACGAGATCGAGGCGAGCAAGGAGCAGACGCTGCCGCGCTTCCTCTACGCTCTGGGCATCCCGCAGGTCGGTGAGCATATAGCGCGGGTGCTGGCCGAGCACTATGCCACGCTGGGCGATCTGATGGCGGCGGACGAGGAGGAGCTCAGATCCATCGACGAGATCGGCCCGGAGGTCGCGCATAGCATCGTCTCGTTCTTCGACCGCGAGCAGAGCCGGCGCATCATCCGGCAGATCCGAGACGCCGGGCTGACGCTGGAGAACCCCTACGTCGGGGCCGGGGAGGGCTGTCTGGAGGGTTTGATTTTTGTCTTCACCGGCGCCTTGGATCGTTGGACGCGGGACGAAGCGCAGCGGGTCGTGGAGCAGCGCGGGGGCCGCGCCACGTCCAGCGTCAGCGGGCAGACCGACTACGTGGTCGCCGGTCCGGGCGCGGGTTCCAAGCTGGATGAGGCACAGGAGCGCGACGTGCCGGTCTTGGACGAGGAAGCATACGTGGCGTTGCTGGAAGACCGCTGTGGCGAAGTCGTAGCGTGACCCACGTCGAGCCTACTCCGAGAGCGAGGCTCTGAGATAAGGACACGGATTCACACGGAAAAACACGGAGGAATCAAACAAAATATCCGTGAAATCCGTGTTCGTCCGTGTCCCATTTTAACTGATCTGATTCTTTACCATATCTGTATCCGTTTAGTGTTTTGAGAGAGGTGCGATGCACTTACGCTGAAGAAGGTGTGGTTCTTGCTTACATAACCGGAGACGTCTTAGTAGTCCCAAATACTTCTTGTCGAAAGTGTGTTGCCTCTGGTTACTCACCGAACTAAACGCTTACCCATATCTTAATGGTGAAGTCTTGGCGCGATGTCGGGACCCAACGAAGTTCCAACTTTACATAACGTAGGTCAACGTAAGTTACAACGCACTCCAGAACTGCTGACCGGCGTTTCTTGTTATACTCTAGGAGCAGAATTCGTTTTTGATACTTACGCATATCCAAGGAGGGAAAAGGCGATGAAATTTCACGACTTTGTAGGCCAAGTTCAGCACCGCGCGCAGCTTGCGTCCGAAGGGGAGGCGCTTCGCGCGATTCAGGCGACACTGGAGACACTCTCGGAGCGGATTACGGAAGGCGAGGCGAAGAACCTTGCTGCTCAGCTCCCGGATGAGCTGGGGGATTATCTCAGCTCGGTCGAGACGAACGAGCGTTTTTCGCTTCAGGATTTCTTCCTGCGCGTCGCCGCCAAGGAGAGCGCTGATCTTCCCGATGCCGCCTTTCACGCCCGCGTCGTCGTCGAGGTGTTGGGTGAAGCGCTGACGGCCGGTGAGTTGGATGACGTTCGCGCCCAACTTCCTGCTGAGTACAATCCGCTCTTTGAGGCAGGCAGCGAGGGCGACCTGAACGTTGGATAGAGGAACGAGAGGAGGATAGCATGAGAGTTTATCTCGTACAGCACGCGGAAGCACTGCCGGAAGAGGTCGATGAGAGCCGTCCGCTGAGTGAGGTCGGGCGCCAGCACGCCAACGACGTGGCGAGGATGGCGGCCCAGTTGAAGCTGGACGTGCATGAGATCCGGCACAGCGGCAAGACGCGGGCCGAGCAGACGGCGCACATCTTCGGCTCGGAGCTCGCCGTGGAGAACGTGGTCCAGTCGGACGGGCTCGGTCCCGTTGACGATGTCGTGCCCGTGGCCGAGGAGTTGGATCAGCTGGACGAACCCGTGATGCTGGTCGGCCACTTGCCGTTTATGGCGCGTATCGCCGGACAGCTGTTGGTCGGCGACGCGGAGCAGCCTGTGGTCCAAATCAACAACGCGGGTCTTGTTTGCCTGGAAAAGGAGGAGGACCGCTGGCAAGTTGCCTGGATCATCTTGCCGGATATGGCGGCTCTCTGAACGAATATCGGCTATTTCCGAGCACCGAGCCAAGCGGGACCTCGTGTGCGTTGTGGCTAGATTTTTTGTGGTCACAACGCACAGTTTTCTCTATTACTGAAGAGATTTGCTTAACGGGCGCTGTTTGTTGTCGCTGAATAAAGTACGTTAAGAGGGGGGCTAAATGTGGTTTAGACGTCTAGGCCTGATCTTATTCATGACTACATGTGTGCTTATAAGCACAGCCTGTATGAGTCAAGAAGAGGCGCTTCCTACGTCAACATCTGAGCCTCCCGATACAATAGCGCCGACTCGGACGCTCACGCCTCAACCCATTTCCGTTGCGGGTCCCCACTGCCCTAAAGCATTTCGGGAGCAAGACCAAGTCCGGCGGGGTGTTCAGATCAACACCAACAGTGTGCTCACGCTGACGCTGGGTGCTACGCCTTCGATGCCCTGGGGGTGGGAGTTGCCGGAGATGGGCGATGAGGCCGTTCTGCATCAGGTTGATCATGATAGTGTGTGGCCTGCAGAGGGGGTCGAACCCAAGCCCGGTGCTCCAGGGACTGAGATCTGGGTTTTTGAGCCGCATCAAGCAGGGGAAAGTACCGTTTCTCTGACCTGCAAAGGACCTGGAGAAGAAGGGAGCAGTGAAGAAGTGGTCGGCACGTTTGTGTTGCACGTTGTCGTTCAGTGAAGCAGCTCCGAGGTGGGGATCGTCGGAGCGTAAGGAGAGATGATGTTCAGGGACAGAAGGGACGCCGGCGAGCAGCTGGCGCACGCTCTTGACCATTACAAGGATGAAGATGTGCTCGTCCTCGCCATTCCCAGAGGCGGCGTCGAGGTCGGGTATCAGGTCGCCTCATATCTGGACGCGGAGTTCTCTCTGTTGATCGCCAGAAAGCTGCCTTATCCGCAACAGCCGGAGGCGGGATTTGGCGCGGTGGTGGAGGATGGCAGCGTCGTGATCCTAGATTGGGCCAGCCGTCATCTTTCGCAAGCCACGATTGACCGCATTAGCGAAGAGCAGCGGGAGGAGATTGGGCGCCGGATAGCCGTGCTGAGGGCAGGCGAGCCGCTGCCCGAGATCGCGGGGCGAACCGTGATTCTCGTCGATGACGGTATCGCCATGGGCTCGACGATGCGGGCGTCCATCAAACTGTGCAAGCATCAGGACGCGGGCAGGATCGTCGTTGCTGTGCCGGTTGCTGGTCAGAGGGCCGTGTCGGAGATCGGCACTCAGGTTGACGAGATCATCGTGCTGGAGATGCCGGAGCACTTTCGCGCCGTGGCGCAGGTCTACGAGCATTGGCACGACGTGCCCGATAGCGAGGTTGTTGACCTGATGGAGCGGTGGCGGCGCGAGCATCAGGAAGCCACGGCCTAGGTGCCAAGAGGTCGCGGTTATGAAGGATAAGGTTTCGAACCTTCACATCGGCACGTCCGGCTGGCATTACGAGCACTGGGAAGGCCCATTCTATCCCAAAGATATTGCCAAGTCAGGCTATCTGGCTTATTACGTCCAGCATCTGCAGACCGTGGAGATCAACAACACCTTCTACCAGCTGCCCGATACCGCGACGTTGCGGACCTGGCGGGAGACCGTGCCGGAGGACTTTACCTTTGCCGTCAAGGCCAGTCGTTACATCACGCACATGAAGAAGCTCAAAGATCCTCAGGAGCCGGTGCCGAATTTTCTGGAGCGCATCGACGTGTTGGGTGACACCCTCGGTCCCATTCTCTTCCAACTGCCGCCGAACTGGTACTTCAACGGCGAGCGCCTAGAAGCTTTCCTGGAGACGTTGCCCTCCGGTTACCGGTACACGTTTGAGTTGCGCGATCCCGACTGGATCAACGACGAGGCATACGCGCTCCTTGAAGCGCATAACGCGGCGTTCTGCATCTACGATTTCCATGGGCGACAGTCGCCGAAGATGGTCACCGCCGACTTCGTCTACGTGCGGCTGCACGGTCCCTACGAGGCCTATCGAGGCAAGTATGACACTGAGACGCTGTCCGGTTGGGCGGGGGCCGTCTCCACCTGGCTGCGACAGGGGAAGGACGTTTACTGTTACTTTGACAACGACGAGGCCGGGTACGCGGTGCAGAACGCGCTGGAGTTGCAGTCTTATCTGCAGTCTGATGAGTGACTGAGGGGTTTGATTCTTCTAGTCAGAACGTGACGGTGGTGGCAGAACGATCTCCCTGGCTTCACGCTCCAACTTGCCTAGGGGAGATTCCCCGACGAAGTCGATCCTCACCACGCCGCCGTCGGTAACGTGTAGCGCGATGTGCTCTCCACGACCGCCCACGAAGATGATGCCGACTTCTCCCGCCGGATAGTACGTGTCTGAGAATACGGCCTCCGAGACGCGATACACGGCATATAGACCAGCAACGTCCACACCAGACCACGTGTCACGCTTGTCTTTGCGGAGAAAATGTCCCTCCGGCCCGAGAAAGGGAAATACGTCTACATTACAGCCCTCACGTTCGCCGTCTCTGCACTTCGGTGGGCCGCCAAGCCCCTGTTCGTGGGTGCAGCCTACCGTGATGAATGTGAGTGCATCCCGCAATCTATCAATATCCCCCGCCAAGGTGACGTCGATGATCCGGTCAACGTCCTCAAGGCCGGTGCGAGTTCCGGCGTCGTGCATCGTTACCCGTGGCGTGGAGGTCGGTGAGGGGGTTGCGCTCGGCGTTGCTGTTGGCTCTGTGGTTGGAGATGGCGTGAACGTCGCTGTTGCCGTTGCGGTTGGGGAAGGTTGGACGGTGGTCGTGACGCCGAGACATCCCGCACAGATCAATATGAGCAGTAGGACGCCATACTGCCATCCATGGATTCGTAATCTATCAGATGCCATCGTTCACACTCCTTTCGTCTGGCGGCCTGGCCCGATGCCTGCAGTCGTGCTGCCGTGTGAATATGTTCACTATCAGTATATCGTATATCCGGCTCCGGTGACGATGGTTTGACGTTGGGATGAGTATGCGAAACGTTTGTTGCGTTTAGATTGGGTTGGCGGGCCTTCCCAAAATCCAGATCCTGGATTAAGCAAATTAGACGATTTAGTATAAAATTAGTATATAGACACTTCAACATCTGATTTCTGGGGTCGTATGCGTGGTTGTTGCTGCTGGATACGAGCTACCTAATTGGCCATAAACGTATAAATTCCCACTGCCGCCAACAAATGTTATTAACCTTGACTCTCTTGGATTTCGCAGGGTGACTAAAAAGCGGTTTTAATTTTCTCCACAGATTTTCATCGATTTTATGTATGAATCTATGAAGTCTGTGGGCAACCGTTTAGGTTTGTGAGCGTCCAGGTGCAACGCACTTACGGATCGAAACAAACTGCGCTACAAAGTTCTCCGAGCATGGTTTAGGAGTCCCCGGCTCTTGAACTTCGGCGAAAGTGCGTCGCACCTCAGAAGACTAAACAGATACGTCTGTGGTTAATATCTCGCTTCGACCCGGCGAAAGCTTGAAGACCTTAACCTTTATTTGACTCCAGTCGTTTGCTCGGTTCGTCGTTAGCAATGGCAGAACTCGATTTTTCGATACGGAGGAAAACCCATGAGCACGGTTTTTGAGGATCCCAGGGAACGTTTTCCTCGTGGCAACACGATCTTGATCATTGATGACGAGCCTGCCAATCTCGGTGTGATATCGGATTATCTGGGGAACTTTGGGCTCGAAGTGCTGATCGCGCGTGATGGGAAGAGTGGGCTTCAAAAAGCGCAGTACGCGCAACCCGACCTGATTCTACTGGACGTGCTTATGCCCGGGATCGATGGTTTCGAGACCTGTCGCCGGTTGAAGGCCAAGGAGACCACCAAAGACATCCCCGTGATTTTCATGACGGCCCTGGATGAGACGCGAGACAAAGTCAAGGGGTTCCAGTTGGGCGCTGTAGATTACATCATCAAGCCTTTTCAGCCCAAAGAGGCTCTGGCTCGAATCACCACCCATCTGCGCTTGCGAGAACTGACCGAGCGCCTGGAAAACAAAGTCCAGGAGCGAACCAAAGAGTTGACGGTCGCGGTGAGGGAGGCAAAGCGGCTGAATCGTCAGCTTCAACAAGAGGTCGCCGAACGGAGACGGACAGAGGAAGAAGTTCGCCAGCGCAACCGTGAGCTGGCACTGCTTAACCGCGTCATCGCCGCAGCCACGTCTACCTTGGATATGGAACAAGTGCTGCACGTTGCGTGCCAGGAGCTGGCCCAGGCATTTGGGTTGCCCCAGGCGATGGCGTCCATGACCAACGCACAAGGCACCGAGTTCAACGTAGTGGCTGAATATCTGGAGCCAGGACGTCCCAGTTCCCTCGGCGAGAGCATGGTTATTCGGGATAACGCCATCGTGAAACATGTGCTGGAACATAAAAAGGCTGTGGCGGTGATTGACGCCGACACGGACGAGCGGTTAGTTGCGGTGCATGACTTGATGCGTGAGCGTAACACCGCTTCGCTGCTTATCATGCCGCTGATAACTCGAGGGAAAGTCACCGGGGCCATCATATTGGAAGCTATGGAGCGACGCAAGTTCAGCGAGGACGAGGTATCCCTGGCAAGAAACGTCACCGCAGCGGTCGGTCAGGCGCTGGAAACGGCACAGCTCCATCAGCAGTTGCAGCGCCACGTGACGGAGCTGGCCCGTGCGCTAGAGCGGCAGCAGGAACTGGACCGACTCAAGAACGAGTTCATCCAAAATGTTTCCCACGAGCTGCGCACGCCGCTGGCTATCGCGCGCGGTTACGTCGAGTTGTTGGAGAAGGGCAGTTTGGGCGAGCTGCAGCCTATCCAGCGAAAACCGGTGAACGTCGCGGCCCGTCGCCTGCGTATGCTGAGTGAATTGGTGGAGGAGATCAACACCATCCTGGAGATGGAAGAAAAAGTGGTGGAACCAGAGGCGGTGGAATTCGGTGATCTGGTTCATGCAATGTTGATCAACGCGAGGGCCGCTGCCGAGGATAACGATCTGACGTTGGAGGAGGATCTTACTGCCGATTTGCCCCCATTATCCGGCGATCCGGTTCTCTTGGTGCGGATGGTGGATAACCTGGTTGATAATGCGATTAAATTCACCCCGGCCGGGGGACACGTCGCCGTGCGCTTGTGGCAAGAAGATGGGGAGCTCGTGTTCGAAGTGGCGGACACCGGTATCGGCATCCCCGCCGATCAACTGGATCTTATCTTCGAGCGCTTCTATCAGGTGGATGGAAGTGTCACCCGGCGTTATGGGGGGGCCGGCCTGGGGCTGGCGCTGGTTAAGGAGATTGCCAAGGCGCATGGTGGACGAGTCACCGTGGAGAGTCAAGTAGGGCAAGGCAGCACCTTCACCATTTGGTTGCCCCTCAATGGCGCTGCACCACATCGAAACGTTGCGTAAGGAAAGCCGTCCGGGCCGGACTATGTGCTTGCGTATCAGCGCGTGTGGAATGACGATGGAGAGAGGCTAGCGAACTTCGACCGTTGGAGTGATGTGACGTTTTATTGTTATGCTATGGTGTCATGCCGTGCAGCCCGCCCTGAATGTATTCTGGTCGAAGTTAAAGGGCCTGGCTGGTCGTAGGAAGGAGTTATCTTATGGACGAGATGCACAGTCTATTGAAACGGCAGCTTGAGCAGTGCTTTGGAGCCTCGTTTTCTATCCCCGAAGCGTGGCAGGGATTTGTCAGCGCGGTCAATGATGCGTATTGGGAATCCGATACCGATCGCGGGGTATGTGAGTATTCACTCGAGATGAACTCGCAAGAGCTGTTACAGAGAAATATAGAGTTACAGGCGATTTTTCAAGCCATTCCTGACTTGTTGCTACGGCTTAACAGCGAAGGCACAATTCTGACTTACGAGGCGGGGGGCACAACTGACTTTTTCCTCCGGCCGGAAGAACTGATCGGAAAACGCCTTCAGGATATCTCGCTGGGTGGTATGGGCGAGAGATTCCGTGAAGCCATTCAGCAGGTGCAAGAGGTGGGGACCCTGGTCAGCGTCGAGTATACGCTGACCAGAGATGATCAGACACTTTCTTATGAAGCCAGGTTGTCGCCGCTGCTCGAAGATCAGATCATCGTGATTATGAGAAACATCACCGAGCAAGTGCAGACGGAAGCGCAGATCCGGTGTTTGAAAGAGTTCAACGAGAATATTATCCAGAGCATGACTGAAGGCATCGTGGTAGAGGACGCGGAGGGCTACTTTACCTTTGTGAATCCGGCGGCGGCGAAGCTGCTGGGCTACACGCCCGAGGAGCTGATAGGCTTGCACTGGACCACGGTCATCCCGCCCGGACAGCATGCCGTCGTCGAGGCTGCGGATGAGCGGCGGATGCGGGGCGAATCCGACCGGTACGAGCTGGAGCTGTTGCGGAAAGATGGCGGGCGGATCTCCGTCCAGGTCAGCGGCAACCCTCGCTTTGAGGAGGGGCACGTTGTCGGCACCATAGCCGTCTTCGCCGACCTCACCGAGCGCAAGCAGACGGAGGAGGCGCTGCGGGAGAACGAGGAGCTGTTGGATAGTATTTTGACGGCCTCCGCTGTGGGGATTGCCCATGTCAAGGATAGAAAAATCTTGTGGGCCAATGAGGCTATGACTAAGTTGTTTGGGTTTACAGAAGAAGAACAGTACTTGAGAAGAGACACCCGGATCCTTTACGTTGATGAGAAAGAATACCGTCGTGTTGGAGAGCTGATCTATGAGCAACCGGGATCAGATCGGATGGCCGTGTTCGATGCTGAGTTCAAGCGTTATGGTTCTTCACGATTCGATGGTCACGTCAGGATAACTACTTTAGATCCTCATGACCCCATGAAGGGTATCATCGTCAGTATCATCGACATCACCGAGCGCAAGCGAGTAGAAGAAGCGCTGCGGACGAGCCGGCAACGATACCGCAGTTTGTTTGATGGGGTGCCGGTGGGACTTTACCGCACCACGCCCCAGGGAAAGATACTCGACGCCAATCTGGCCCTGGTGGAGATGTTGGGCTATCCAGACCAGGAAACGTTGCTGGCTGCCCAGGCCTGCGATCTGTACGTAGATTTCGAAGACCGCATCCGTTGGCAGACTTTGATGGAACAGGCAGGACTGGTGCACAACTTCCAAACTCGGTTGCGCCGATATGATGGAGCGGTGATCTGGGTCGAGGATAACGCACGTATTGTTCAAGGTCCCGAGGGGCAGGTGCTCCATTACGAGGGTAGTTTGCGAGACATCACCGAACAGAAGCTGGCCGAGGAGGCCTTGCGGGTCAGCGAGGAACGCTACCGGCTGCTTGCCGATAACGTCGCGGACATGATCTGGACCATGGATCTGGAGATGCGATTTACGTACGTCAGTCCGTCAGTTGTCGGTCTGTTGGGCTACGCTCCCGAGGAAATCATGGGTAAACGGGTAAATACCATCCTTGCCCCTGATTCTCTTGTGCTGGCCTTGGAGACCTTCGAGAAAGAAATGACCACTGAGCGCTTGGATTTGGGGAATCCGTCCCGAACGCAGGTGTTGGAGCTCGAGGTGGTATGTAAGGGCGGGTCCACCGTTTGGACCGAGTGCAAAATGTCGTTTTTGCGGGCAGATAACCAGGCGGTCGGCATCTTAGGCGTGGCCCGCGACATCACCGAGCGCCAGCGGGCCGAAGAGGCACTGCGGGAGAGCGAGGAGCGGTGGCACCTGCTCTATGAAAACCTGCCCGGCGGCAGTTTTGTCGTCAACCGCCAATATATCATTGAGGACGTGAACGACATTCTGTGCGCGGTGACGGGCTTCACGCGGGAAGAGCTGATTGGGCAATCTTGCAACATCATCTGCCCTAAAGGCCCGCATAAATGTCCCATTCTTGACTTTGGCGAAAAACGTATTGACAACGACGAGACCGCCGTGAGGACCAAGGACGGTGGGTTTGTGCCCATTATCAAAAGCGCCAGAAGAATTTCCGTGGCTGATCAAGAAATCATTGTCGAGAACTTTCAGGATATCACCGAGCGAATACGTGCCGAAGAAGAGCTAAAAAAACATCGCGATCATCTCGAAGATCTGGTGCGAGACCGTACTGCTGAGTTGATCATCGCCAAGGAGCAGGCCGAGGCCGCGAGCCAGGCCAAGAGTGCCTTTCTGGCCAGCATGAGCCACGAGTTGCGCACACCGCTGAACGCCATTCTGGGCTACGCGCAAGTTCTCCAACAACGGTCGTTGGATGAAGAGATTATTGACAGCCTGAACACTATCCAGCAAAGCGGTGAACATCTGCTAACACTTATCAACGACGTGCTCGATATTTCCCGGATTGAGACCGGCAAGATGGTACTCCATCCTGATCCCCTCCCTTTCTCCGGCTTTTTAGAAAATATTGCCAATATCATTCGCTCGCGAGCAGATGCAAAGGGTATCACCTTTACCTTTGAAAAATTGAGTGTGCTTCCTGTCAGCGTGTACGCCGATGAAACGCGACTGCGGCAGATCTTGCTCAATCTGCTAGACAACGCGGTCAAATTCACCGAGGTCGGTGGCGTGACGCTGCGGGTCAAAAGTAAACCGGCACCGGCCGCCTCGTCTACTGTCAATGAAATCGCAGAGGTGCATCACGCTGCGCGCATCACCTTTCAGGTGGAAGATACGGGCATTGGCATCCCGGCCGACCAGTTGGAGCGCATCTTTCAGCCTTTCGAGCAGGCGGAGGAGGTGACTCGCTGGACTAAGGGAGCGGGCCTGGGGCTGGCCATTAGCCGCCAACTGGTGCGGTTGATGGGTGGCGAGATCTATGTGGAGAGCCCCATCTCCGCGACTCCACCGTCGGGCGCGAGGGGGGGCGGCAGCCGATTTTGGTTTAAGGTGGTCCTACCGGTGATAGAGAAAGCCGCGGAGCTTGTTAAGCCCTCAGAGCAGGTTATTACCAGCTACAAAGGATCTCGACGAGCGGTTCTGGTGGTGGACGACATCCCTTCGAACCGGGCGGTGCTGGTGAAGCTGCTCTCATCGTTGGGATTCGAGGTGCTGGAAGCTGCTGATGGACAGCAAGCCCTCCATTTGGCGCGGGAGCTGCGTCCCGATCTGATCCTGATGGACCGCTGGATGCCGGTGATGGATGGTTTTGAAGCGGTGCGGCTGATGCGACAGATCCCAGAATTGGCTGAGGTTCCCGTTATCACCGTTTCGGCCAGCGTGTCGCAGGCAGATCGAGCGGAGAGCCGGGAGGCCGGCGTAGATGGCTTTCTACCCAAACCGGTCGATTGGTCTGATCTGCTGGCGCTGTTGGAGGAAAACCTGGGGCTGGTGTGGGAGGTTGAGGCGGAAGAGGCAGGAGGCCTTGACGACCTCTGTCGAGTCGTCAGCAAGGATAAGGAAGAAGAAACCGCGCTGGTGCCACCGCCTGAGGAGGAGATGAAGGTCTTGCTCGACCTGGCGATGCGGGGCAACTTACGGGCCATCCAGGAGCGGCTGGCGGAGCTGGAGAGCATGGGAGACCAATACCTGCCCTTTGTCTCTCGGTTGCGTGAGCTGGTCAAAGGTTTCGAGGAACAGAAGATTCTGGCATTAATCAAAGAGTACATGAAAAACGATTACTGACGAACAGATCAAGCAGCCGAGGAGGCCACAATGGATACTCGACCGGTCCCAGAGCCGACGACGCAGCGGGCCAACGGATTGGGCCTTTCCTTGCAGAAGTCGTCGGAGTTGATGCGTGCCTTCTCCGTCTTTGATGGGTTTCTTTACGGAATCTATGCCGTTTCTATCGTCGTTGCGGCGGCACTGACGTATTCGCTCTGCTATCCTTGGCCCGCAGCAAATATTCCCCTCGGTATTGTCATCGTCTGCCTGGCCTTCCTGCCCACGTTCACCGTCTACGCCATGCTGACCACGTTAATGCCCCGCGCTGGCGGCGATTATATCTGGCAAAGTCGCGCCTGGGGCGGCTTCTGGGGCTACCTCGTCGTCTTCACACCGCTCCTGTTTGGCCCGTGGTTCTACATGGCCTCCAACGTCGCACCAGGCTCCAGCATGGTCGCGGCGCCCCTTTTCATCAGCCTGGGCAATCTGCTTGGTCTCCCGGCCCTAACCAACTTCGCTATCTGGCTGACCACGGGCCTGGGGACGTGGTGGTTCTACGTCTTCTACGTCACCTTCGCCTTCGTCGTGGTGGCGCTGGGCATGCGGTTCTACGCGAAGGTGCAACGCTGGTCCTTCTGGATCGGCACGCTCGCCATCGTCACCTGGGTCGTCATGCTTCTAGTCACCTCGGTGAGTGGGTTTCGGGAGGCCTTCAACAGTTTTATGGCGCAGACACTCAACTGGGGCGATGGGCGCGCTTATCAGCTGATCCTGGAAATGGCGCGGACGCAGGGCTTCGAGGCCGTGCCTCTCTCCCAGACGCGCCTCGGTCCCAGTATCTTGATTGGCCCGGTGCTGGCTTACACGTTCATGTACGTCGCGTGGGCTGGCACGCTGGCGGGAGAGATTGAGGGTGTCGACCGCTTCAGGAACGCGTTTAAGATCTTCCTGGGCGGCAACCTCTTCGCCTTGGTTGCCTGCGCCGGCTTCCTCTGGCTGCTTATCTCGCGCGTGGGCAACGAGTTCTTTACCTCGGCCAACTTCCTGTGGGCCGGCGGCGACGTCGGTGACTTGCCTGTCGCCCCCTATTACGGGATCTTCTTGATGGCCCTCAGTAAGAGCCCGTGGGTCTGGCTGTGGATTGCCGTGGGCCTCAACGCCTGGTTCTGGATCTGGCCGACGAACAACCTGGTGATGTCCACGCGGGTCATGTTCGCCATGTCCTACGATCACGTGCTGCCGGGCTTCCTTGCCCGGGTGTCGCGGCGGTGGCGCGTGCCCCTTATCGCCATCAGCCTCTGCTACGTTGGGATGCTGGGCATGGGCGCGCTCTACTTCTTCACCGACTTTGCCAAGCTGACACTCGACATGCCCTTTATGACCTCCATCGCCTTCGCGGGGAGCACGCTGGTCGGCACGCTCTTCCCCTATCTCAAATCGACGCGCCAGATCTACGCAGATTCGCCCATCTCCAGGTACAAGCTCTTCGGCATCCCGTTGATCACGGTCTCGGGCAGCCTGGGCCTGCTCTACTTTACGGTGATGTTCTACCTGTACCTCACCGACACCCGCTACGACACGAACGATCCGCTGTCGGCTCTGTTTATCCTTGGAGCGCTGGCACTCAGTGCCCTGATCTATCTCGGCTACCGGCTCTACCGCAGTCGCCAGGGGCTGGAGGCGCTGCGTCAGGTCAGCCTGAAGTTGGCGACGCAGCTAGACCCGGACCTGCTGCTGCACACCATCGTGGAGCGGGCGATTGCGCTGGTCAGCGGGCGGGCCGGACACCTGACGATCTACCGGCCCGATCTGGACGCCCTGGTTCTGACGGCCACCGCCGGCGAGGGGCCGGACCTTTCGAGAACGCTGCTGCGACGCGGTGAGGGTCTCGCCGGCAAGATCTGGGAGAGCGGTCAGCCGCTCCTCGTCAATGACTACCGGCGGTGGGGGGGGCGGGCTGCGATCTACGACGGTTTGCCCATCCGCGCCATGATCGGCGTCCCGGTGCGCTGGGGTGAGGAGTTCTTGGGCGTGCTGAGCGTCGAACGGGAGACGGCCGGCGCCTTCACGCTGGCCGATGCGGAGTTGCTGGCGCTCTTTGGTGCCCAGGCGGCTATCGCCATCCACAACGCCCGGCTGTTCGAGGAGGCCCAGCAGGAGATCGCTGAGCGTAGACGGGCAGAGGAGGAGCTCAAGAGTTACCGTGACCATCTCGAGGAGCTGGTGAGGGAACGCACCAGCGAGCTGAAGATTGCCAAAGAGGAAGCCGAAGCGGCCAACCGTGCCAAAAGCGCTTTCTTGGCAAACATGAGCCACGAGCTCCGCACCCCGCTCAACGCCATCCTGGGATACGCGCAACTCCTCCAGCAGCGGCCGCTGGCGCCCGATGTTATCAATAGCCTGAACATTGTTCAGCAGAGCGGTGAACACCTGCTCATCCTGATCAACGATATCTTGGATCTCTCCAAGATTGAGGCTGGACGGATGGCGCTCTCACCTGCCCCGTTTCATCTTTCTGCTTTCTTGCAGGACATCGTCAGCATCATCCACGCGCGGGCGGAGGCAAAAGGCATCACGTTCTACTTCGAGGCGCTGAATACGCTCCCCACGTCGATAGAGGCCGACGAGACCCGCCTACGCCAGGTACTGCTCAATCTGCTGGACAACGCGATCAAGTTCACCGAAGAAGGGGAAGTGGTGTTGAGTGTGGGGGTAATTGAGCGTGGGCGTGAAATGCTCCTACACCCCCACTCCCCCCCAGCTCCCAACCTCCTCACATTCCGTTTCTCCGTACGCGATACCGGCATTGGCATTTCGCCCGATCAGCTAGAATGTATCTTTCAGCCCTTTGAGCAGGTCGGGAATCCGGTACATCGCAGCAAGGGCACAGGCCTGGGCCTGGCCATCAGCCGCCAGTTAGTGCGGTTGATGGGAGGCGAGATCTACGTCGAAAGCGAGCCGGGCGGGGGCAGCCGGTTCTGGTTCGACGTGACCTTCCCGAAAGCCGAAATGACGGCTGATATCCTTCAGCCTCCAGAGCGGACCATCACCGGCTATCGCGGCCCCCGGCGCACGGTCCTGGTGGTCGATGACATTCCTTCCAATCGAGCCGTGCTGGTGGACCTGCTGGAACCGTTGGGATTCAAGATTGTCGAGGCGACCAATGGTGAGCAAGCCATTCAGGTGGCGCAGGAGGTGCGACCCAATCTGATTCTGATGGATCGCTGGATGTCGGTGATGGATGGCTTCGAAGCAGCACAGCGGATGCGCCAGACGCCGGAGCTGGCGGACCTGGCCGTCATTGCGGTCTCGGCCAGCGTCTCCAAGGAGGATCAGGCGGAAAGTCGGCAAGCGGGGTTCGACGCTTTCCTGTCCAAGCCTATCCACTGGCCTACATTGGCGAAAATGCTGGAAGAGCATCTGGAGCTGGTTTGGGAAATCGAAGAAGCGGGAGAGTGCTTCGACGCAGAAGAAGAGGAAGCCATTCTGGTGCCACCGCCAGAGGCTGAGATGGACGTGTTACTTGACCTGGCGCGGAGGGGAAACCTTCGAGCTATCCAGGAGCGGGCTGCGCGCATTGCGACGCTGGGGGAACAATACGTCCCCTTCGCCCGCAAGCTGCGTGAACTGGCCAAAAGCTTCGAGGAGCAAGAACTCCTAGCGTTGGTGGAGCGATATAGGGAAGACGAGGGATCGGCGGACTGGAAAATGCGGATCAATGACGGGTGAACGGCTAAAGTGATGCGTATTGCGTATTGCGTGTTGCGTATTCCGTTGAATCCGCTTAATCCGTACCAGAAATGGAGATATGATGACAAAAATCTACCGACTCGCGGAGGCGGATTTTGAGAAAGTAAGGCAACTTTTCGCGCAGTTGGACGCGCACCTGGCACCTCAGGCGGTTATTGCCGGAGTGGCGCCTGGGACCATTTACGTGGACGATTCTGCCGAGCCGTGCGCCGCCTTTCTGCACGTGCAGCAGCGCTTCTACCTGGCAGGTGATCCTCAGTGCAGCGACTTCAACGAAGGATTACACTGTCTCTTTGACGACGTGATCTTTCCCGAGGCGCCGGAGACGGGACAAGAGGCTTTTGTGCTTATCTACGTGTCGGGGTGGGAAGCGGCTATCGAAACGGTGATCCTACGGGACAAATTCCCCATCCCCGATCAGCGACACACCTATATCTTCAGAGACGCCAACCTGAAGATTGACTGGCGCTCTCTCCTCAAGCCGGGCGACGCGGTGCACAAGATCGATGCAGCGTTATTGGCCGACGACAGCCTGGGAAACATTGGAGCACTGCGGGAGGAGGTACTCTCGGAGGCCCCCTCGACGGCGCTTTTCCTGCGAGACCGCTTCGGCGTCTGCCTGGTGCGCGAAGACACCGAGCTCGTCGGCTGGGCGCTCTCGGAGTACAATCTTGGGGCGCGCTGCGAGGTGGGCATCGAGACCGTGGCGGGATACCGGCGTCAGGGCAGCGCCATCATCACCGGGGGTGCACTGGTCGAGGAGGCGCTTAGCCAGGGCTTCGTGCGCATCGGCTGGCACTGCTGGGCCAGCAATGTAGGCTCCGTCGCCACCGCGCTCCGCCTGGGATTCGAGAGGGTGGAGGAGACCGAGGTCTATTTCGCCTGGTTCGACGAGGTGACGAACCTGGCGGTCAACGGCAATGTGCGCTTATTCCGGGACGCGTATGACGAGGCCCTGGCTTGGTATGAGCGGGCTTTCGAGGTGGGCGATGCGCCCTGGTGGGCCTATTGGAACGCAGCCCGTGCTGCGGTTTCCGTGGGCGAAAACGAACGCGCCTTGCGCTACCTTCAGAAAGTCGTGGAAGGCGGCCTCCAGAATCTGGAAGCTATCCGCGAGTCGGAACATCTGCAGGGGTTACGCAAAATGGACGCGTGGCAAGACGTGTTGGCCTCCCTCAATGTTGGGGGCTGAACCTATGCGTAAAGTCTTGCTCCTGATCGTTGGCATTCTCTCTCTGATCCTGGCCATCATCGGCATCTTTGTCCCGCTATTGCCGACGACGCCGCTGCTGCTCCTGGCAGCGGCCTGCTTCATGCGTAGCTCCGATAAGCTCTATCGCTGGCTGATGGGCCATCCGTGGCTGGGGCCGTATATCCGAAACTATCGCGAACACCGTGCTGTCACGCTGCGGACCAAAGTGACCACGCTGGTCGTGCTCTGGCTCACCATCGGCTACGCGGCCATCTTCGTGCTCGACGTGCTGACCTTGCGGCTCCTTCTGCTGGCGATTGCCACTGGGGTGACCATTCACCTCGTCAGCCTCAAGACGCTAACGAAGGAGATGCTGGAGAAAGGCCTTCCGCTTTCTGAGGTAGAGAGACAAGCGCTTTTGCGCCATGCGCCCTACGATTACGCGCACTGGCAAGGAGAGGACGGTTACCGCATTTGGGATCGGAGAACCAAGGCGTTCGTCGGCTCCGCCGGCACACCCCAAGAGGCAGAGTCCTGGATCATAAAGCGCTGGTTGAAAGAACGAGCGGAGGCCAGGCACCCGGCCATCGTCGCCCTTACGGAGACGGACGATGAGTAATCGTCATGGATCATCCCCGAACGACGGCGCTCGCCTTACCGTGGAAGTGAAAACCTAACCAAACCCAAACTCATCCAACGCATTTCAACAGCTTCCGCAACGCATGTCAGTAGTGTAGCAGCATGTCTCCCATGCTATAATAGCTTTCAGTAACCTTTGTGTCGTCGGGTGTGTGAATGACTCCTCATAATGAATAGAGTTACCTCAATTGTCCGGTGCCAAGACGGGATAGTCATGGCAATAGATATGCCGAAGGATAGTCGAATCGTCTACGCATACCATCCAGCATGGGAATGAAAGGCTAACTTTCACCTCGTAACTTTCTAACTTTTTGGCTCTTGTCGGGAATTAGGTGAAGCCCTAAATCTGCT
>DAOTUH010000036.1:0-3029 GCA_034437255.1 Anaerolineae bacterium
AAAGATTTGATGTGTATCTTGTGAACCTGGATCCGACAGTAGGCAGCGAAATCCGGAAAACGCGTCCCTGTGCTGTCATTTCACCGGATGAGATGAATCGTTGGATCCGAACGGTGATTGTAGCGCCGATGACAACGAAAGGGCGCTCCTATCCGAGTAGAGTAGACTGCGAGTTCCAGGGTAAGCAAGGGCAAGTTGTACTTGATCAAATCCGAACGGTGGACAAGAGGCGTTTAGTGCGTAAGTTAGGGTGTCTGGATAAAGCTACGCAGGTTGAAATTCTGGCGACGTTAGCGGAGATGTTTGCCGAGTGAACCGGGTGACGTGCTAATTTGCGAGCCTTCCCGCCTAACTACGGCGTCAACCCGACGCGGCTGGCGCCGCAGGCAGTGGCGGTGGCTCGCGCAGGGCAGGTCGGTTCGTAGCGAGGGTGGTGGCGCCGCATCTGCCGCACGGGTTACGTCCGGGCCGCGTGTCAAGACCACAAAAGGGCAAAAATAAGGTGTATTTGTCAACCGAAAAGGAGAAGTCGATGTCAGACGAGAGCGATAGAGTCGGAATGCTCGAGATCTGCACGGCCAACAGGAAGTTTTTTGCACTGAACGGCAAACCGACGGTGTTGATCGGCGGCAGCAAAGAAGACAATCTTTTTCAAGTCGCAGATCTCAAAGAACACCTCGATCTACTGCGCAGTGTCGGCGGCAACTACGTTCGCTGCACGATGTCGGGGCGCGACGAGGGTGATGTCTGGCCGTTCGTCCGAGACGATGCCGGGGGCTTTTACGATCTGGACACGTGGAACGAGGGGTATTTTCATCGTCTTGACACATTCCTGCGTGAGACACGCAAACGTGAGATTGTCGTCCAGATAGAGATCTGGGCCACCTACGACTTCTACACGGCATGGCACGACAATCCGTGGAATCCCCGCAACAACCGCACGTATACCGAAGCGTCATCGGGACTCAAGGAAGAATGGCCGTTCAAAGCGTGGACGAAAATCAATCCGTTCTTCGAAACGGTCCCGGCAATTGCGGACAATAGGCCGCTTCTCGCACGGCAGGAGCGATTTGTCGATAAGCTGCTCGCGATTTCTTTTCACTACGATCATGTCCTCTATTGCATGGACAATGAAACCAACGCCGATCCCGCCTGGTCCTTTTACTGGAACAGTTTTGTCAGGAGCCGGGCGAACAAGCAGGGGAAGAAAATCCTGACGACAGAGATGTGGGACAACTGGGACCCGTCGGTCGGCGAGCTCGGCGAGCTCGACAGTCATATCTATCAGCAACCGTCCGACCACCCCTATCTGGACAGGTCCAACGTGAAAGTCACCCTTGCCCATCCCAAGGCCTTTGATTTCATTGAGATCTCCAACCACAACGGCCAGCGGGGCAGCAACCACTGGCGCACCCTTGAGTGGGTGCGAAACAACAATCTGGCCTCGGACACCCAGCGGCCGTTAACGTGCGTCAAGATCTACGGCGGTGATGCCGCCCTGGGCAGTCGTCAGGATGGTATCGAGCGTTTCTGGCGCAATTTACTTGGCGGCGTTGCTACCGCCCGTTTCCATCGTCCTCCTTCAGGTATCGGCCTGGACGAACTCGCACGAAAGCATGTGCGCGCCGCCAGGGCCGTGCTGGACCGCTTCCCGCTCTGGGATGCGCACCCCGAGCAGGAAGCGATCGTCGACGCTCCTGATAACGGCGCGTACTGCTCGCGATTGGCGGACGGCACATCGCTGGTCTGCATTTTCTGCGCGCAGCCGATTACTATCGAAGGCAGCGGTCTGCACAACCCACCCGTACACTGGTTCGATTTTGACAAAGCGGCGTGGGTGGAAAACACTTCTTCGGTGGCGCGAAACGGTGACAGGCTGACGCTCAACGCGCCCGAACCGCGACCGGCCGTCGCGATTATAGGGTAAAAGGATGGCGCTCCTTTTACCCCGGATGACACGGATTTTTCACTGATTTTTGACCGGTTTCGACGGCGGCTGATGTGGCAGCAGAATTATGCGTAGACTTGCGCCAGCATATGCAACCCATGGACGACAGTGATTTGCTGCTAGCCGGCACGGTGATAGCGAATGGCTTGCCGCGATAAGCCCTTTGCGCGCTTAAGATTCGTCCTCGTACGGCGTGTCGAACCCGGCAGAGTAGCTCTTGAGATCCAGGACCGGCGAGCCGTCCAGGGCGTCGAGCCCGACGACGGTGAGCACGGTGCCCGCCACCGCCTCCACCCGTACGGTCGTCACGCCGAGGGGGTTCGGGCGCGCCGGGCTCCGAGTGGCGAAGACGCCGCGCATCGGGCGGTCCGGGTTGCCGCGCGGATGGACCTGGAGCACGTCCCGGGAGGCACGGTGCAGATACGTGACGACCACCAGGTCGCTCCCCGGCTCGACGCCCAGAAGCGCCTCGCGGACCTCCGGGTTCAGCACCAGCCGCACCCGTTTGGCACGCAGGCGCGGGATGGCATCGGCGCCGGTCGGTTCGGCCTCTTCGCGCTCGACGTGCCCGATAGGGGTCAGGGTGATGGGTTGCGGGGTCGTAGTCTCTGGATTCGGCATAAGGTTGCGCGTCCTCTCCTCATTGTTATGATTTCGGTTTCG
This sequence comes from Anaerolineae bacterium, assembly GCA_034437255.1. Classification (GTDB taxonomy): domain Bacteria; phylum Chloroflexota; class Anaerolineae; order B4-G1; family SLSP01; genus G713. Next base: position 2,612 of record DAOTUH010000036.1, read on the forward strand.
CGATCATTGATAGGTGAATAGGATGCGAGCTTTCCCCCCTCCCCTAGCCCCTCCCCAGGGGAGGGGAACTCCACCAAGTCCCTCCCCCCTCGGGGGAGGTTAGGAGGGGGCGCCGCGTACCTTTTAATACGCCGGGACGGAGGCGGTCTGGGTGATGCTGCCGGTCTGATAGACCACGTACCAGTACGGGACCCACGCCAGCGCGAAGAGATTGACCTCGATATCCGCGCGGCGCGGCGTGACCGCGACCTCCTCGAACGTCTCCAGGCTGGTCTCCCACCGGGCGACGATGGCATCGGTCTTCTGCTTCAGATCCTGCTCCAGGTTCTCGATGTCCTCCATAATATCCGAGACCTTCTCTTCGGCTGCCTCGATGTCGGCGCGAGTGGTCGTCGCGCGGGAGATTTTGCGCGCCGCG
>DAOTUH010000037.1:0-3764 GCA_034437255.1 Anaerolineae bacterium
TGATTGAATCTCTTCTGGCGTCGCATCCAATGCTGCAGCAAGTTGGTGCGGTGTGAGGGGGCCATCGGCCAAAGCCGCAGCGATTTGGCGCGTGAGCAGCGGCAAGCTCTCTGGCAACGGCGCGTAGGACTCGGTGACCACGTGCTCCGCCGCAAAGGGTTCGCCGAAGAGACGTTGGGCGAAGTCAGCCACGGCCTCGGCAGCGCTGACGTCACCGGCGCTTTCCACGGTGGCGCTGGTGGCGATGCAGCGCAATGTGCTCACGGTGTGGGTGTGCTGCTTGAGACGGCGGATCAAGGCGGCGACGTCGGCGCCGCGCTTGCCGGTGTAAGTGTGCACCTCATCGAGCACCAGGAAGCGCAGTACGTCGGGATGCGCGAAGAGTTTGCGGTCGTGGAAGCGCGTCAGCAGCAGCTCCAGCATGACGTAGTTGGTCATAAGGATGTCGGGCGGCTGCTCCTGGATCTCCTGCCGCGAGAGCACCTCGCTGTCGTAGGGGCGCTGACGGCCGGTAGCGCGTTGGTAGCGCTCCAGAGCTTCCACCGGGCTGTAGGCGGTGTCACCGGTGTAGCGGGCGATTTTGAGGCTGCTGCCGTGTAGCCGTTGGGCGAAGTCGTCGTACTGGGAGTTCGCCAGGGCGTTCATGGGGTAGACGATAACGGCCTTGATGCCTAGCCCACCACGTGGGCCGATCCCTTGTTCACGCAGGCGCAACGCCGCCGAGACGATGGGGATGCCGAAGGCGAAGGACTTGCCGGAGCCGGTGCCTGTTGCCACGACGACGTTGTGCCCGGCGAGCACCTTTTCGACGGCCTCGCTCTGATGTTGGTAGGGCTGGATAGGATCGGACGTCGGGTCGTCGCGGTCAGCACGGAAGACGGGGAGCACGCCGGGATGCAGCGCGCCGGCCTCAATCAGCGCTTCCAGGTCTTGCCCCGGCGCGAAGGGCCGCGAGAGCTGGATGAAAGGTGGCTTCCAGAGCAGCGTGCCATGCTCAATGCGCTCCATGACCCAGCGGCGGATGGTGGGGTTCTGGAAGCGCTGGAAGGTCTGCACATAGGTGCGGTAGTCGGCGCGCACGGCGTCAAGGACGTCGAAGGGGTTCATCTGTGGAACAGATTTACCCTGACCAGACACATCGCCCTCATGTACTTCTTCTTCAGCATAACTTATCGGGGTTTCCGCAACACGAGGACCGGATTTGCGGGTTTCTTTCATGCGCTCCGAAATCATCCGGCGGGCGAGAGCTCGAATTTCTGTCGTTACATTCACTATCCGCAGACGTCCTCGCAGATGGGTCTGTCCATAGCGCAAGAATAGCTTGCCTATTAACTCGTCTACAAAGGAAGCCGAAGCTACTTCGACGCCATTGAAGTCTAAATGAACGATCTCCCCTTGCTCAATCGACGCCATAACGTGCTCTCGGACTTTCTTTCCGAGCACTCGAGATCCCAGTGATGTTCCCCAAGTTCTCAATTCAACGGTCTTCATAAGACCCCTCTCATCATCTTCGCAGACATTATCAAGGATCAAAACAGCCAGTCGAAGTCGTTCTCTGGCGGCGCATATTGATTGAATATAGCAGCTGTGTCAACAGGACGATCCGTACGGAACTGCATGCTAACCAAGGTCCCTGGCCAAACGGGACTTGAATCGCTCCATACTCTTCTTCCCTCTGCCCATAGGACACCATCTTGTGAGTAGATACAAGCTTGGCCCTCGTTGACTTTTATAAATTCCAGTGAGAAGAAGAGTCCTTCACCAGAGTTGTAATCCGGTCGACCGGTGGTTCGTGGTTGAATGGCAATCTCAATCGCCTCCGCCGCATTATGAAAGCGGTTGATCAGTTCAGGATTCCGTTTGAGACTGGCGGGTATGCCTTGCCCACTATCTACAACTGCCAGTTCTACGCACTTCTGGTTGTGATAGGACTGTGCACACATAACAGCACCTGTGCGTGAATTAGCATGATGGAAAACATTGTTCACGATTTCTAAGAACGTGTGTTGAACAGCATCATAAACGCCAGCAATTCCCTCGACATTGCGGCCCAGAATAGTCATTACCTCACTCACTACTTGTTCAGCTTCATTTTCTGAGGTGACCTGCACCACTTCACGGAAACGTCCTTCAGCATTATGTCGCCGCCAGGGGTACTCAACATTCATCCTCAGAAGATTGTAGAAATCGACGCGGTTTAGATAGGTGTCAACATTTTCACTGGACGGGCGTGTGATCTTCACCGGGAAGCCATCTCTGCGCAGGCGTATAACGCATGTTGTAAGTAGAGTAATGACTGATGGCCAGATAAAACTAACGTCGGTTAGATCCAAGACAACATAACTGGGGTCGGAATCCCATAAAGAATCCATAGCCCCAAGAATACCTGGTATATGCTTCATTGAAAGATCGCCTTCTAAAGGTATCAACACTTCAAACATATTAACCCCCAATTATGTAAGCGGTTCTGGTGAAACCGAGCAAGGCTGGCCTGTTTTGTTTCACCAATGGCATTTTGTTGAGTTACCTGAACCTGACAGATGAGATTTCGCTTACGGCTAGCTTCCCCCGATTTGGCCTTCTAGAGCTGACTTGTAGTCTGACTGCCATTAGCTACTTCGTTTTTAGTACTTCAACTCTCGATTGGATCGTCCGCCAAAGCACATAAGGGGCATCAATCCGGGCAAAAACTGGATCACGTTCATCTTCGACCACCATGCCGAAGAAAAACTCTCTCTCCAGGCGACGCGCCAAGGTCTTGCCCATCAGCTGGTGGCGCTCGTGTTGTTCGGTCGAAGGTGAGCTTCTGTACTTGCATTCAATCAGAATCACGTGGCTCTGGCTAAGCAAAAGCGCGTCCGCTTCAGTACCGAGCATACGGCGTACATCTCGCGCCTGAGTGTACAATACTTCATCAGGAATTCGTTTTTGCAGGAACGCCTCATACCAACCGGAGCGTCCGCCAGCCGCCGGGTGGCGAATCTCATTGTTGGGCGCAGTGCGCCAGACTTCGTCAATCCCAAAGCCCTCCGGTAGGTCGAAGAGACGATTGTAGTAGGCGATGAACTGATCCTCGAGATCAGCATTCCCTCGACACTGATAATAATCGGCGGTAAAGATGTCCCGCAAAGGAAAGCAGAGGTGGAAAACCGTGGCCTTCTGAGCCTCCTTGGCTGAACAAGAACACCCCAACTCTTCCAGGAACCAGACCCGACCTCGTGGTTCGGCAAGGAGTGGAGCTAACCAGCGGACTTGTCGGGTACGTTCGGAGCGGTTGATGTTGAAAGTGAATTCTGACGCAGGCTGAAATCTCTTTGAGATCATCTCAGATGGCCTTGATCTTCACAGCCGCGGTCGGTATGGAGAAGATACGTTGCCCACTATCGTAGGCTTTCTTCTTGGCCTGGTTAAGCCAGACCAGCCCTGGGCGATCGCAGTGTTTACGTCCACAGATCGCAGCCGTGTCAGGATATCCAGCCGGCTGGACGGCTTTTACGTAGGTTTGTGTTCTTCCTTTCGGACGTCCATGTTGCTCACATCTTACTAATGCCATCGCGGCCTCCTCATTCAATGTGTTCTATTCCGCCGGCACCCAGACTTTCCTTAGCGGCACTTGCGCCTTGTACTCCGGTTCCAACTCCTCGTAGTGCTCCAGCAAGAGCCGGATGAAACCGTCCCGATCCAGCAGGGTGACCGGTTCGCGCGCACCGCGCGCCTCGATCTCCGCGTCGCGGGTAAAGCCGCCGGTAGAGACAAAAAGACCG
>DAOTUH010000038.1:0-3501 GCA_034437255.1 Anaerolineae bacterium
GTCTTGGGGACTAGGGGTTGGCACCGGAGTGTTTGGGGCTAGTTGGGGGGCCTGATTCGTGGGGCGGGCCGCGTCGCGCGGCGTCTGATGAGACGCGAAGCGTCGAGGTTGCATTCCCCTACAATTGCAACAGATGTAGGATATGGTATACCAGATTTGAGGTTGAATGATGCTAACTGTATTGCGCCCTGGTCCCTAGCGGATCTATTTTTATAGTCATGAACCCAATGAGCCACCTCACGTACATGTGGATCGTGATGACCAATCGGCCAAGTTTTGGCTTGGGCCTGTTGCTTTGGCGCGCAATCTTGGGTCTAGCGCGCAAGAATTGCGTAGAATTGAACGGATGATCAGGAACTATGAAGGGGAACTCTTGGAGGCTTGGCGTGGTTACTTCGAATTTGAAACCCGGTGAGCGGGTGAAGTATGTTAGCTTTAGTGAGGATGCGTTGCAGGTTGATCTCGTCGATGGGCGCTCAATTGTGGTGCCCTTAGCCTGGTACCCGCGCTTGCTCCATGCTTTGCCAGAACATTTATGTGGGCTAACGGTCGAGGCGCGTTTTCAGGATTTCCAGTAACTGGCAGAGGCTCAGCGGTTGGCTACCAACGATGCGTGTGTCGTTTTCCAAATGGCTGTGATGGGGAAAATCGGGGAGCTCAGGATGGTGCGGTGTGTTATCCCGACGTTGTCGCAGGTGCGTTTGATTTGCATCCATCCATTGATAGCGGTAATCTACGGTTTGTACAACTTGTGTTACACTGACAAAATACTCGGTTAATTCTAAGAAATCACCGTTCACTAGCGTGGCGCGCAAGCGAATGTACCCATCTGTCGCGGTGGTGCGTTCTTTGATGATGGTGTACGCAGCAATAACGGGGCTGCTAATCAAGCTGAGTTTAATTGCATCAAGATAGTCGGTAAGCTCACTCACGCTTCAGTCCCTTGTAGAATATCTAAACGCGCACGCAAACGCGAATACATCTTATATAGCGCGTTCCATTCCACAAAGTCCGCATCGTCGCCCAGGTCTCCAGCAGTGTAACGCTGGAAGAATTCGTCAGAGGGCATAGCATATTGTTTCTCTAATGCGGATAAATCTTGTTTCAACACGGCAAGGTCTGCCTTATCTCGCGCCAGTTGGTATGCAACAATTTTCCGTAGGGAGCGATCTAGATACGTGTCGGCATACCCCTCGGTGTAGATGCGTTCGAGGCTTTTGATTTGTTCCAATGTAACTGACATCATTTCCTCCCAGATACATTTGATTATATACCTATTGTATCATGGCCTCACCCGTGCCGCAAAGCTCACCCGGCACGCCGCGCATCCCGCGCTTTCAAATACGCAATCGCCTGGGCGCGGTTCTGCACGTGCAACTTCTCCAACACCTGGCCCATGTGATATTGGATGGTCTTCTCGCTAAGGTGCAACCGGTCCCCAATTTCCTTGTAGGTCAATCCTTCGGCCACCAGGCGCAGCACCTCCCACTGGCGCGGTGTCAGCGGATCTTCCGGCGGGGCAGTCCCGGCGGAGCGGGCAAACTCGGCCATGAGGCGCTCCGCCATGCCCGGTGCCAGCGCCGCCTCGCCGCGCATCACGCCCACCAATAGCGAGCAGAAGGCATTGGACTCCAGATTCTTGAGCAGATAGCCCGATGCGCCGTTCTTGATGGCCTCGAAGAGATACTGTTCGTCTTCCGACATGGTGAGGATGACCACCTTGACCTCCGGCAGTTCGGCTTTGATGGTGCGCGTCGCTTCCAGGCCGTCGCATTCCGGCATGTGGAGATCGAGCACCGCCACATCGGGATGCAGGGCGCGCGTTTTCTCAACCGCCTCGCGGCCGTTGTGCGCCATCCCCACCACCGTCACGCCGCGCGCCATGAGCAGGTTACGCAATCCATCGAGGAACAGCGGGTGATCGTCGGCCAGCAGCACGCGCAGCCCCTGGATGCTCTCCAGATCATCAGCGTCGACTTTTGCGGGGACAAAGCGCGGCAGCGTGGCGCTCACGCGCGTGCCCTGTCCGGGGCGCGCATGAATCGTCAACTGTCCCCCCACCTGCTCCGCGCGCTCCCGCATAATCGCCAAACCAAAACTGGTGGTCGACTCGCTCTCTCGCTCGCTCATCACAAAACCGCGTCCGTCATCGATGACTTCCAACTGGATGTGGTCGCCGACAAGCCGCAAAACGACCTCGACGCATTCCGCGTCCGCGTGTTTGCGCACGTTCACCAGCGCTTCTTGCAGGATGTGCAACGCCTGTGCTTCCACCGCCGGGGTGAAGGGGACGGTGGGGAACGTCTCCTGCACCTGGAGCGTGCATTCTATCCCCCAACGTTGCCCCAGCCGCGTGACGTAGTCGCGTACCAGGGTGAGAAAATCCCGCGGCTCCGGTTGGCGCAATCCCAAAATATGCGCGCGGACATTGCCATGGGCCTGTTGTGCGGCCTTGATCAGTTCCGTCAGATTACTCCGCGCCGCCACAACTTGGTTCTTATCCAGCAGCGTCTGCACCGCCTGGCTCTGCACGTTGAGGTAGCCCAATAGCTGTCCCAGGCCATCGTGCAACTCCCGGCCCAATCGCTCGCGTTCCTCGTAGGTCGCCAGCGCGCGCTGCTGTTCCATGATCTGCGCCTGGGCCTGCTCACGCTCAGTGATCTCGGCGCGCAGCTGGGCGTTGGCAGCGTCCAATTCGGCGGTGCGGGCATGCACGCGCGCTTCCAGGTTGTGGATCAAGTCGCCCAATTCCGCGGCTAACGTGTTGAACATGCGGGTGAGAAAGCCGATCTCATCGGTGTAGCGCACCGGCACCGTGACCGTATAATCGCCTGCTTCCAGCCGTTCGACGCCCTGCAGCAGCGCATTGAGCGGGCTGACGAGACTGACGTAGAGCAGCAGCGGGAAGCCGCCGACGATTACGGCGCTGGCGGCAAGAATCAACACAGCCAGCGGGGCCAGAAGCACATGCAGATGTTGGCGAAAACCCAGGAGATAATCGTGCAGCACGCCCGCCGGCCCACTGGAAAGCGGTAGAGCTCCCCATGTGACCTGTTCCGGGCCGCCGTCCCGCCACGCGCCGGGAACCGCGCCTACGGCCCACGGTCTGGCAGCGGGATCGTCATTGGGCTGGTAAACCAACGTCTCCGGCAGATCGTGGTACATTAAATCGAAGTTGCCATCGGGATAGAGCACCGCCTGGAACGTGTACTCGGCCTCCGGCTGGCGGAAGGCGCGCAGGCGCGACCAGGTAATGATGAGGCGGTCGGCCGCCTGCCGGACGAAGATGCCCCCGGCGCTGATCGTCGGGTCCAAATCCACCAGCAGCGCGAGAATCATGGGGGTGCCGGTGCCATAGCGGTACTGGTAAGTGCGGAAGACGGCCTCGCGCCCCAGATGGATGACGCCATCATTGCAGACAAAGACCTCGGTATAGCGCGCCCCGTAGAAAGGGAAGGTAAAGGGCGACGCCACACTGCACCCGCGATAGCGTCCATCATC